>CAZLVY010000010.1:0-10388 GCA_964563125.1 uncultured Syntrophomonas sp. | reverse complement strand
TCTTACTAAAAGGCAGCCATAATAACAGGCGGCTTTCATACCTTTTAAAGGTTTGGTTACTTTTTCAGCGATTTTATCCAATCCCACCTGTTCGGTTAAATAGTTGAGTATGGAGTAGGTTTCATTTTCAGCCTTATACTCCATATCTATTACCTGTTCTACTTTATCTTTTATCTTGCTGTCGTTTCTTACCTGATGCTCGGCATTTCTAAAGCGGTTGTAGCAAGCGGCACATGGCGCCAGTACATTAAGACCGGTTTTCTCAGCTATAGCCAGATTCCTTGCCGGCAAGGCTATCGATAAAAGTATATCAGTGTTATGGCCGGAAGTTGCTCCACAGCAATTCCAGTCTTCTATTTCTACTAATTCAACTCCCAATATCTCTGCTGTTCTTTTTGTTGATACTCCATATTCAATGGCACTGCCTTCCAGCGAACAACCGGGATAATATGCTACTTTCATTTATTTCTCCTCCCTTTGTTCCTGTACTCGGGCAAATATCTTTTTCATTTGGTCTCTTCCTTTGATTCTCTCCGGTAAAATATGGATTTTGCCTCTTTGCACCATGGGAAGTCCTAGTTCAGCATCCTTAAATGGCTGCATGGTTGCGGCATTGTGCTGCAGGAGTATTCCCGCTTCATAGGTTCTGCCAAACAGTTTAACAGTGTTTAAGAAGGCGGCGTTGAAGGCGGCTACTTTGTTATCGCCTTTTTTACCCTGTCTTAATGCTTCCCGCCGCAAGGTATCCATCAGGGATGCTATATCTACTCCCCGCGGACATCTTTCCGAGCAGGTTTCACAGGTCGCACATACCCAGATACTGTTGGCACTTAATGCTTCTTCCACCATGTTAAGCTGTAATAATCTGATGATTTCCCGCGGTGGATAGTCCATAGCAAAGGCGGCCGGACATCCGGCGGAACATTTTCCACACTGGTAGCACAAGCTTATCTGGGTTCCTGCTTCCTGCTCCAATGTTGCTATTAAATCTTTATCCGCCTTGGTGGCTGGCTTCAATTTAACTGCATCTTTTATCATGGCTGACCCCTTTCTATAACTTTATCTTAAAATCTATACTTGTCCTGAATTTCGTTAGAAGGGTTAAAATAGCATCATTAAAAAGTTTTGGCAATTTAGTGGCCAAAACATCTACTTTATTATAATACAATACTTATATATTTTGGTGTTAAAGATTTTGGAAATATTGTATAGCTAATATCATAAAAAAGAGATGCCCTTTGGTTTGGCACCTCTTAGTAGTAATAAATTTTTCTGTAATAAGTTTTCTATTACGATCTCAATGTAGCTCTTATACGCATTGGGTTTAATAAAAGATCCAGAGCATCATTTATGCTGTTTACAGCAATATCCGCCTTGGTTAAGGCTTTTACCGAGCACCCTTCCGGACCTATAATAATGATTGATAAGCCGGCTTCTTCAAGCATACTAAAATCATTAAAACCATTGCCGATAGCAGCAACATTAGGAGCAGTAAAACGATGTAAAAAGTCTTTTTTATCTATATATCCATCTTCGTAGCTGACTTTGTAAAATTCAATATTAAGCTCTGCGGCAACTTGGGCACCATAGCCAAAAGTATCAGCAGTCAATAAATATATGTTAAGTTTCTCCTGGAGCCTTTTTACGCGCTCCGCTACTCCATCAATGATGAAACCGTCAAAAGTCAGGGTTCCATTTAAATCAAGCAGTAAAGTGGTAATCTCTAAATTTTGGCTGCGCCCCGGAATATCAACCGCAATCAAGTGGATCCCTCCTATGGAAAAATTTTCTCTGCACCAGAGAATAAAGGTCTTCTGCTATCAATTCTCCTTCATATATTGCTTCCATAATTCCGCGCGGCTGTTTAGCATCACCAATAATATAAACTTTTTTAAACCGGTGTTTATTTCCTATATTTAAATGATTACTGCTGCTGCCACAAGCAAATATTATGGTATCAGCTATTATTTGCTCTTGAGTTTCATCATCCAATTTCATCAGATGTATGGTATTTCCTTTAATATTTTTGACGATATATCCCCTTTTGGTTTTAATACTCAGACCTTTAATACGAGCCATAAGACCTAAGCGATTCATATTTTCTAAACCTGCAGCCAATTTTTTGGATTGTTCCACAATTGTTACTTCATTATCTGGTGCCAGATATTCTGCTGCTTCGCAGCCACTGCTTCCTCCACCTATAATTAATACTTTTTGTTGTTTTAATACAACTTTACCCGACAGAATATCATCCAGTCTTTGCACTTCTGCTGTATCCAGCCCGCTTATTGTCGGAGTTGTTGGTTGGGAGCCAACCGCCAAAACCAGGATATCGAACTCTAATTCTTCCGCCAATTCGTTTTTCCAGGGAGTATTCAATTTCACCTTAACATTAGTCTGTTCCAGTTGTTTAATAAGGGCATCCCGCATCCAACCAATCTTTTCTTTATATGGTGGTTTGTCAGCAATCTGTAACTGTCCGCCTAATAGAGATCCTTTTTCTATTAGAGTGACATTGCAGCCTGCCGCATCTAAACCCAAGGCCGCCTGAATCCCTGCAGGTCCTCCTCCCACAATTAGAGCCTTGATTCCCTTTAGGCAGCGGGTGAGGTTCAGTTTATATTCCCGGCCTGCTCGTGGGTTAACTGCGCAGCGTATATGCAGGCCTTTATTTATGCTGTCAATACAATTATTGCAGGATATGCAATGTCTTATCTTATCTGTTTGCCCGCTTATGGCTTTAAGCGCCCAGGCAGGATCTGCCAGCATACCGCGACCTATCCAAACTAAATCAGCCTGCCGGTTGGCCAGAATTTCTTCAGCTTTTTCGGGATGCCTAAGGACGCCACCTGCTATAATCGGCACATTTACTGCCTTTTTAACCTGAGCCACCATTTCAATGCGCCAGGCTTCATCAAAAAAGCCCGGTTCAATACTGGTGTGACCTGACTCATAAATGCCGCAGGAAACGTTTAAAACATCTGCACCTGCTTTTTCCAAATACCTGGCTATTTCTATCCCTTCAGTTAAATCGATTCCTTCCATGGTAAAGTCATTAACATTGAAACGAACAATTACCAGCAGATTAGGCATCAGCCTCTTTATACCGCTAATTATTTCTGCCACCAGCCGAACTCTATTCTCTGTTGTTCCCCCATATTCGTCGGTTCTATGGTTGCTGTATGGGGATAAAAACTGGCTCAGTAAATATCCATGGGCAGCATGAATTTCCACACCATCAAAGCCCGCTTGTTTCGCCATGGAGGCTGCCATAATGAATTTGTTCCTTATTATACTAATCTCTTTAGACTCTAGTTCCCGAGGCTCTACTTTCATAAATCGACATGCTATAGGAGAAGGTGCCACCGGCTGCACTCCATCAGTTACCAACTGTGAAGTCTGACGTCCGGCATGATGCAGTTGTATAAAAGCTTTGCAGCCGTGGGCCTGAATTGCTTCACTCAGTTCTTTTAGTCCTGCCAAATATTGCGGTTTATCAATACATACTTGTGTCAGACTAGCTTTACCGACCGGACTATCTACACAGGCGATTTCAACAATTATTCCACCTGCCCCTCCCATGGCTCTTTCCTCATAATAATCTATCATCTGCCTGGTAACTTCGCCGGATACGTTAGCCAATGCGGTTCCCATAGCGGGCATAATAATACGGTTTTTTAATAAAACTGAGCCTATTTTTAGTTGCCGGCTTAAATTATTGGTATTATCCATAGTCGCCTCCTTATTTGTAATATTTACTTTTCTACTTTTCAGATATTTACTATAATTTACCAGTATATATAAATCATAACGACACATAATATCCTTAGAGTCAGCGATACTGAAAAGCACAAATTAAGTCCCTTCACTAGAAGGATAAATCTTAATTTATTTTCAACACCGTCCCTCTAACCAGGGACACCAAAAAGTATCGCTGACTCTTTATTTTCTGTATATTATTTGTAGTAATTGTCTAAACTATAAATACTAGACGGTAACAATTAAAGCCAACTTGTAATTCTTAACAGGCAAACAAACAGTAGTTACCGTTTTTTTTATTAATTCGCCAGCCTTGCTTCTTAAATTATTGTTGGTTGATTCAATTTTTAGTTTTTAGGAGCGCTGGCGGATTTTTATTCTTTCACTTATCAGCAAACCTAACAGATAGTAAATACTCATCAATAAAGGGGTTCCTAAAAGTATATATTGATACAGGGGGACTCCTGATTTAGTTGTTAAAGATACCATTGATATGAGGGGAACCAGCGGAATATACCAGTATTGTAAAATAAAAAGCGTATAACTGCTTAAATCCCATTGTGTAATTTTTGCTAAACTGACAACTGTAAAGACTATACCCGGCAAATGTAAACTAAATGCCAACCATAATTTTGCTGTTATGCCTTTAAAGTTTGTCTTTCGAATTTCCAGTGTTAACACCACAAGATATATAATAGAAAGCGCAATATCAAGTCCTGGATAATAAGTAGCCAGGGTAATAGCAATAAGAGCAAATAAATGTATTAAATAAAGTCGAAATACTTTAGCAGCTATTGAATATTTCCCCTTTCCTCAATGATAGTTACTTTGGAACTATTATAAAAACTGTCTGGTGCCACCCATATATCTCCTACTGAGTCCAAATCTAGCCCCTGTTCCATATATGCCTGCCAAATAATTTTAGTACAGTTCCAAATACGGTCCCCCTCTTTAAAGGCGAGAGAAAAAAACATATCCCCTTCATTTTGTTTAGCATATTCGGTGGCAGCTAATTTCACTTCATCTGCGGCTTCTACTCTTAACAAAGCTATCTGAGAATAATCCCAAAAATGTTCAATGGAATGAATAGATATTCCAGTGTCCAGATATCCTTCTATTACCTGTCCGTTTCCAATATAAATAGCGGCATGTGAAAAGCGCCCATAGGCACATCCGGGATAGCCACCTACAATTATATCGCCGATTTCAAGTTCATCAAAAGAAATATTGTTGCCCTGGGAGCTTGATTCAGAACCATAACCGATATTACCGTAGCGCAAATTATTAATATAGGTATACATGCTGGAATCCTGATTAGCAAATACCTGGCGGTTATCACTATAAATAGCAAAAGCTAAAATCACAGAAAGGAGAGGAAATATTAATATGTTGAATTTGCTGACCCAGCTTTCACGTTTCATTCCAATATCCCCTTTGACTTAATTAGTTTTTATTATAACAAATAAGCAGTATTATTTTAGCACAATATGGTCTTTCCCTTCACTTTCCAAACTTTCAAATCTATATAACTGCAAATAGTAACTTAAATTGTTGAATCAAATATATTATTATAGAGGTGGTGAACTAATGAATAATAAGAAGGTATCTCCCTGGTTATTAGAGGATTATCAAATGTTAGTTGATTATATGGAAGGAAACACTATCGAGCGGATCTTATCTCTGACTGATACTCATGTCATATTATTAATGAAAGATAATGTCATTATCAAATTCAGCCATCTCGAAGATGAGTTAATTTTTGATATTGAACTACCACCCATATAAAAATAATAATTGAATATAAATATTAAAGGAGATGCAGCATGAACAAACCAGCCAAACGATCATTATTTCTTATCCTGTCATTATTATTTTCATTACTGTTCTTGACTGGTTGTGCCAATCGGGAAGAGGTTCCTGTATCGGTTTCGGTAGTTGAGCCTGCTCCTGCACCAATAATTGAAACGAGTGAACCTGTAAATAATGAACCAGACCCGACCCCAATTACTCCAATTGAACCTATGGAGCAGGTGCCCCCGCCAGCTACATCAGATTCCTGGTATTTTCAGCGCAATAATCAGCATCAGGTGCCTTATGTAGATGAAACTATTAAAGTACGTCTTAACGCAAATAATTCTCTTTATTATCTTGAAAGTCCTGACAATAAAATTTATCTCACCTTTGATGAAGGATATGAATTAGGTTATACGGGACAAATCCTTGATACACTAAAAGCCAATGATGTTAAAGCCATTTTCTTTATAACAGGTCATTATTTGAACTCCCAGCCTGATCTGGTTATACGTATGAAACAGGAAGGACACCTGGTCGGAAACCATACCGTTAATCATCCCGATATGGGTATTGCAGAAGCTAGAATCATTGAATCTGAAATTAAAGATCTTGAGGAAAAATATACTATTCTGACTGGAATACCTATGGACAAGTATCTGAGACCACCGATGGGTCTTTACAGTGATGCCAGTTTAGCAGCTACAGCTAACCTCGGCTATACTACAGTATTTTGGAGCATGGCTTTTAATGATTGGGACCCTAATAAACAACCGGGAGCAGAATACTCCTATCAACATGTAATGGACAACATTCATCCCGGAGCAGTAATACTATTGCATGCAGTGTCTGAAAGTAACACTGTGGCTCTGGATAAAATTATTAAAGATCTTAAGGCGGCTGGCTATACATTCAGTCTCTTCTCTTAAAACTATTAAAGGTAAATAAAGGTGGAGGTATTTATGCGAAGCATTATAAAAAAGCTTGATCGTGAACTATCTCTAAGCAGTGACGAATACAACCGACTTATGGAATATATAGAGAAATTGCGCTGGGAGTCACCGGAATCCCATTTACTGTTTTATGAACGTTATGCATCTATATTACAAAATGAATATGCTTCTGAATTGCCCCGTTTTGCAGTTGATCTGGATGACTTTATCAACTTTATATGTTTTAATCCGGCGCTAATCGACCAGTGGGAAAATAGCCCCAATCTATTTCCGTTTGAACTGCAGCCATTTTTGATTAGTTTAAAAAACTCTTCTGATTTCCGTTTTAAAAAATGGTTATATGAATTGCTTCATGATAGTAAACCCCGTGAGCTTCCTGTCAGCAGAGAAAAAGACATTGTAGTGAAATATGAGGAAGCCAATCCTTATAAAGAGACTGGTATAAAAGCCCATTTCGATAGGCTATCCCGCTATCCTTTCATCAGCCGTTTGCAGACTTACCGTTATCTTAACCGCTCTAAAGCTGTCCAGGACCGCATTGAATATTTGCGTCCAGATCAATTAGGAGGAATCTTTACAAATAAAGAGAAATCCATATACTATTACATATTTTTAAGTGAGTCGGACGAGAATAAAGCACGCTATGCCTGCAGTTTTCTCAATAAAATCTTTTACGACAGATAGGGTGAAGCCAATAGTTATGAAGGATAATAATTTATCAACGGTAAAACCATTACTAAATGACAATCTTTTTATCCAATGGGAACAGGAATTAAACCAGCGTCGTCAGTTGAGAAATTCGGAAGAAGGTACTGGCAGCCTTTTGCCAATAAATACTGAAGAAGATGTGGAGGCTTTATGGAGGGCATGGTATTTTTGTGGTCAAAAAGACACCTTCTGGTCATTGCTGGTGGAAAACATGCATCTCTCACCCGTTTTGACATGGCTGGTAGCAGATGAAGCAAGGCTCAATGAGTTTTTAGCCTTTCTCACGAATTTTCTGCGGCAAAATAAGCTCGATTTCAGAAAACTCCAATACCTGGTTAATCTTTATACAGATAAATTCAATGATCATTTTGTCTCCATTGCTGCTACCCTGGACACCAATGCTTGTTCATTCTTAGCTTCCCGCAGCGCTAATCCGCAGTGGAGAAAAATTATTAACCAACGCCTGCACTTGATAAAAGAAAAAAGAAAGGCCTTTTTTTATGATCTTGATGATCAAATAATTAACTCAGCTTTACCCTCTATTCAAGGTGATAAAATAAGTCTTCTCACAAATGGAATTGAGCTGCTCCAAACTAGTATGACCGAGAACGCTGAACGTGGCATCCGCTTAAATACTATTCTGGAAGCGGTTGATATCTTTTTTAAGGCCGGTATGATTGACGACAGCCTTGCTCTATTAATAGAACTTTATCAGGAATTTTCAATTGAATTGTCAGAAGCGGATCTAAATAAATTCAGCAAACTGCTGCGCAAAATTGTCTCAGTTTATAGCCTGATTCATAAACGTGAGGCGGCCAATCACTTTGCCATCAGTATTTACCATGATTATTTTCCCCAATTGGAGCTTGATAATGTCACCATAAAGTATCTCGACTTGTACGTTTCGCTGCAATTCGCAGGACTATCTGCCACCAATTATGCACTTTATCAAATAGCATTTGCGGCTGAGCAAATAACCCTCTTTCGTCCTGAGGAGTATGTGCTTTTAAGTAATTTAGATCTGAATACTGGTTTTACTGAAGAAAGAGTAACAGAGCTAACATCATTGGTAGAACAAAAGTTGGTATCGCTACCCCACGAAGCTTTTATTACCATGCAGTTGCTGTGCTTTCTTATAAACAGGCAATTAGCTGATGCCAATTTTCTGGCCAATTTTCTCCTCAGTAAAGCATTATTGTTATTTCAATGGGTACCGAGTTCTCTTTTCATTAATAACTCTTTAGTAGAAAGCCTGGCACCCCTGGCAAATGATGAAAGTCGTAACGAAGCCAGGCGGATAACTACCGAAATTGAATTATATAATAAAAGCGACAACTCAACCGGGCTTGTCCATAAGTTAAAATTATCCAAGAACAAAGATGCTGCCAGACTACGCCAGATAGCTGCCGGTAAATACCTGGGGGTGTTGTAGTGAATAAAGAAGTTAATATTAGCGAATACCAACAATTATTGGAAACAATGCTTAAAAAGCTGGGACAAGAAATTACAATAATAGCGAGACCTGATTTTAACATATCGAATATCGACCCTCTTGATGAATATATACAAGCTCTGAACTCGTATTATTATCGTAGTTTTAATGACCATTATTTGCCCCAGTTTATGAGCCTTATCAATAATGAAATTTCGGGACTGCTTAAACTTCGGCGTCAGGAAGACCGCCTGCAGCAGGATATAATGACTAGTTTGCAGCGGTATGCTACGCTCTATAATCAAGTTAAAACTATCGGGACTCTCCTGTCTAAATCACGACATGATATTAATTACAAACTAATTGCCGCTACCAGATATCAAAGTATGAGCAATGCTGATTTTCTCTTGGCACTCAAACAGTTGCTGGATAATTTACAGTTATTCAGATTATTTACGCTTGATTTACTCCAGTTGGCAGAGGATGAATCGTTCATGACCGCATTGCATCAGCTTCCCGACTTTAATTCTCTTACTCAGCTAGTCCTTAAAATGGATTTCAACAGTCAAAATGACCTCAAAGCAGTAAACTCTTTACTATCCCATTTCAAGTTTTTGAGCAGCCTTTTGCCTAATAACAGCAGAGAATTTTGGGAAAAGGCAGAGAATGCCGTTAGCTTAATCGAAAGCATCAGCTTTAGCATGGATGACTATATTAAGAAGGCCCCCGTCTCCATTAACCATTTTTATAACAAATATATAAAGAACCAACTGCTGGTTTATATGCAATTATTAAGACCCGGCTCTAAAAACGCTGTTAAAACAAATTTTGCGCTGGCCAGGGATTTTAATGATTGGCTTGTTGCTTTAACAACTATTCTGGACCGCAGTATTTATTACAGTATTAATACGAATACTATGCTGCCGCATTTAACAACAGTAATTTCTTTGCCGGCGGAATATGCGCGTCTTCTGAACACCAGAGTGACAGATTGTCTTGAGGAAGTAAGCAGATTGTATGAGGATTTTTACCAGGCCAGTGAACCTGATTTCGCATATTTTTATCAACAAACCACCGCAATTATTGAAAAACATACTGATAAACTAGCTACGACTGATTGGAGAGCATCATCACCAGACAGCAGTCCTTTACCCTACTGGCAAAGGCGCTTAAATTTAGAGTTGTCCTCTCTAACTTATCTGATGGCCTTTTTTAAAGAAAAACATCTTCATGCCAGGCAAGTTATGGACCAGTACTTAGAGGTAGTCAATCTGCTAGATACATACCTTAATCTGCTGGCCAATATCCGTTCTGATTTAGAAAGACTGATGGCACCGCGAAATATATCACGGGCATGGAAAGATATTTATATAAAAATAGAACGGATTCCACTGGAAACGGGCAAAGTATTTCCTTCTCAGTATCAATCATTATTACAGAGTAATTTAGTACAGATGAAAACCAGCGAAGCTGAAACGAACACTATTTTGCACGAAGAAGGCGATTTATTTATTATTAAAGTAGACGACCAGACATCTGTAGAGATACCCAATTTAATTTTAGCTGACTAAGCAGACAGCAAACGCTTAATTTCGGCCTTTGAACAATTTAATCAGATAACAGCAAATTAATTTTAACTGGCTAAAGGACCGGCTCATTCGAACCGGTCCTTAACTTATTAATATTCTGCTCTGCTTAACTTATCTTTTTCTAAAATAGAACACATCATTATCGGAAGTAATACT
>CAZLVY010000009.1:17370-49599 GCA_964563125.1 uncultured Syntrophomonas sp. | reverse complement strand
GAATCAGAGCTTTTTGGTTATGAACCAGGCGCTTTTACCGGGGCGCAAAAAAACGGTAAAATGGGTATATTTCAGCTTGCAGACCAGGGAACTCTATTTTTAGATGAAATTGGCGAACTTCCTCTCAGTTTGCAGGTTAAAATATTGCGGGCTATTCAGGAACATGAAATTATACGCGTGGGAGGCATTAGGCCAATTTCGATAGATGTTCGTATAGTTGCAGCTACAAACCGTGATCTATGGGAAATGGTACAAAACAGTGAATTTAGAAAAGATCTCTACTACAGACTCAATGTAGTAATGATCAACGTCCCGCCCCTTAGGGAAAGAATGGAAGAAATTCCACCACTCATTTATTTCTTTATGAAAAAATTCAATAATATTTATGGACTAAATAAAGAAATTGATGAAAATTTAATTAGTCAACTAATGACCTACAACTGGCCCGGTAATGTGAGGGAGTTACAAAATTCCATTGAACGGGCTTATGTTACTTCACCAGGCCGGGTTATTAAAGAAATAAAATTTTTCCAAGATATCAATCAGGAACAGGCAGGTTATAATAACATATCTTTTCAGGAGGATCTAAAGTTAAAGGATGCAGTTGAAGAATTAGAAAAAACAATGATTAGCAAATCCCTTAAAATATGCAAAAGCACTCGAAAGGCAGCGGTTCTGCTAGGAGTTAGTCAACCAACAGTAGTTCGCAAAGCAGCCCGTTATGGAATAATATGCCATGAATGTGAAGACTGATACTGATACAATAATGATTCGTCCGATACATTACTAAATCCATACACTTACTCCGCCATATATTCATATCTTACAATTATATTTTTCGTGTTTTTCACATTTATTTAAATTAAAGCGATACATATTAGTATCGCTTATTCTTTTTTAAAAACATGATTAGCTTTCCTTGTTCAACCATTAAATCGCATTATATCCATTAAAGATATTAAACAATAGATAGATTTTGTTTATTGGTATGAAATATGCATTATAAGTTTCTGTGCATAACAATACAAGATCTTGTTTTTAGCAGCTGCTGTGTTAGACGTTGTAAATACCAGAAAGGAGTCTTATTTATGTCTTTAAAATCACCTCAGGAGTATATCGATGATCTCCGGGCACTGGCAGGAGAAATTAATTTGTACATGTTTGGAGAAAAGGTTGATAACTATGTAGACAACCCGATTATAAGACCTTCCATTAATGCAATGGCAATGACTTATAAACTGGCAATGGATCCGGAATATGAGGATCTTATGACTGCCACTTCCACTATAACCGGCAATAAAGTCAATCGTTTCACTTATCTTCATCAAAGCACCGATGACTTGATTAAAAAGGTAAAAATGCTGAGACTACTGGGGCAAAAAACCGGATGCTGCTTCCAGAGATGTGTAGGAATGGATGCAATTAATGCTCTCTATAATACTACTTTCGAAATGGACGAAAAACATGGCTCAGATTATCATCAGCGTTTTAAAAACTGGCTCACTGATATTCAGGAAAAAGACCTGGTTGTCGACGGTTGTATGACAGATGCCCGCGGTGACAGATCCAAGACCCCTGGGCAACAGCCAGACCCGGATGCTTATCTTCGAATAGTGGAAAGAAGAGAAGATGGAATCGTAGTCAGAGGATGTAAATTACATCAAACCGGTATGATCAACTCCCATGAAATACTGGTAATGCCCAATAACAGCCTAAAAGAAGGGGAAGAAGACTGGGCTGTATGTTTTGCTATTCCACTGAATGCACCTGGTATGCTTTATGTTTATGGCCGCCAGTCCTGTGATACCCGTAAGCTTGAGGGCGGCGACATTGACATCGGCAACAAGTATTTTGGTGGACAGGAAGTTATGACTATTTTCAATAATGTTTTCGTACCCTGGGATAGAGTATTCATGTGTGGTGAAGTAGACTTTACAACCATGATAGTAGAGCGTTTTGCCGGATATCACCGCCAAAGCTATGGTGGATGCAAAGTTGGAGTTGGCGACAATCTGATTGGTGCCTCAAAAGCTATAGTTGATTATCAGGGAGCTTCCAAAGCATCTCATGTCAAAGATAAACTTATTGAAATGTGCCATCTTAACGAGACCCTTTATGCCTGTGGCATTGCCTGTTCAGCAGAAGGAAGAAAAACTTCAGCCGGTAATTATTTAATTGATATATTGCTGGCCAACATCTGTAAACAAAATGTTACCCGTTTTCCTTATGAGATTGCCAGACTTGCGCAGGATCTTGCCGGCGGTTTATTTGTAACCATGCCTTCAGAAAAAGACTATAATCATCCGGAAATAGGTGATTTAGTCAAGAAATATACGGTTACTAATGAAGGTGTACCAGTTGAAAAACGCCAGCGTATGCTGCGATTGATTGAAAATCTCACTCTGGGTTGTGCGGCAGTAGGTTATCTAACTGAATCAATGCATGGTGCCGGTTCTCCTCAGGCACAAAGAATCATGATTACCCGTTTGGTTGACCTTGAACATCGCAAAGAATTGGCTGAGAAACTCTGCGGGAACCGGGAAAACCCTGATGTGACCTGGAAATAATTTTTATCTAAAACAACAAAAACTGGGTAGGTATTCGGATAAATTAGATTTACAGCAAATTTAACTGACAAAAACCAAAATTATTTATTAGCTTTGCAGTTTGATGAAATAACAATTATAGAAATTTATAAAGTGCCTTTATATGTATATATTCCGATTACCTGCCCATATATTTTTATCCATAATCGAAAAAAACCATTACTCAAAGTAGTGATGGCTGCGGAATATTTACTTAAATCCCCACAGTCGCCAGCAGCCTGAATAAACTACAAAGGTAAGCCAAATATGAATAGAAAGGAGGAGAATGGAGTTGGCAAATTGGCAAGATCATTACAGTAGAAATTTAGTAACAGCGGAACAGGCCGTAAAGTGCATCAAATCCGGTGACCGAGTAGTTCTAGGCCACGCCTGTGGCGAGCCGCAGATGTTGCCTCCGGCCATGGTTGAAAGAGCAGATGAACTGGAAAATGTTGAAGTCGTGCATATGGTAGCGATGGGAAAAGGCTTATATGCCAAACCGGAAATGGCTGGTCACTTCAGGCATAACGGACTGTTTATCGGCGGCCCAACGCGTCAGGCTGTCAAAGAAGAAAGGGCAGATTATACACCCTGTTTTTTCTCGGAAATTCCTGCATTGTTTAGGGAAGAACGTCTTCCGGTCGATGTAGCTATGGTAACAGTATCATCTCCGGATCAATTTGGCTTTTGCAACCTTGGTGTTTCAGTAGATTACACCTTACAGGCCATTAAATCAGCAAAAACGGTTATAGCAGAAATAAATCCCAATATGCCAAGAACTCATGGAAATTCAATTGTTCGCGTTGAGGAAATTGATTACTTTGTTCCCTGTGATTTACCCTTAATTGAGTTAGGCCAACCCAAAATTGGCGATATTGAAAAAGAAATCGGACGTAATATCGCAAACCTAGTAGAAGACGGTGCTACATTACAGCTTGGTATCGGAGCCATACCAGATGCCGTTTTACAGTTTTTAACCCAAAAAAATGACTTGGGAATTCATTCCGAAATGTTTTCCGATGGAGTAGTAGAACTGGCTGAAACAGGTATCATCAACTGCCGTAAGAAAACCCTGCATAACGGGAAAATAGTAGTAACGTTTCTGATGGGAAGTAAAAAACTTTATCAATGGGTAAATGAAAACCCGATGGTTGAAATGTACCCGGTGGATTATGTAAATGATCCTTATGTAATCATGCATAATGATAAAATGCTAGCGATTAATTCAGCTCTGCAGGTTGATGTATTTGGCCAGGTAGCTGCGGATACTTTGGGCCCGGTACAGTTTAGCGGAGTAGGCGGACAGGTTGATTTTGTCCGCGGTGCTGCCCGCTCAAAGGGTGGCAAATCTATCATTGCATTGCCTTCCACTGCTGCTAAAGGAACTGTTTCAAGAATTGTACCCACTTTAGATTTTGGAGCCTGTGTTACAACTTCCCGATATGATATTGATTATGTAGTAACTGAATATGGTATTGCCGCACTAAGAGGGAAGACCGTGCAGCACAGAATGGAATCGCTGATAAATATAGCTCACCCTGATTTCCGGGCTGAATTAAAACAAAATGTAAAAAAAATTTATTATGCATAAACCCAATTAATTTGAAATAGGAAGGGGATTAAAAATGCGCAAATATCGTGAATACGGTGAGGAACAACGTTTTATACCAGCGGGGCCTTTCAAAATAAGACTACCGTATTTCCACTATAGGTGGGAATGGGCAGACTATATTCAGGGACTTATCATGTGTGCAGTATGTCTCGGCGCTATTCCTATGTTAACAGAAAATCTGGGGATGCCTTTTGAGGTCGCACTGGCAATTGTTGTTTTAAACGGTTTTCTTTATTGCTGGCATACACTGCTGGGTGACCCGGTTATACCAGGGTGGATTACACCGGCTATACCACTGCTGATTGCTTATTGTTTGATGTTCCCGGAAGGGGCACCCAGAATGCAGGCATTGGTTGCTTTTGAGATGGGTCTTGGTATCTTTGCTATATTCTTGGGTATTACAGGATTGGCAGGTAAGTTGATAAGTTTGATTCCATCTGCAATTAAATCCGGTGTAATTATGGGCGCTGGTTTCTCAGCAATTTACATGATTTTTACCACTGGCGGAAAGTTCGAAGCATTTCCTATTACCTGTACATTATGTCTGGTAGTAGCTTTTTACCTATTATTCTCCAATCATTTTAAACAGCTAAGCACAAGGGGCGGTATTTGGACAACCATAGCCAACCTGGGTATCCTTCCGTGTATTATCGTTGCTATCATTGTAGCACCTCTGGTTGGTGAAAGTTCCTGGTGGGTAGTTGAATGGGGTATTAGCAAACCTGCTTTTGGAGTCTTATGGACTGATTGGGTTCCCTGGGGTGCAATTGGCTGGCCTACATTTACCATGTATATTACCTCCATACCAACAATTTTAGCAGTTTATATAGTATTATTCGGTGACGTAGTACAGAGCCAGGCTCTGGTAAAAGACGCCGACATCACCAGACCTGATGAAAAAATCGACTACGACCCGAACCGCGCTCATTTAATTTTTGGTATGAGAAACTTGATTATGTCAGTCATGGGTCCTGATATTACCATGTGTGGTCCCCTGTGGGCAGCTATGCAGGTTGTTACCTGTGAGCGGTACAAAAAAGGCCAGGATAGTATGGACTCCATATTCGGCGGTGCGGCAAGCTTCCGTTTTGGAACCTTTACTGGTTACTGGTTACTGCCGGTAGTTTCCCTTACTAAACCGATACTGCCGGTTGCACTGGCCTTAACCTTAATCGTACAGGGATTTGTTAGTGTACGTATAGGTGTTATGGAATCCAAGAGTTTCAGAGACTTAGGTATTGCAGGTGTCATCGGTGGTGTTCTTCTGGCAAAAGGCGCAGCTTATGCCTTTGCAGTTGGTATTTTAGCAACTTTCTTAGCTTATGGCAGCAATTTCTTCAAAGGTGATGTAGAATTTGGTCATCTCTGGTCTGCTGAAATAGAAGCCTGGTTAGAGGAAGAAGCAGAATTAGCTGGTGTCGTGGTATCTGATTCTGTTGAAAAGGAAGCATAATATTACTACTTATTAAATTATTGCAAATTGTGATGCTTTATCAAAAAAGTGAGGCAGGTCCTCACTTTTTTGATAAACAAATGTCCATGACAACTTAATTATTTTTTTATTGTAGGGTATTATATTAAAAAACTATACGTTATATACTGCTGGGAAAAGGATATTTAGCATGTAAACTTGAAGTTTACAGATATATTTTTTAGCTTCGAAAGGAGACAACCGCATAAATGATACTTATAGCTATAGAATCACTCAGCTTTGCGGTACTGATATTTCTAATACTTCATTTCAAGGTACTTTCCCGATCCCAACTAGGGGAGAGGGAAATTGGTCCATTCAATATAGTTTATATCAGAAATATAGGTACTACCTGGACAGTACCATCAAAAATACGGGATTTACAAAAATATTTAAGGACCAAGGGCATTAAGAGTGATTTATATATCAATATATACCTGGCAGATCCTACCAAAAGTTCCAAAGCTGTTCCCTGTATTATCGGAGCAGTTATTGATGAAAAAGACCTTCCTTTGATAGAAGAACCTTTTGAAACAATGACGATTTCGCCTCGCTATGTTGCTACTGCTGCCAGTGGCAACAGAATTATCGGACTAAATAAGAATACCCTTTATCCGCAGCTAAAAGCATATATGAATGTTCATGGTTATATTAATCAATCCAATGAATTTATTGAACTCTACCATATGGGTGAAAATAACAACATTGGCAAAGGCTTTTTTACTGAAGTCTGCACCCGTGTGCGTAAACAAACAGATGAAGAATTAGAGGAAATGGAGAAATATGAAAACCGGGGTATTGATGCAGCTTCTGCGCTCTTTGGCGGCAAGAAACGTTTTGGGAAATAATAAGTTAACTCAGATTATTTATAATATTTTTGAATAACCCGGCAGGCAATATATCTGTTGGGTTTTATTTTTTATGTTGAAAGATATTGCTTTATAATTCAATCACGATTAGAATAACAAAGGCAATTATTAGCAAAGGAGATAGAACACTATGGAAGAGGATAACAAGAAAATGAACTGGGCAGGTTTTGTAGAAACAACTATCGTAAATTTTTTCCAAGAAAACGAACTTGAAAAGCTTTCATTAGAAGACGGAAAAGGAAATAAAGCCAAATTGAGTAAACAAAGAGATAATGTAATTAAGGTTGAATATACTTCAACAACAACATTATAATTTAACTAGGAGGATAGTTAAAAAGCATCTGCTGGGAAGTAGATGCTTTTTTGTATGATGACACGGCATTGCCTTATAATATAATCATGGTAGAATATCAAAGGTAAAATTTGAGTAAATAAAATTATGAAAGCCAATTTTTAGGCATGAGGTAGAAATATTTTGACGAAACATTTATACATAACAGAAAAACCATCAGTGGCGGGCAGCTTTGCCAGTGTGTTAGGTTTAGAAATATCCAAATCTGATAAGGGGAGGGGTTATGCAGAAAACGACCAGGCAATTATAAGTTGGTGCTATGGTCATCTGGTTACTATGGCTTACCCGGATGCATACGATTCTGCTTATAAGTCATGGCGCGTAGAGCATCTGCCTATCATCCCCCGGGAATATAAATATAAGGTCATTGATAATGCAGGAACAAAAAAACAGTTTGAGGTTATAAGGCAACTTATGCACCGTCATGATGTAGATATAATTTACTCTTGTACTGACAGCGGGCGCGAAGGTGAGTATATATTCCGTCTGGTCTATCAAGAAAGTGGAACTAGTAAACCTGCCAAAAGGGTATGGATATCCTCCCAGACTGAAGATGCTGTGAAAAGAGGAATTGATGAAGCAAAGGACATTAGTGAGTATGATTCCTTATCCCGGGCGGCCTATTGCAGAGCTAAAGAGGATTGGCTCTTTGGCATGAATTTCAGCAGAATTTACACCTGCCAGTATGGCAAGGATTTATCATCCCGTTTCAAAGAAGAGAAACGGTCGGTAATTGCCATTGGGCGAGTGATGACCTGTGTTCTGGGTTTGGTGGTAGATAGAGAATTGGAAATTAGAAACTTTGTACCCCAGGTTCATTATGGTATTATAGCCAGCTTTTTGTCTCAAGAGACCAGTATTGCCTATAAAGGGAAATGGCAGCCCAGGAAGAAAAAAGGAACAGAACCAGCCGATGAACTGGGAGACGAAGAAAAACATCTTAGTCAGGAGGATGCCCTGGAGATCATTGAAAAATTGCAGGGACATGAAGCCACCGTAAAAAAAGTAGAGGTTAAAGTGAAAAAGGAACAACCACCCCTACTTTTTAATCTGGCGGAACTGCAATCAGAAGTCAATAAAAAATATAAACTTCCGGTAGATAAAACATTAGAGATCGCTCAGCATCTCTATGAGAAAAAACTGATATCTTATCCCAGAACCGACAGTCGGGTATTATCCACCGATATAATTCAGGAAATACCAAAAATCCTTAATGGGTTGTATAAGAATATAGTGTTTAAGGACGCTGTCATTAGAATAAAGGATTTTGGCAAACTGTCTATTGATAAAAACAGTAAAAGATATGTTGATGACAGCAAGGTCACTGACCACTATGCTATCATTCCCACCTATGTGGCGACTGATTTATCTAGATTAGATACAGATAGCCGGAATGTGTACAGCATTATTGTGAAAAGATTTTTGGCTATTTTCTACCCGGCCGCGGAATATAATACCGTTAAGGTAGAAACCGAGATCACCGGGGAACTCTTTATTACCAATTCCAAAACCTTAAAAGATCCGGGCTGGAAAGAGGTCTATGAAATCACCCCGGCCAAAAACGAAGAGGAGGTCTCTACCTCACCTATTCATATGCTGATTAAAAAAGAAAAGTGCACCGCGACGGCCCTGAATTTGGAGCAGAAAGAAACCAAGCCGCCTTCCAGGTTTTCTGATGCTGCATTAGTCTTGACAATGGAAAAAGCGGGGAAGTATATCGAAAACGAAGAACTGCGTGAGCAGATAAAGACATGCGGCATAGGTACTTCAGCCACGCGTTCGGGAATTATCAAGAAGCTTAAGGATATTGGCTATATTAAAATTAACTCCAAAACCCAGATTGTTTCACCAGAACCGAAAGGGGAGGCGATTGTAGAACTGGTACGGTTGTCAGCCAAAGAGCTTTTGAATCCTATTTTAACTGCCAGTTGGGAAAAGGGTTTGTTCATGATTCAGAATAAGGAGATTACTGAAGAAGTTTTTGAAGCGAAATTGAACAGCTACATTACACGAACTATTGAAAAGGTGAAGAAAAATAGAGGTGCCGCATTTCGAGTTCAGTAGACAAATAGAATTTGACCAGAAGTGTTATCTCTGACAATGAAATGCTGAAAGGTAAATACCGATGTTTTATAAGACCATTAAGGAAGTCGTGACCACTGAGATAAATATAAAAAAGTCCAGATTTATCTCTTTATTAATTCCACAAAACCAACTGCAGAGTGTAGAAAAAGCACTTCGCGATGCCAGGCAAAAATATCCCGGTGCCAATCATTATTGTTATGCCTATATTATAAAGCAGGATGCTGCTTTACTGGAACGGTGCAGTGATGACGGAGAACCAAGCAAGACAGCAGGATGGCCGATGCTAAACGTGCTTAAGATGAAGAGCTTAGAAAATGTCATGGCCATTGTAATTCGTTATTTTGGCGGAACCTTACTTGGAACCGGGGGTTTAGTAAAGGCATATACCCAGTCTGTTCAAACCGCACTGGATGCATCTAAAATCGTAAACATGGAATACTGTCAGAAAATTGGAATCACCTTGGACTATGCTTATTATGGGAATTTTGAAAAACAGTTCTCCAATATTATGAACCAGGTAACAGATATTCAATTTACTGACCGGATTAAGGTTGAGCTTTGGATAGCTGTCGATATGGCAGATGATTTCTTAGCCAAGGCTGACAACCTGAGCTTAGGTACTGCAACAACTGAATTGTGTGAAAAAGAATTCATTCCACTACCTGAACGATAAATGTACATTTAAACCTTTCGTCTTCTTTTTTCGTGCTTGCTCTCATGGACCCCAATGACTTTGCCGTTAATCATCCCTGCGTGCGCATTATCCCTTGGCTCCATTTTTCTAAGTTCCGGATTGCTTTTTTCTCTATCTTTTATTCTATTTTTGTTTTTATCCATATTATTGCTTCCTTCCCATATTGAACTAGTTTTAGTCGGTCTCTGTTTTTGGCTTATCAATGCCGGCAATCAATCGGGCAAATTTCTTTTTTACGTCAAAATTTGCCAATCTTGAAATCATGATTCTTTGCGCCTGAGGTGAACCGGCACCATGCAGGGATTCAACCCGATAAACAGAAGCACCTGGTCCTAAGGCTATATTTTCAATTAGCCGCAGCGCTCGCAGTCGGTATTCGGTAGGTATATCTGCAACACCTTTTAAGTATTTTTCACAGTAAGGGCCAATTTTAGAGTCTTTAAGGTCCTTTTCAGAAGGCATAGTTGCTAATAAGCCGCCGCCTATATCTTCAGCTAATCGGGTTATTTCATAAGGAAAACGGGTAACATTTTGTTTGGTTACATTGGCTAACATTAAATCAACATTGTAGTTGCCGGCGGGCATACGATAGCCCAGAGCTGAGCAGGCAATGGAACCACTATACAATGTCTCGTTTAAATGAACCATTTCGATGAGTTTATCTTTTATATGATTCGCTTTTTCAACACCATTGAATTCAGCAGATAAAGCAGCGGCTCCGATGAGTACATCTGCTACCCCGACTTTGCATCCGCCATAACTTTGACGATGATAGGCAGCAAATCGTTCAACCATATTTTCTGAATACTCAGTTTCACCATTTAAGAAAATTCGTTCATTTGGGACAAATACATTATCAAAGATGATTAAAGCCTCTTGTCCGGAAAAAGTATAATTGCCAATATCGAGATCTGCACTTTCTTCCATTTTTCTGGTGTCGCTGGATTGACGTCCATAAATCATAAAGATTCCTTTTGCCCCCACCGGGACAGCAAAAGATATGGCATAATCTTTATCTTCAGGTTTCATTGAGATAGTAGGCATTACTAAAATTTCATGGGAGTTAACCGCTCCTGTCTGATGTGCCTTGGCTCCTTTTACAATAACACCGTCCGGACGCCTTTCTACAACATGTAGGTATAGATCAGGATCAGCCTGCTTGCTGGGAGACAACTTTCTATTTCCTTTTGGATCTGTCATTGCTCCTACAACCACCAGATCTTTTTCTTGAATCATTTCCACAAATTTTTTGATATTTTCATGGTAATGGGTGCCGCAATCATTATCCACATCAAAAGTTGTACTGTAGACAGCATTGATCGCATCCATTCCTACACAGCGCTGAAAGCATGAGGCAGTTTTTTGTCCCAAAATCCTTTGCATTTTAACTTTAGCGATTAAATCATCTGTTCCTTGAAAAATATGAGTAAAGCGATTGATCTTATTACCAGTTAAATGGGAGGTTGCGATCATATGGCCTTGGAATTCAGGAATCTCGGCTAACTCATAGGTCATTCCCAGACAATTTACCGAGGGACGAATCATAGGGTGCTCGTGGGGATTATCGATTAAATCCCCGAACAGATAGGCTTTAACACCGGTTTGTTTTAAGCTTTCCACATACTGCTGCTTTGTCATTAATGTCATTTTTACCATGTCCCTTCCGGAATTGTTTGCACATTTTACTTGTATTATATTTACCTTGGAGCGCGTAATATATGCATTTTAACAAGACCAGAAGAGGGCGAAGTTATGGATTTTAATTTATGTTGAAATGTTTGGATATGATACAGGCTTTTATTTAATGGATAAAAAGTGTGCGAAAAACATTCTATTTTTTATTGATAAATTAGTATAAAAATAAATATAGATTACGATAATTGTATTATGTTAACTAGTATAGTTATTGTATGAAAAGAGATGTTCAAAATGGATTAAAATTACTGCAGATCATCTCAAGCAGGAATTACTTTATAGCATCACATTACATGCTATTAAATATGTACAATTTATATCATGCAAAAAAATGAATTAAAGCTAATATTATTAACAGCAAATTACTTCGCGAGCAGCTTAAAATATATAAAATTTATTAATACTTACACATAAAACATACCGGAATGAATTTAAATCGCTTAAAACGCAAAATATTAGCTGTCAGCATTTTAATTAAAAAATTTGACTCACAGCAGGAGATAAGCTCACCATAAGAACTTTTGTAAGATCTTAAAGAAAGATAACTAGAGAGCAGTATAAAAAGCTAACAGTTTACATAATGTTCATTATGAGAAGATGTAAGAAATGCAAAAATTAGCCGCACAGTGATTTAACTAAGCATAAGCGTTATGTTTCTTGTGCGGCTAAATTTATTTACTATTAAATTTTGCGTATATTAATTTCCATTTCATTATAAAGAGCAAGTATCTTTTGTCCATAATCGTAAAACACCTGACCGGCATCGGTTAACTTTACGCCATTATTATTTCTTTCAAATAAAACTACATTATATTTATTTTCCAGTTGCTTTATTTGGGCGCTAATAGCTGGTTGAGTTAAGTTTAAAGATTTGGCTGCTTTTGTAAAACTTTCATTTTTAATTATTGCTTTAAATACTTCGAATTTTTCAATGTTCAATGCTTCTTCTTCCTTCCCTTCCCTATCAGAATTACTTATATTACCAAATAACTCATTAAGTATATTAACATACATCGGATAATAAATAAATGACCAAATTTTAGCCTAAATAAATATATATTTTAAGACTTAAAATACAAGCTGCAAAAGTGCCATCTAATGGTGTCGATATTTTATCCTTATATATATATCGGAACATTAGATGAAAATTTTATACTTTTTTGCAAATTTTGCATATCGATAGGATAATAGAAGAAATGAATGGCAGGTAATAAACTGCAGTTGGGTAAGGGAAAACCCCGGATTTATGCCCCGGGGTCATATTTTTGACAAATTAAATCCCTCTGATTTGATTTGAAATAATTATTCTTCCTGTATTTATTTGACCGCTTTGGGCACTATTTGTAAAACTAATTGAATTATCTATTTTGGGAGCAGTTATTTTATGACTCCTTCCCTTATTACTATTATTAGAGGAAGAACGCGGTGGATTAGCAGCACTTCTGCTCTGACTGGATCTTATCTGTGTTATTTTAGGTTGTGTATTAGTTTTTGTCGTTTTCTTTTGACTGGTTGAGCTTTTTTTAGCATTAACCAAGCGCCAATTTTTGCGCAAATCATTTTTTTCATCCCAGTTCAAGGTATTTTCTACCATATAAGGTATTACTTGCAGCTCTTCAGCGTATTTTTGATACATATCTGTCTTTTCAATAGCTCGCCAAAGTTCGTAAAAAGCAGGTCTGAAAAAATCTTGGTCACCATTGTAAAAAGCTTTCTGGGCATCAGCATTATTTAAATAATTTTTATCCAGATATAGATACCGACTGGAAACAATTTTAGCTAAGCAGATAACTGCAGTAGCAATCTTTTGAGATACAAGCCAGCTTCCGGGTGTCCTATATTCAAAACCTCCATATTCTTTCGTACGATAATCTGCCAAGAAGCCATACTTCCTTCTTCTTTTTGCAGCAGTGTTAGGAACTTCCAATAGAAAAATCGTTATACCCAGGTAATTATCCAAAGCTCTTAAAATAGCATAATTTAGTTTTAAATTACTGAAGTGAATATGACCGCCTATTGAGTAACCACTTACAGGTTGACTTCCAGCAACCCATTTAACATTACGGTAGGAGACAATGCGATTAGCATTGTTTAAAGCTCTTTTTATGTTATCCATCAATTTTAAGGGGCTTGTTTCAGGAGAAGGCCTAATTTCTGCAACTGGTCTTTGCTGCCGGTTAGGTATTCTAATGTTGTCACAGCCCACTGTTCCATCGCGGGGAAAAAATTCTGATGCTGATATCAATCTGCCGCTTTTGCTATTTAATATCATGAATTCCGGATCTGCCCCTAATTTCACTTCAGCAGATAATAGTTCATTACCCACCTCATATAACGCTAACAATCTTTTATAAAATAAATTGAAATCTTTTTCTCTGACTATCGGCGTTGGATCAACCGACATTACTTTAAATCTTCTCCTGGCAGTCAGAGCTAAATGCACTACACCAAAATCCAAACCCAATAAATATATAACTTTGCGGGCAATTTCAACTGACCTGTTATTGTCGTTTTCTTTAATATATTTAACTTGTGGTTTTGATTTAGTCTCAGATTTAACCTTAATAGAAATTGTTTTCAAATCAAAAACAAATAATTCATAATTTCTTATTAATGTCTCTTCATTTTTATTACCGTAGGGTATTTTGTTACTGGCAAGTATGCTGGAAAGGGCTTCTTCGTCTAAACAATTTTCTATTGCCTGGGGGTGATTTAATACTCGTCTTAACTTTCCTCCCTTTTCAAGTAATTCAATTTTGAGACATTCATTCCCCTTTATAAAAATCCTTTTCTCTGTTGCACCATATTCATTTTTAAAGCGCGTTAAAAGCATCTCACCCATTTCATTAGGAAAACAATTTATATTTAAATTCACTAATTATCATTCCTCTTATACTTTTTCTCTGTCAGGAATAAAAAATAATCAACCAAATTTTTTAGGTGTCGTTGCCTTATATGGTATTCATCAAATCTTGCCGGTTTTGAGTTCACCTCCAAAATATGCATATTTCCCGATTGATCTATGCCGATATCCATTGATAATATAGCAAGGTTTATTCGCAGTCTTTCTTCTAATAATGGCGGTATAAAAAGCCCAATTGTATTTAATTGTTTATCAAAATTCCAGGTATCTTCTGAGGTGTTACTGTAAATAGAGGAAATAACTTTTTTGTAATCAGCCAATGTTCCGCCGTTGGGGATGTGGGTTACAAAACGGTTTTTCCCGGCAATCCTTACCCCTACACCAGTCATTACCCATTTACCAGTACCATTCTTCTGGTACTGCGAGCGGAGATCAAATATTCGTCCATTATAACGAGCTAAATCAATACATTCCTGGATCAGGTAGCTTTTATTAAATACACGTAAATAATCTAACTGTCTTTGCAAAGCATTAAGTGACCATGCTTTGATCCATTTATTTTTATTCCATTCTGCTCGTGAAAATAGATAGCCGAGATTGCCGACATGCTTTATTTTTATAATGCCTTGACCTTTACTGCTATTACGAGGTTTAAGGAGAACTTCAGAATGTTTGTGCAGCATCTGAAAAAGGGTTGCCCTGGTAAGCAATTCGGTTTCCGGAACTAAATGAGCAGTATCTTTATTACTGATTATTGCTTTATGCACTTCCCATTTATCTAAAAACCTTGAGTTAAATAAATATACATCAGCATCTTGCTCAAACTTTCGCAATATGTTTTTAACTACAGACATTTCTTCAACATTGCGATATAAAATGCGATTATATACTACATCAGGAAATGGGTAATTCCCAATTAACCACTTTTTCCCATCGTGTGAATATCCTCTGATTAATCTTCTTTTCCAATCAATATTTTGGGGTAAAAAAACATAGATAAATATTCCCTGTTTACGGCCTAAATTTATCATTTCTTTATATAAGTATTGTTTTTTGCCGGTAGCATAATTTATTTTATTATTACCAGCTGTAATTACACCAACAACTGGTCCCGTATTGTTTTGTCTCCTACCAAGCATTTTATGACTCCTTTTATATATCTTTAGTCCATAATATGAGTTATTTAAATACTCGGTGTCATATTCATATTATTGTTAACAGTAAAAAAGAAAGCTGACACTTTGGTCAGCTTTCTGATACGATTTTATCTTATTTATAGATACTTATTCTTTCCATCTAAGCGGGGAGAGAAGTACTAAACTTCACTTTACTCCACCCTATACATTAAATCTGAAATTAATAATGTCTCCGTCTTTGACAATATACTCTTTTCCTTCCAGTTTAAAAAGGCCTTTTTCTTTTACCAGCACAACGCTTTTCAATTCATGTAAATCATCATATTTTATTACCTCTGCCCTGATAAATCCGCGTTCTATATCAGAATGTATTTTGCTGGCAGCTTTCCTGGCTATGGTTCCATCGTTTATGGTCCAGGCTCTCACTTCATCTTCACCGACGGTAAAAAATGATATAAAACCTAAGCTAGCATACATTATTCGGGCAATCTTTACTACGCCTGATTCTTTTATGCCGACTTCTTCCATATATATTTTTTTATCTTCCTCTTCCAGTTGCGCAATTTCTTTTTCAATGCTGGCTGAGACCTCAATTAAGTTAATATTGTTTTCCTTAGCATATTCATAAACTTCAACTTTGCCATTAAATTGGGCTGTAAATATATCATCTTCAGAAATGTTTAGACAGATAAGCATTGGCTTATTAGTTAAAAATTGATAGTTTATTAGCAATAATTGCTCATCATCATCAAAAGTAAGAGAGGAAAGAGGATGACCTGTTTCCAGATTTTCCTTTATCTTCTCCAATAAAGCTAGTTCTTTGAGCATGGTATTTTTCTTTTTATTTTCGTTGATTCTCTGAATCCGTTTTTCGATCAAATCAAGGTCAGCAAGCAACAGTTCATAATTTATTGCTTCAATGTCTTTAACAGGACTTATTTCTCCGCTTAAAGATGCAACATTTTCATTTTCGAAGACTCTTACGACATGAAGCAATGCATCTGCTTTGCGTACTGAATCCAGGAATTGTGCAGTGTTTTTCTGCATCCCCGGTACTAGCGAAGGAACATCGATTATTTCCAATTGGGCATAAGTTGTCTTTTTGGGTTTAAACAGATCTGATAAAAAATCTATTCTGTAGTCTGGTATTCTGGCAGTTGCTATATTGAGTTTAGTATTGTTTGCTGTCATTTCTACATGATTAGTTAATAATTCAAAAATAGAGGTTTTCCCTGCTGATGGTAGTCCAATAATTCCTAACTGCATTCTAAATCTGTTCCCCTTCTGTGATAAATATTTTTTAAATGTTTATAATAATAAATTGTGTAAATTTAATAACTTATAATAATTATTTAAGACTAATTTCGGATAAAGAAAGTATTAAAAATATTCCGGTTACTGCGATACCTACCACCATCAAAATATAACCGCCTGTAGTACTGAATTGATATAAACGGGCAGCGTTACCAAGATTAAAAAAGAATAGTGCTGCAGCCAGAATTAGAAGTAATACCACAAATGATGGCGCTCCTGATCCAGGATAGAATACTAACAGATATAAGGCAAAAAGACCAATGAAGAATATATTAATGTACAGCAACAATTTATAAAAACTGTCTGCCTGCATATTGATGCCCTTTTTCTCTTCGGATAATTCATCCATATTGATGGTTTCAATCGGCAAATCAGTTTTGCCAGCTATGAAATTTGCTAATTCTACATCTTCAGGTGATATTCCATATAACCCTATATTAGTTCTCAATAATAAAAATCCATCGGTAGTATCAGACGAGTACATCTTGACGTATCCTAATCCTTTGGCAGAATAAAGTCCGGCTATAAATCCCGGCCAACTAACCCCTAATATTGAATAATAGTTCACTTTTCCTTCTATTTTTTGGATTGTGGTAATTTGGTCCCAGGGAATCTTAACTTTCATTAATCCAAAACTAATTAATAGTTGGTCTTCTTCACAAATATATTTTAAAGTAAAAGCTCCCAACAATAATAATATAAATACACCAAGAAATAAATATACTGGTATGTAAAGCATTATTGCCAGAATTTCGTCACCTGGTCCCAGCGAATAACCGATTCCCCATATAAAAAAGCCGAAAATTAACAATCCCATTAATAAACCTAGAAAACCGCCATTGGATTTGATTGGTTTAGACTTCATTATCTCCCCACTCCCCCTTGCTTGCCTCTATATTTAATAATTATAGAATCCTTTCCCGCTCTTGGTCCCGAAATATCCTGCTCTTATCATTGTTGAGAATAAAGGATGCGGTCGGTATTTAGGATCACGAAATTCTTCATAAAATACAAGCATTACTGAATATAAAGTATCCAAACCTATTCTATCAGCTAACTCTAATGGCCCTTGTGGCATCCCTGCTCCAAGTTTCATAGCTAAATCGATTTCTTCTTTACCTGCCAATCCTTCTGCATAGGCAAATATTGCTTCATTCAAATAGGGAACCAGTATACGGTTTACAATATAACCAGGGCTTTCTCTGTTAACAACTACACTCACTTTCTCTATTTTATCAACAAAAACTCTGCCTAATTCAATGGTATCATCACTAGTTTCAATTCCTTTTATTAATTCCACTAATTTCATAGATGCTACCGGATTGAAAAAATGCATTCCCAGCACTTTATCACGCCGCTTGGTGGCAGCAGCAATTTCTGTAATTGAAAGTGATGATGTATTAGTAGCTAATATAGTGTCTGCCGAACAAATATTATCTAACTCTGCAAATATTTGCTTTTTTACAGCCATGTTTTCGACTACTGCTTCAATAACTAAATCTACATCATTTAATTGTGCTAAATCAGTAGTTCCCTGAATACGATTTAAAATGCTGTCTTTTTCCCGGGCATTTATTTGTCCTTTATTGATTTCTTTGCTCAACCCATTTTCAATAGTCATTAGCCCATCATTAACTAATGATTTCTGCAGATCTCTTAATATAACATTCATTCCTGCACGGGCAGCAGCCTGTGCTATGCCTGCTCCCATAATTCCTGCTCCTAAAACGGCAATTTTATTAATCGTGGTATTAATACCTCCTCTCCTCCTTCTTAGTGATATTATATTTATTTATTTTTTTATAAAGCAATGATCGATGAATATTAAGTGCCCGGGCAGCTTCATTCCGATTGCCTTTGGCATTTTTTAGTGCTTCAACGATTGCAGTTTCTTCAGCAAATGATACTGCTTCCGATAAAGTTGTAAGAGCTTGCTTATTACTGGTGAATATTTCATTCCTACTCATTATACTCTTTATCATAGGTGGAAAATGATGCACTTCTATCAATCCTTCATTTTCAACAAAATTTATGGCTCTTTCTAATATATTTTCCAATTCCCTGACATTACCTGGGAAATCATAGTTTCTCAAAGCAATCCGTGCTTTATTGCTGATACCTGCAATTTTAACATTAAGCTTGTCTGATATTTTTGCAATTAAGTAATCGGTTAAATAATCGATATCTATTTTCCTGTTTCTTAGCGGCGCTGTTTCCAGTTCTACTACACTAATCCGGTAAAATAAATCTGCTCTGAATTGACCTTTGAGAATTAATTCATCCAGATTACGATTAGTGGCAGCAATTACTCTAACATCTACTCGGGTAGGATGTATAGCTCCAAGTCTTTCAAATTCAAATTCTTGTAATACTCTAAGTAGTTTAGCCTGAATAGAGGGGTGCAAATCACCAATTTCATCCAAGAATATTGAGCCGCCATTAGCCAGTTCAAATTTTCCGGGTTTGCCGCCTTTAATTGCACCGGTAAATGCTCCTTCACAATAACCAAACAGTTCTGATTCAATCAAATTTTCAGGAATAGCAGCACAATTCACCTTAATGAAAGGTTCGTTGAAACGGGGACTGGAATTGTGTATAGCATGTGCAATTAGTTCTTTGCCAGTGCCGCTTTCCCCTCTTATCAAAATAGTTGAGGATGTTTTAGCCGCTTGCATAGCCATAAGGCGAAGAGTTTTCATCTGTGGTGACATGCCGATTATTTCACTGAAAGTATAATTGGCCTCGCGTATATTTTTCAATTCAGAACGGTAATATTCCAGCCTTTTCTCGGCAATATTCAGCTGAGATGAAAGCTGCTTAGCTTTTTGCGCATCATTAAAGATATCTTTATACATATTTTCAATAATAGGAACCGTTTCAATAACATGTTTGTTAACAATTTCAGCTGCATCCAAACCCAGGAACTCAAGAGCTGTTTCACTGATGGATCTAATATAGCCCTTATGGTCTATGCTTATTAAAGCGGTATCAAAATAATCAAAATCGTGATTGCCAATTAATTTATATAATTCACTTGCACCTACCTGCATTAAATCAGAAGAAAGAACCAGACCTACTAAAACACCCTCATTGTTTGTAACCGGGTAATTATGATAACCTGTTTCAATAAATAGTTTTATGGTGTCACTTATTTCATTATCCGGTTCTATGGTAATAACTTTAGCTTGCATAAGTTCCTCTACTAAAATGTCAGGTGAACATTTTTGCATCAGAGCTTTGATTAAATGTGGCCTGGTAAAAATTCCCACAATTTTATTATCATCATCAATAACCGGGGCGCCGTAAAGACAATATTCGTCCATTAATCTACAAGCCTTTTCCAGACTGTCGCGATTTCTTAAGGTGAGTATTTTTTTCCGCATTATGTCGCTGACCAACATGTCCTCGTCGCCTCCTCGGAAAAATCTAATTAATCACCAAAACTAATCCCAATTGACCTGGCTGTTTTAATTATTTCACTATCTGCCGGCACTTTTCTGATTTCTTTTACAGCTTCAGTTAGTGGCACTGACGTTATTTGGGTTCCCTGCAGACTTACCATTGAACCAAATTTACCATCCATGAAGGCATCTACTGCTGCCACACCATAACGTGAAGATAGAATCCTGTCAAAGGGAATAGGCTGTCCCCCTCTTTGCAGGTGGCCAAGAACCGTTACTCTGGTCTCTATAGCGGTTTTATCTTCTAAATCCTGCCCTACTATCCGGCCAATGCCACCCAATCTGATTGGATCATGACTGGATGCAACAATTTTCTGTATTTCCATTTTGCCGTCCACAGCTGTAGCCCCTTCAGCAACTACTATAATGCTGAATTTTTTGTTATGTTCATGACGGAATTTTATTTTATCAATAATTTTATCAATTGAATAAGGTATTTCCGGAATAAGTATAACATCTGCCCCGCCTGATATACCAGAATGCAGCGCAATCCATCCTGCGTATCTGCCCATTACTTCCAATATCATAATCCGATGATGTGATTCTGCCGTAGTATGCAGCTTATCTAAAGCTTCTGAGGCAGTATTAACAGCGGTATGAAAACCAAAGGTGACATCGGTTGCCAACAAATCATTATCAATAGTCTTAGGCACTCCTATTATCGGCACTCCCATTTCATGAAAGCGCTGGGCAATATTTAAAGTACCATCTCCGCCGATTACTATTAAACCATCAATGCCTAAATCGGCAATATTTTTTATTGCTCTTCTGGATTCATCACGATACTCAGGTTCTTCGCCTGCCTGGCTTATTAAAAATTTAAAAGGATTGTCCCGATTAGAGGTACCCAAAATCGTCCCTCCGGTATGTCCAATACCAGAGACACTTTTAAAATCCAGTTGGCGATAATGATTTTCAACTAATCCTTTAAAACCATCTATAAAACCAATAATTTCTACGTTGTAGACACCTATGGCAGTTTTAGTTATGGCTCGAATAACTGCATTTAGTCCGGGACAATCTCCGCCTCCGGTTAAAATTCCTATCCTTTTTATATTCGGCAAAACTCTTCCTCCTTAAAACTTATGTAAAGAATGGGGCAGGAATTCCCACCCCATGGTTTTTTAACTTATTTCTCTCTCAATTTAGTTTTATCCTTTTATTTTACTACTGTTTGCACATCTTTATCCATTGTATTGGAAAAAAGCATATTTACTTCATTATCTATATTTTAAAACTTTATCAATAAGTTGTCTTGTATTTTCGGGGTTTTCACATCATTTTATTGGAAAGCCGGCTAAAAGTGATGCAAATTCCAACGGCCTTTTGAAAGTTCTTCTGACCACTAGTGTCGAGAACTCAGTTTCAGTTGTTTTACGCGGTTTGGAGTTTACTTCAATTAACCAGAGAGCACCGTTTTTATCTATGCCAATATCCAGTCCTAACTCACCATAAATACCGCCGCTCTTTTCTTCCAAAGTGTTAGCAACTCTTGAACATAATTTCTGAACTTCTTCAAACTTACTGTCAATACGCTCATTCTTGAAAAATATATAACGTAATACTTTCCTGCTGATCTCTACTCTGCCGCCGCTGCTCAAATTCGAAACACTGCTTCCTCTGGGTGCTACACGTACAAATTTTTTGCCGATTTGCCAGTTACCTTTTTTGTTTTTTTGAAAGATAATTCTTAGATCAAAGGTTGATCCTCTATAATTAGCCATATTAATTCCTTGTTGTACTATATAGGGCTTCTCTCCCCTGATGCGAGTTGTTTTTTTTATAAATTCCTCCACATTATCAGCCTGACTCTTATATCTGCTGTTGCCATAAATAACAAAGCTTATTTCACCTTTTCCGCTGATCTTAGCTCTTATTATTCCTTTGCCGAGACTGCCATTGCTTGGTTTTATAAATAATGTTTTATACTTTTGCATCATTTCCTGCATATTTTCAGCATTAAATATTTTCGTCTCCGGCAAATATGGTTTTAATATATTATCGGTTACAAGCATTTGATATACTTTCCATTTATTAAGAAATGAGGGATTAAAATATTTTAAATAAGGAAGCTGCATAAGATTTTTCTTAGTATTTAAATTTTTGTTTTCACTGGTACGGCTGGAAATTCTGTCATAAACTACATCAGGTAATGGATAAGTAGCACCAACCCATGATCCTTTCTGGTAAATATAGCCTCGGGTAGTTTTATCGTTCCAATTTATAGAGCCGGGAGTAAAAATAAATATTTGTCCATTTAAGGATTTACTTACATTACTCAGATAGATCAATTCTGCTCTTATACTGGTTGGATCATATTGACCTTTAAGTGCTAATGTTGTAGCTAAAATACCAATAGTTGGACCTATATGAATGTTTTTATTGCAGCCGTCATATCTAAACTGTAATCTTCCTCTTTTTTTCAACAGCAATGCCCTGGCCAGCGCGGGTGATAACATAAAAGTGCAGCGCTCACTGCTCTGACTGGTTAACCTGGTTAACACTTCAGAACTTCCAACCCTGACCTTAATAGTATCCTGCATTGGGATGGCAAATTTATCAAGCAAAGGTTGGGAAACACATATACTGCCGCATGTTTTCATCTGTTCACCTCTCTTTACTGGCAAAGCCGGCTAAATAACGCAAATATAGCATTGGCATTTCCACTGTTTTTAGTCTGGTTTCCTGTTCACCGATTAAAAGAAAAATGTGCCTGGCCGGTCTTAAATTAGTTTCTATAAACCATACTTTCCCGTCTTTATCAATACCAATATCTACACCCATTTCACCGGACTGTCCAATTACCTTTTCCAGTGTAACAGCTGATTCTATCGCTAAGTAGTGGATCTCCTGCAGTATTTTAGCCCGCGTGTTTTCATCTTCAAAATGCCTGCGTAAAACGCTTTCCAACTTCCTTCCGCTCCCACCTGATGATATATTGCTGGTAATAGAACCGCGTTTGCCAACCCGACAGGCAATTCCGGTATTTTCCCATTTGCCCAGCTGATTTTTCTGCACTAAAATACGTACATCAATAATATTGCCATCGGTTTTTAATAGATTTATTTGTTTTTGAATAATATAACTGCGATTTCCCATTACTCTTTTTAATGAGCTTTGTAAACGGTTTAAAGTAGGAGCATTTCCTTTAACAGTCAGGCTATTCAGTTCATACTGGTATTCGTAACCGGGCGAATTCTTCCTTTTAATTACTCTGATTATGTTTTTTCCCCGTGAACCAGATACAGGTTTTAAATAAACTGCCTTATATTTATTTATCATATTTTCAACCTGACTAAAATTTTTGATAAGCCTGGTATCTGGTAAATATCTCGCCAGTTCGGGATTCTTGCTCATAATCAAATGTGTTTCCCATTTCCCAACCAGAGGCGGATTAAAAAAACGTGTTCCTGCCTTTTCCAACCGCTTGCGGAAACCGTTATGATTAGCGGCGGCATATGCTCTCTCGCGGGGATAAATAACATCAGGTATGGGATAGGTATTCTTTATCCATCCTTTCTTGCCATAGGTATAACCAATTACGGTGCCTTTGCTCCAATTAATACTATGGGGATTAAACGCAAAGCATATTTCGCCCAATTCTTTACCGGCATTTAACAATTGCTGAAAAAAGAAACTTTGCCCGCCAAAAGGTTTAGCCGGATCATTTAATAATTCAGCTGTAATACCTACTACCGGGCCTAAATGCAAGCCATTTATATCTTTTTTTATTCCATAGCTTTGGTCTTGCTGCAAATAAAGTCTTTTTAAAACTCCGGGATTAAAAGCCATGCCTTTTTTTAATTGGTCTGAATTACGTTTGGCAATTCTAAGGTGCTTCTTTAGCTGTCCCACATAAATATTAATTTTATCAGCATGCTGCAAACCGAAAATTTCCGCCAGGTCGTGGGTGATTAACACTGTATTATCATCTAATCTCGGGTTAGATGAGGCAGTAAACATAGTATAATTACTCATGCAATATCTCCATTAATAAATTAATGTATCTTATAATATGAAAGTATCTGGTTGTTTGCTATTATGGAGACATAATATTAATATAAAAGCTAAATAATTGAAATGAAGGATTTATTGCAATGAAAATGATAAGTGCCTGCCTATGCGGTGTTAACTGTAAATATAACGGCGGTAACAATTTTGAGCCGCGCTTAAAAGAACTTATGGATAGTGAAGAATGTATCCTGATATGTCCTGAAACAAGCGGCAATTTGCCAGTACCCAGAGATGCCTGCGAGATTAAGGGCGGCACTGGCAAAGATGTAATTGCCGGTTATGCCAGAGTAATAGATACTAAAGGCCGGGATTTAACTGATTATTTCCTGGCAGGTGCCTATAAGACGCTGTTAGAAGCTATAAAAGCGGGCGTTGATTATGCAATTTTGAAAAGCCGCAGTCCCTCATGTGGAACAGATAAGATTTATGACGGCACATTTAGCTCAGCCATAATAAGTGGTGATGGTGTAACATCGGCATTGCTGCGAATGCATGGAATTACAGTTATAAATGATCAAGATTATTTATTGAAGGAGTGACAGCTTGATGAAAGCAGTAAGTCTGTTTTCAGGTGGTCTGGATTCTCAATTGGCAGTATGTTTAATTCAAAAACAAGGAATAACCGTTACCGGGATAAATTTCGTTACTCCCTTTTTTGGTGCCAGGCAAGCTACTTTAGATGCTGCCAAAGCTTTGGATATTGAACTACTAACCGTTGATATAAGTGCTGATTACCTGATTAATGTATTAAAAAACCCGGTTTATGGTTTTGGTAAAAATATGAATCCTTGTATCGATTGCCACGCATTTATGTTAAGAAATGCCCGCAAAATTATGGATGATATAGGTGCTTCCTTTTTAATAACCGGTGAGGTACTGGGACAAAGACCAATGAGTCAAAATCGTTCCGCACTCAATGCGGTAGATAAACTTTCCGGACAAAAAGGATTAATTGTCAGACCTTTATCAGGTCGTCTGCTTGGTCCTACCATTCCTGAAAATGAAGGCTGGATAGAGCGTGACATGCTGCTTGATATCAGCGGGCGCAGCCGCAAAAGACAGATGGAACTGGCTGATGAATTTAAAATAAAAGAGTATCCTTCTCCGGCAGGCGGATGTCTGCTTACCGAAGCTAATTACTCACAAAGGTTAAAGTATCTATTGACAATAAGACCTGATGCCAAATCCGCTGAGCTTAGCATCCTTAGTTGGGGACGCCATTTCAGCATCGATGATAATTTACTTATAATCGGCAGAAATCAAGCAGAAAACATGAAGTTACAAAAAGCTGCCTTGCCAGGTGATTTATCATTAGAAGCCAGAGATTATCCTGGTCCATTGGCATTATTAAGAACTGCTGGTACAAAAGAGCCTGATCTGGAATATGTTTCTGCAATAGTTGCCAGATATTGCGATGGTAAAAACCAGGATAGTGTTACAGTAAATATATACTCATCTGACGGCAGCATCAATTATGCTATTAAAGCAGAGCCATTAGACCCTAATAATATTCCGGCTATGCTTTAAAAATATTTGTGTCTATTTGTTTATACATTTCCTGATATCCCCGTTCACTTGGATGTCCTCCGTCCGGAAGCAGTAATTCCTGTCGCAAAGAGCCTTTTTCATCAAAAAAAGCTCTTTCAAAGTGAATGACTTTTAGTCCTTTTTCATCGGCTAACTGTTTTATCCAGGTGCGCAGTTTTCTTAGTATATTCTCCCCGCTTGGCATGTCAATAGCGGTTGGCATTCCCATAATTATTTGAATATTTTCTTTCATTGCCCATTCAACCATAGTTTTTAGGTTATATTTAATTCGATCTAAGGACTCACCGCATATTACATCATTGATGCCTCCCATTAATATCAGATGAGTAGGTTTATAGTAAATAACCGCCCGCTCAAAACGATTAAGCATATCACTGGTTGTATTTCCATTGATACCTTTATTTATGAACTCGCCTTCTACATTCCTATTTAACATAGTTACCCATGAAGCTTCAGGTCCGTAGGGAAAACCATAAGTAATGCTGTCCCCTAAACATACTACTTTGATTTGCATCATTTAAAACTGTCCTCCGAAATTATTTTGCTCTGTAAATGCCTTCCTCGAGTTCTTCAACTCTACCGATTTCTGATAAATGATCGAGATGTTTTATTATCATTAGTTTCTCCCAAAACAAGACAAAAGGACTGGGATGCTGGCGGTAAATAAGTTTTTGTTCAGCAATCTTATCAACATCTGCTTCATTTATCTTAAGAAATTTATAAATTCTCTCCTCACGCTTGTAAATACGGTCTCTAAATTCCGTCAATCTTTCCACACTATCAGTACATACTTTTTTAATGTGGCATGAAGCTATTCTAGCCGGTTTTATATCAATAAGCTTATCAATTGATTTAATCATATCGGTTGGATTTGAAAATATTTCTCCATACCAGGGGCCTGCCTGAGTAAGACAAATATCGCCGCAAAAAAGGAAATCCTGGTCGGGAAACCAGAAGGAACAATGTCCCTTGGAATGCCCTGGCGTATGAATAACCTGTATAGAATTTTTGCCCAGATTAATTGTTTCACCATCAGTAAAAGTATTATCTATTCTCCAGATATCGGCAAATTGCTCTTCTCCAAGCCCTATGCTTCTGGCTGTCTCCACGTAATCATAACCCGGCATCAAATTATCCCACATGTCAAAAGAATTATAATGTTCAAATGCTGCAGCATCGATAAGCGCTTCAGCATCGTACTCATGAATCGATATCCTGGCATTAGGGAAATATTTGTTGCCTCTGGTGTGATCAATGTGATGGTGTGTATTTATTACCTTATCAACACTGTCAGGATGTATTTCCTGCAAAGATTTTTCATCAGCGCCGGTGTCAATAATTGCTTTAACATCATCATTTATGTAGAGACAATTGCAAAAGGTAAAACCGTTCTCACTCAATACTAAATTAATATTATCACTAATTGGTAATAGCATTACTTAACTCCCCCCAATAGATAAACCCCGGAATAAACTGGTATCTTTTCCGGGGTTTAATTTAATAATATATCTTAGTTTGTCTTATTCTGCAGTTATTTTTTCCAGTTCACTTATTGTTTCATTAAGTTTTTGGATGCTTTCGCCATAACCTGCCCAATTTCCTTCTTTTAGTTGTTGTTGAGCATTATCATATAAATCTCTGGCCTGCTGTGCCAATTCTTGAATTGTACCTTGAACGGGTGACTCTCCGGTTACATCATCACCAGTATCATCCGGTTCTGTTGGCGCAGTGGGGGCAGTGCCTTCTCCAAACAACTTCAATAAGGCTTGATCAAGAGTTGGTTCCATCACCAGTTTTTCGCCAAATCCAGCAATTACTCGTTTTAATTCCGGTAGTTTGCTATTATCAGCCTGCAAATAAATTGGTTCAATATAAAGTACCGAATTATCAACCGGAATTACCAGCAGATTACCCCGGTATACCCTGACTCCCCGTTGATCCCATAAAGTAAGCTGCTGAGCAATGGATGTATTTTGGTTTATTCTGGACTCAACCTGTTCAGGACCGTAGATGGTTTCCTGTTTGGGGAAATTATAAACCATCATTTTACCATAATTATCTCCATCCATCCTTGCCCCCATCCAGGCAATCATATTTGGTCTGCTCTTTGGTGAAAAAGGCATCATCAGGACGAATTCTGGATCTTCTTCACCTTGAAGAGTCATGTTAATATAGTACGGTTCCATTTTTTGCTGCTTATCATCTACAATTTCATTAGGTATAATCCACGGATCTTCTTTATTATAAAATACCCAGGGATCATTCATATGGAAAGTAGTATACATTTCGGCTTGAATCATAAACATATCGACGGGATATCTAATATGCTTTTTCAAATCTTCCGGCATCTCGTCAATTGGTTTATAAAGTTCGGGGAATATTTTGCTGAGCGTCTTAATTATAGGGTCATTGCTGTCTGCAATATAAAAATTAACTTCGCCTGAATAGGCATCGGTAGTTATTTTAACCGAGTTACGTAAATAATTATTTTTATAACCGTCAAAAGGCTGTGAATAAGGATATTTATCGGTATAGGTATAAGCATCCAGCATCCAGAACAGTTTTCCTTCTTCACTGATAACCAGATATGGGTCACCATCAAAGGCTAAATAGGGAGCAATCTTTTCGATACGCTGAACAACATTCCTATTCATTAACACCTGACTATCATTATTAATGTCTGATGATAACAGCATTTTATAATCCTTTAAAATCCAGGAAAGCATAAGCTTGCGCTGCAGTGAATTAATTTCTACACCATCTTTGCCTTCATAAGTGGAAAATACATTTTGATCGCCCATGGGGTAGTCAAACTCCTTCTGAGCGGTATTAACGATAACATATTCATCGGTTTTTTCCCCAAAATATATTTCCGGTCGGCTGATTTTTAAATCGGTGGAAAATTGCGGCGGAACATCTTTAATATAAAACTCAGGGAAACCTTCAGTAGTAATCTCTGTAACCGGACTTACTACTACTCCATAACCATGGGTATACATTAATCTTTGGTTTATCCAGGTTTTAGCCTGAGCAGGTAATTCTGACTGGTCAATTTCACGGGCCGACAGCATTACCTGGCGATATTCACCATCTATTGTATATCTATCAATATCTACATCATTAAAAACGTAATAACTTCTTAGTTGCTGCAAGTTTTTATAAGTGGTTTTTGAAGGCTGCCAGTCCCACAGGCGAATATTTTTTATAGTACTGTCATGTTTTGTATCATTAATATTCAAATTCAAATCAACCGTACGGGCTATGCTCTCAGCTTTATCCAGTCCATATGCCTGCCTGGTAAATTCTATGGCGTACTCCAGATAAGGACGCTCTTTGTTGAATTCGTTGGGCTGAACAACCAGACTTTGCAGTAATGAGGGATAAATAGTGCCCAGTAAAATAGTAACCACTATCCATGCTCCAACACTTAAATATATTAGTTTAAGTTTCTTGATAGCAATAGTTATAATGATTACCAGAGCAACAATTATTGATAAAGTCAACATCACTTTGTATGACAGCAAACGGGCATAGATATCAGTGTAAGTTGCACCATAGACTATTCCAGTTGGCGAAAAAAGCAGTTCATAGGCATTCAAGCTGTATCCCCAGGCTTTTAAACCAAATATAGCTGCAACTAATACTGCTAAATGACCTTTGGCAAAGGAAAACTTCTTCCAATCGCCATAGATAATCTGAGTGGTAGTATTTGACAGATATATCAAGGCCGTAGCCAGTAATAATAGTACTAACAACATCATTAATGTTGAATAAATAAACTGGTAGAAGGTCAAATTAAAAAAGTAAAAGCCCAGATCTTTATTAAATATCGGATCAACCGTACCAACAGCAACCCGGTTAATAAACTGCTGAACTACCAGCCAATTATCAGCTGCTACTGAACTTACCATAAAGGCAGCGAAGACTGAAATGGCTAAAAATATATAATTAGCTGTTTTACCCGTAAATAATTCTTTCCAGGGCGGTTCAGGCTGATCCAGATAGATGATGTCCCTCCCGTCATCGGTTTGCATGCGAGGTTGTTCATCATTAACATTTCTCTTGGTCAACCATAAGTTAATATAAAACAAACCCAATGTTATTACGAAAATAACTGCGTATAAACCTATCTTGTTTATTAAGATAGTCGAAAATACCTCCTGAAAACTGACTGATTGGAACCATAACCAATCAATGTACATATTAGCTACCAGTGAAATGGCACCAAGTACCAAAAAAAGTACTATTAATTTTACAGTGCTCGAATAATTAGACATTAAAAGCCTCCTCTGTCTTCTTGATTTTTTTACCCTTCCCTGCTCAGGGCCTATCCAAACCCGTTGTTTAGAGTATTCTTTCTGATTAATGCTTTTTTATTTTGGACATAAAATAATTATAACAGATAAATACCTTAATAAGTAAGCTAAAAGACCATCCCTGTCGGGACAGTCTTTAGATACTGTTATTAATATTTTCGCATTACATAATTGCCCGGATTGCATGTCCTGCCAATTCAGACAAAGGACCGGGATAAATGCCAATGGCTATGGTAGCAATAACACATACCCATAAAGCTATAATTCCGCCGCTGCCTGTTTTGACTGGTAATTCACTTTCATTTTCCCCGATATACATTACTTTTGCCACACCCAGATAATAATATACAGACACCATACTCATGATTAAACCTATTAAAGCCAACCATAAGTAGCCTGATTGTATGGCACCGGAAAACAGGTAGAATTTACCGGCAAAACCAGCCATAGGTGGAATCCCTGCCAGTGACAGCATACAAATACTCATAATGGCAGACAGCATAGGAGAACGTTTACTAAGACCGGCAAAGGCTTCAATACTGGTTTTGCCAGTATCTGTTTCTACTGCTGTAGCAACTGCAAAAGCTCCGACATTGGCAAAAACATATATCATAGCATAAAATAAAACACCTTTAAGACCGTAAGTATTGGCGGCAACTACACCCACTAAAATATAACCTGCCTGAGCAATACTAGAGTAAGCCAGCAGTCTTTTTACATCCTTCTGCACCAGAGCTATTAAATTTCCGGCTAAGATAGTGACTGCCGCCAAGACTGCCAGCAACATGTTCCAATCAAACGATAATTCACCCGGATTAACCGCTGTCATAAGCACCCGTACTAATGCCGCAAAACCAGCCGCTTTAGACCCAACTGACAGATAGGTAGTAATGGGGATAGGCGCCCCCTGATAAATATCAGGTGTCCACATATGGAAAGGTACCACTGATATTTTGAAAGCAAAACCGGCTATTATTAAAACCAGACCGGCTATCATAGCAGGCTGATTAGACATTGCCGCCCCAATTGCTGCATATGTTATCGTGCCGCTTAAGGCATAGACCAGACTTATCCCAAATAGCAGTATAGCTGAGGAAAGGGCACCCAGTATCAAATACTTAAGTCCCGCTTCTCCTGACAATTTATCTTTCAGCAGATAAGCAGTAAGGATATAAAAGCTTATAGTCATTAGCTCCAAACCGATATATAGAGTAATAAATTCACCGGCTGAAGCCATGAGCATCATGCCCAGAGTTGCAAATATCATCAAGCCGTAGAATTCACTCTTTTTGGCAAATCTCTCCATGTAGCGGCCCGACATCAACATTATCAGAACTGCCGCGGCTAAAAAGAGTATTTTAAAATAATGGCCAAACATATCTACCTGATAGATGCCATTAAAAAGAGTAGTTTGTTGAGGTAAACCGAATAAACTATAGACCAGTATCAACAGCATGCCCCAGAAGGCCAGGCCGCTGACAATATTATTATGCCGAACCGGTAAAATAAGGCCGCTCATAAGGACTATCAAGCCCAAAAGTGCAACCAGGATTTCAATTAGCAGCAATGATAAGTCCATTAGAACAACCCTCCTATTTTCAGAAGTCCTATTTGCTGAACCAGTTCCCCTACCCCGCCATTAATGAAATCCATTAATGTAAACGGGAAGAAACCACCGGCAAATATTGCTATACCCAGAACCAGCAGCGGCACCATTTCGGTTCCTTTTAAATCCTGCAGATGATCCCATTTTTCATTACGCGGTCCAAAGAGCATGGTGCCTAATGTCCTTAGTATATAAAGAGCGGTAAAAACAATTCCGGTTATGGCTAAAGTGGTAATAACCTTGAAGGAACTGAAAGCTCCAACAAATATGGTAAATTCGCCAATAAAGTTAACCATACCCGGCAGACCTAATGAAGCTAGTCCGGCAATCATAAAACCAGCTGCCAGTTTGGGCATCTGGTGGGCCAACCCGCCGAAATCATCAATATTGCGGGTATGACTCTTTTCATAAAGATTACCTATCATAGAAAAGAATAAGGCCGACATTACTCCATGGGCAAACATCATAATAATAGCCCCATTTAAACTGACAATGTTCAAAGCTGCAATACCAATCAATACGTAACCCATATGACTGACACTGGAATAACCTACGATGTACTTCAAATCCTTCTGGCTCAAACATATAAAAGCCGCATAAACAATATT
>CAZLVY010000009.1:0-17270 GCA_964563125.1 uncultured Syntrophomonas sp. | reverse complement strand
GCCATATCCATACTGGCAACTCCGCTGATAGCCTGGGCTTTAATAAACAGAGCAATAACTGCCGCTAAGAGAAAAGCACTTCCGATCAAGAGATATATAGTTAATTTCATACCGGCGTATTCTTTAGTTACCCGCTTGGTACTGCCGAACATAATAACTAACAAATAAATAGGAATTACTACTACTTCATAGAAGAGTAGAAAGATAAATAAATCCGTAGTTATAAAAGTTCCCATAACTCCTGCAATTAAAATCAGCAGCAGAACGAAGAATTCTTTTACCCGGCTGGCGATGTTCCAGGAGGCATATATCGCACTAAAACCTATTAAAGTAGTTAAAAGGAGCATAGGAATGCTTATACCATCTACTCCCAGAGCAAAACTTACACCCAGGTCTTTTATCCAGGGTATACTCTGAACGAACTGCATACCACCCAGGTTTTTATCATAACCAAAAGCTATCATTAGAGATAAAGCCAGACTTATGCCGGTAGAAACTGCGGCAATATATTTTGTCTCTTTGTGCCGATCCGCGGGCAGGCACATTATTATTACTGCTCCCAGCAAGGGTACCAGTAAAGTTGCTAATAAGAATGGAAATTCATACATTATTACCTACCCCCTTACGCTATAACAGATACTGCTGCCATGGTTGCAAGGACCACCAAAATTAAAACTCCGGCGATCATATACATAGCATAGCTCTGTACCTGTCCATCTTCAGTATATTTCAAGGCATCACCGCTTTTGCCGGTAAATCTGGCCAGTAGATCCACGAATTCGTTAATGATGTGAATATCAAACCAGTACATAACTCTGGCGCCGCCATATACAAAAATCTCACCCATGCGGGTATAGAATTCATCAATATAGTACTTGTTAAAGAGTACTTTATGAAGGCCTGCAAACTTATTGCGAATTGCCAAATGGCTTATGACTTGCTTCTGATAGATCAGCCAGGCCAGGACTATTCCCGCCAGGGCAATTAATGAAGAAGAAATCATAATAAAACTGCTGGGATGGGGTTGAATCCCATTGGGACTGGAAATAAACGAACCAAATACATGATTCATATAAGGAGAATTTACAAAGCCGACAAATACTGCGGCAACTGCCAGAATGATTAATGGCCCAGTCATAACTCCAGGGCTTTCATGGGCATGTTCGCCTTCATTATTACTGCCAAAGAAAGCTACAAATATAAGCCTGAACATATAAAAGGCCGTTAAGAAGGCTACTAATGCTCCCAGTATATATAAGCCGTAATGTCCGCTGGCAAAAGCACCCAGGAGTATTTCATCCTTACTCCAAAAACCAGATAAGGGCGGAATACCTGCCAGGGCCAGAGCACCTATAATAAAGGTCCAGGTAGTAACAGGCATCTTTTTATGTAGTTTTCCCATCTTCCAGATATCCTGTTCTCCCCGCATAGCATGTATTACACTGCCTGCCCCTAAAAACAGCAGACTCTTAAAAAAGGCATGAGTAGTCAAATGAAACATTCCGGCCGTCATGGCGCCGACTCCCATAGCCATCATCATATATCCCAGCTGGCTCAAGGTTGAATAAGCTAAAATACGCTTGATATCGTTTTGCACCAGAGCAATAGTTGCCGCAAACAAGGCGGTAAAACCGCCAACTATTGCTATCACCATCATAGCTTCCGGTACATTGCTGAATATGAAAAAAGCTCTGGCAACCAGGTAAACCCCGGCCGCAACCATGGTGGCAGCATGTATTAAGGCACTGACCGGTGTAGGACCTTCCATAGCATCCGGCAGCCAAACATGCAGCGGAAACATAGCGGATTTACCCATCGGTCCTAAGAATAATAAAAGGGCCACTGGAATCAGCAAGGCTGCATTGGTATATTCAGGTATTGCTTCAGCTAATCCGGTAAAACTTAAAGTACCAAAAATTATCTGTAAAAACAGTATTCCCAACAAAAATCCGAAGTCACCTACCCGGTTTGTAATAAATGCTTTGATAGCAGCATTTTTTGCCGGCACCAATCCAAACCAAAAACCGATCAAAAAATAAGAACAGATACCAACTAATTCCCAAAAGACAAACATCTGTCCAAAGTTATTGGATACTACCAGTCCCAGCATGGAGGCTGCAAACAAGCTCTGATAAGCATAATAACTGGCAAAACCCGGGTCTTCTTTCATATAACCCAGTGAATATATCTGCACCAGAGTGGCAATAGATGTTACAACTATAAGCATTACCGCAGCTAGCGGGTCCAGCATCAAGCCCATATCTACTTTTAGTCCGCTCATTTCTAACCAGCGGGTAGTAAATTCAAAAACTGCTCCGCCCGCCTGGGAAAAAACTGCTGAAGCAACTATTACCGAGAGCACAAATGAGCTCGCAATGAACGCTATTGAAATCCCTGCTGATATTTTTGGCCAGCTGTGAAAAACCAAAGCTATTAAGGCAAAACCCAGAAACGGCATAAAAGGTATCAGCCACGCGTTAGGTAGAATAAATTCAAACATATAAAATATCACCTCACCATTTCAGCAGGTTGAAATCATTTAAGTCAACCGATTTTCGCTGTCTATTGATAGATATAATCAGAGCCAGTCCAACTGCTATCTCTGCGGCAGCTACAACAATAACAAAAACGGAAAATAATTGTCCCACTACTGCATCAACCGCAGCATATTTATTGGCGGCCACAAAATTAATATTGACGGCATTTAACATAAGTTCTATGGACATTAATACTGCAATGGCATTTCTTCGGGTTAAAACTCCGAAAACACCGATGCTGAACAGAAAAGCACCCAGCAGCAAATAATGGGGTAAACCTATCATTTATCTTCAACCCCCTTAGCAATCAGAATAGCGCCAATTACTGACACCAACAGCAGTACCGCTGCTGCTTCAAAGGCAATAACGTAATCTCCCAGCATAGCCTCGCCCAGCAATCCTACTGAGTTATCAAGGCCCTGCAGTTTATAAACCGGCCACTTGGTAAAGCCAATGGCGGCAATGAAAGCGGTAAGCATCATGGCTGTGATACCGCCGCCGGCAAACAACTGCTTGAGCCGACTGGTAGGCGGATTAGTATGCCACGCTTCTTTATCCATTAACAGCATGACCGCAAATATAATTAAGATTGATACAGCTCCGGCATAAACCAGAATCTGAATAACTCCTAAAAATCCGGAATGCAATTGAAAATAAATTGCCGCAACTCCCAGAAATGATAGTATCAAACTTAGAGCACTGTAGATAATATTATTGAATATGACTACCCCCAGGGCAGCTAGCAGAGTCACTCCAGCTATAGCAATGAATGTTGCATCATACAGGGAGAAAGCTGAAAAGTTAAACATCATTCTCCTCCTTTCTGTGCTGCGTCTGAACTGAGACGATTCTTCTTTTCTTTATTTACAAAGCCCGCTGCAACCTTGGCAGCCTTTTCTTTGTCCTTTATCATTAATTCCGCAATTTTACCGGCAACTTTCTCATCCTTTTGTACCAGCTCCGATAATATTAATAGGTCATCTTCCGGTTCCAGTATTTTTGCCAGAATTTTTTGCGGATTTTTATTCATAGCTGTCAGCATAGCATTGATTTGCTTGGCTTCTTTTTCCTGCTGTTCAACTTCTGCCTGGTCAGTTTCGCCCTCTTCTTCCATGCCTTCCGGACGCAGATATAAGCGCTTAATATCATTGCGGTTTAAAGTGGAAAGTTCAAAATTCTGGTCGAAACTAAGGCATGAGGTGGGACATGCTTCCACACAGAGATTGCAGAACATACAATATTGGAAATCAATTGTGTAGCTTAAAAGCTTTTTCTTTTTGCTGTTTTCATCCTTGCCCACTTCTATTGACAATACATCATTGGGACAAGTATTAACGCATATACCACAGGCTATGCATTTGGGGTAGTTAAACTGTAAACTTCCCCGGTAACGTTCAGGAAGTATTGGCATTACATCCGGATATTGCTCGGTTATTTCTTTCTGGAAAAAATGTTTTAAAGTTATTCCCAGGCCTTTAATCAAACCTTGTCCTTTCATATCTAACACCACCCTATCCATTGGCAAAAGTAAATTCCTATTCCGGTCAGCAGAATATTGGCAAGACTGACCGGGACTAATATTTTCCAGCTAATGGACATTAAATGATCCATTCTTATACGCGGGAAAGTCCATTTTATCCAGAAGAAAACTAAAATTATCCCATAAGTTTTTATAATAATCCATAACCAGGAAGGCAGCCATGGGCCTTGCCAGCCTCCAAGAAAAACCGTGGCCATTAAGGCAGATACTGCCACCAGATTAGTGTATTCAGCCAGGAAGAATAACGCCCAGCGCATACCGGTGTATTCTGTATAAGCGCCACCAGTTAATTCTTGTTCAGCTTCAGGCATATCAAACGGTCCCCGGTTTAATTCAGCAGTTGCAGCTATAAAGTAAGTTATAAAGGCAATAGGCTGTAATATGATAAACCAAATATTTTCCTGGGCAGCTACTATATCCTGCAAATTAAGTGACCCGGTAATCATAACTACGCCCAGTAGTGAAAAAGCCAGTGGTATGGCATAGCTTATCATCTGGGCTACCGACCTTAATGCTCCCATTAATGACCATTTGTTATTTGAACCCCAGCCGGCCATTAAAAGGGCTATAGTACTCAAAGAACCAATTGATATAAAGAAGAGAAGACCGACGTTCAGATCTAATACCTGTAAATCTTTACCCAAAGGGATAACAGTATACAGCACAACTGATACGACGATAAAAAACATGGGGGCAGTTTTAAAGATAAGCTTATCAGCTGCAGAAGGTACAATATCTTCTTTGGTCATCAACTTAAGCGTATCAGCAATAGTTTGAAAAACGCCAAAAGGACCAAGTCGGTTGGGACCCAGTCTTTCCTGAAAAAAGCCACTGATTTTGCGCTCCAGCCATATCATAATTATGACGTTAAGCGTAATTATGGCGATAATGATTACCCACTTCACAATCAGCAAAGCAGTATCGGCTAAAACCGGTGACAAGCCAAGCTGGACCAGCCATTCGGTAAAAGCAAGAAACAGATTAGTAAACAAATGTTCCATAAAAGCTCGCTCCTCTTGAAACTAAATATATTACCAGCACTAATATTATTATTATCGGTCAGATTCTCCCAATATGGGGTCAAGGGTAGCTATATTAGTTATGATATCCTGAAAAACCCCGCCCCGGCAAACGATCGGCAAGGCCATTAAATTAACAAAAGATGGTGCTCTCACATGTAAACGGTAAGGTTTAGTACTGCCATCACTGACAATAAAGAAACCTAATTCCCCTTTGGATGATTCAATGCGGTGGTATACTTCCGTTCCCGCTTCCGGTTTCATAACCTTGGGAATTTTACCTTTTATCTCGCCATCAGGCAAATCGTTTAATGCCTGTTCTATGATACGGCCGCTTTCACCGATTTCTTCAATTCTGACATTCCAACGGTCCAGAGAATCTCCGCCACTGCGAGTCGGCACTTTAAAGTTAAAACGTTCATATATACTATAAGGTTCTGCCCTGCGGATATCATAATCTACACCGCTGGCCCTCAGATTAGGACCGGTAACTCCGTAGGCAATAGCATCTTCGCGGCTGAGAATTCCTACCCCCTTCATACGGGCTGCCCAGATTTCATTGCCGGTCAATAAGCCATTGTATTCATCCATCATTTTGGGAATATCATTTACTAAGCTTTTGACAGTAGCAACGAATTCATCAGGGATATCAGCTGCGACTCCGCCTATCCTTATATAGGAAGATAAGAGTCTTTGTCCTCCCGTCATTGAAAAAATGTCCATAATTCTTTCCCGGTCACGCATGGCATACATTAAAGCAGTGGTGGCCCCCAAATCGATCCCGGTTGCTGCTATAGCAATCTGATGGGAAGCAATACGGGAAAGTTCAGCCATAATTACCCTTATATATTCAGCTCGTTCCGGCACTTTGATATCCAGCATTTTTTCAACGGTCTGGCAGTAACCCAAAACCGGCAAATTAGTAGCCAGATAATCCAGTCGAGCTGTGTAAGGCACATACTGCGGATAAGTTTTACCTTCGGCTATTTTTTCTACACTTCTGTGCACATATCCCAGATGTACTATTACATCATGAACAATTTCACCATTCATTACTGCTTCTACATGTAAACCGCCATGAGTGCTGGGATGTACCGGTCCAACATTTATATTGTATAAATCAGTATCAGTCAACTTTCACCCATCCCTTCATCACAAAATCTTTACGCAATGGATGACCTTCGAAATCGTCCGGCAACAGTACCCTGATTAGATTAGGATGACCTTTGAATTTTATACCCATTAAATCGTAGACTTCTCTTTCCTGCCAGTCTGCGGTTGGCCAGATACTAATGAGAGAATCTACCTCAGGAGTATTTCGGGGGGTTCTGGTCTTTATACATATTTTACTATTCTCAGGCATGGAGTAGAGATGGTAAACTAATTCAAACTCTTCGCCATAATCAACCGAGGTTAAATTGGCCAGGTGATTAAATCCATAATTATCTCTCAGCTGCTGCATCAGACTTATTAATTCCGCTTTTTCAACCATAAGTTTTTTAAAGAATTTATCCTCACTGACAGTGAGCTTTTCGCCAAATAAATTCTTCATATCATCTGCTATTTTTTCTGCATTAATTATTGTCATCCTGATCAACTCCTCCGCTAATCGCCCTTTTGGACTTTCTTTTTCAATTCCAGCATAGCGTGAAACAGAGCCTCCGGACGTACCGGGCATCCCGGTATGTAGACATCAACAGGAATAATTGAATCTACCCCCGGTAAAACACTGTAACCATCTTTAAATGGACCGCCGCTTATGGCGCAGTTTCCCATAGCAATAACCCATTTAGGTTCAGGCATTTGCGCCCATACTCTTTCTACTGCCGGTTTCATTTTCAAGGTAATTGGCCCGGCAACGGTCAGCAAATCTGCCTGGCGAGGAACTGCTCTTACCACCTCATAACCAAAACGGGCCTGATCAAAGCGACCGGCACCAGCAGCCATAACCTCAATAGGACAGCAATTACAACCATAGTTTAATGGCCAGAAGGACCAGGATCTGCCCCAGTTAAACAATTTATCAAAAGTAGTTACGAGAATATTATGTTTGGCTAGTTCTTGAATATCTTCATTTACAACATCTTCATTTACAGCTTCTTCTAATGCCATTCCAGTGCACCCTCCTTCCATGCATACCATAATCCGATTACAAGTACGGCTATGAAAATTACCATTTCAATAAATGCAAAAAGACCTAATACTTGAAATTTCACTGCCCATGGATACAAAAAAACAGTTTCCACATCAAATATCAGGAAGACTAGTGCATAAAGGAAATAATTAACCTTAAACCTGATCCAGCTCTTGCCTTTGGTATCTACACCACATTCATAGGTAGTGTATTTTTCGTCAGCCGGATCAGCCTTCGGTTTAGGTCTGAAGAGCCATGACGCAGACATAGCTCCAATCGGGAAGGCAATAGTCAAAAGAAAAAAAAGTCCCAGAGCCGGATAATCTCCTAACATATGTAGTACCTCCTTTAGTTCGAATACTGGGAAGATTCTATTTTATCACATTTTTTTCATTTCTTTTAGTATAGCTAATAATTGTATTTTTAATTATTAACATAAATATAACATTATAAATTGTCCGCTTGTATTATATCACAGAGTTACATTAAAGTGATTTTATTCACATACTTTTTCTTTATTATTTGTTTTTTAATTGAGGCCGTGATAATCAGCAAATAACTTCCTGTGAATTTTATTACTTTCTAACACAATGAAAAATACATAAGTGTTCTATGCATATGCCATAACTTGTCATTGCGAATTCAATGTGGTTTTTTATGGTGTGACATATTATAATTATGCTCGGGTATTTCAAGGATTTACATAGTAAATCTTAAACGGGGATGGAGGGATATTAATGAAGAAACTATTGATATTATGTTTAATTATCGTTTATAGTTTCGGCTTAATTGGCTGTAACCAGACAGAAAATAGCGCAGATGGAAACAAAACAGTGTCGGACAAAATTATAAATATTGGAGTTATGCCTGATGTTGAATCAATACCGTTTTTAATTGCGCAGGAAAATGGCTATTTTGCTGATGAAGGCGTTACTGTAAATATAGAGCATTTTTCAAGTGCCAAGGATCGTGACAGTGCTCTGCAAAGCGGCAAATTAGATGGAGTTATCACCGACATGGCAGCAGTATTATTTGCCAATGAAGGCGGAATCAAGCTGAGGATAATTGCCAAAAATGAAGGAAATATTGCTCTGATGGCAGGAAAAGATTCAGGCATAAGCACAGTTGCCCAACTTAAAGGTAAAGATATTGGTTTATCAACCAACACTATCATGGAATATACCACTGACAAGGTGTTGGAGAATGCTGGACTTAAGGCATCGGATGTGAACAAAATTGCAATTCCTCCGCTGCCAACCCGTCTGGAAATGCTGCAGGGCGGCAAGGTCGCTGCGGCTATATTACCGGAGCCTATGGCTGGATTAGCGATTAAAAATGGAGCAATAGTTCTAAACAGTACTGATCAGATGAAAAATAAAGCAGGTGCCATTGCTTTTACCGCTGATAGCATAGCAGAAAGTCCGGAAGAGATTAAGGCCGTTTTCAGAGCTTATAATCTGGCCGTAGAATATCTGCAAAATGAAGCTCCTGCAGCTTACATTGACTTTATTGTTGAAGAACAGCGTTTTCCAGATGGAATAAAAGATACCCTGCTGCTTCCCAAATATCAGAAGGCTGAGCTGCCGCAAAAAGAAATATTTGCTGATGTAGTAAAGTGGATGCAGGATAAACAACTGATTAAAGGAAGTTATGAATACGAAGATCTGGTAGATGAAAATATTTTGAGGTAATTATTTTGTGATAGAAATTAAAGATCTTACAGTAAAATACTACCGAAAAAATGAAGAGACACTGGTTTTAGACCAGCTTAATATTAATATAGGCACCGGTGATATTTATACATTCATCGGTCCTTCGGGTTGCGGTAAATCAACTTTCCTGTATGTTTTATCCGGAATACTCAAAGATTATTCCGGCAGTGTCAAAATCGATGGCAATAATGTTGATCCCAAATCGCAGCGCATTGGATTGATACTGCAAAACTATGGTCTCCTGCCCTGGAAAAATGTCTATGCCAACACCATGCTGGGAGTAAAAATAAAAAATGATCAGCGGGTTTTGGATGATTACGGTAAGTATCTTTTGCAGCAATTAGGAATAGAGTCTCTCTTGGATAGATATCCCAAGGAATTAAGCGGCGGTCAGCAACAGAGAGTGGCAATTGCCCGGGCTTTCATGTTAAAGCCGGATTTGCTTTTGATGGACGAACCATTTTCAGCTTTGGATGCCATAAGTCGGGAAGAATTACAGGAACTCTTCTTAAATATATGGAAAGAAAACAATGTAACTACGGTTTTTATTACTCACAGTGTTGATGAAGCTTTATATTTGGGCAGCAAAATAGTAGTTTTCTCCCCTGCCCCGGGTCGAATACTGGAAGTACTTGAAAATCCCTGTTTCCAAATGGATAACCTGAGATTTCGGGACGAGTACTATGCTATGTCGATGCGACTTAGAAAAATACTGGATAAAGGATGATATAAGTGCTCTCAAATAATAACTGGCGGGGCGCTCTGTACGGTTTGGTGCTTGTAATTATTATATGGCAGGCATTATCATGGCTATTAAATCTTCCTGTTATTCCCCCGCCGCTGATGGTTTTAATAAACTTAATAGATATTTTTGCTGCTAAAATGGCGATCCATCTTTTCTCCAGCCTGGGCAGAATAATAGCAGGAATAGCATTTTCTGTTATAATTGGTGTTCCATTGGGCTTTTTGATGGGCTATTTCGAAAGAGTTGATAAAGTCTTGTCTCCATTGGTCTACTTTACCTATCCTATCCCAAAAATTGCTCTCCTGCCTATAATAATGCTGTTATTCGGATTAGGTGAAGCTTCCAAATTAATAATGATAGTTTTAATAGTAATCTTCCAAATCATTATTACTTCCCGTGACGCGGTGAAAGCTATTCCGCAGGAAATATTCCGTTCCCTGCAATCTCTGGGCGCCGGCAAAAAACATATGTTTACCGAAATAGTGATACCCGCTGCAATGGCAGATGTTCTGACTGCTACCCGCCTGGCACTGGGAACTGCTGTATCAATATTATTTTTTACCGAGACTTTTGGTACAGAATATGGCATGGGATACTTTATAATGGATGCCTGGATGCGGGTAAATTACCTGGATATGTATGGCGGAATTGTGGTTTTAAGTTTTATGGGCTTTGGTTTATTTACCATCGTCGATATTATCGAAAAAAGATTCAGTGCCTGGAGGTAAAACCTTAAAGCCGTATTTATTTATTCTCACTGATTTTAATTTGCTTTTGAATATCGGCAAACTCATTCTCGTCAGTTAAGGTTAATGCCCATTCCAATCTTTTAATTATTTCTTCGGTTTTGCCATAACCGGTATATATGATAGGCTGACAAGGGTATTTATCAATAAATACCCATAAATCAAGTGACAAATCTTCTAATTCATTTAAACCTTTGAGCAGTTTTTCCATGTCCTTTTCTGCAGCTATTTTTTTTAGTTCCATGATCTTTTCGAAAATGTCTTCAATCGAATCATTAATAATTCCTGCCGAAAGAAAGTTAGTCATAAAAGCCCCCGCCCATTAAATTAAATCTATCTGTTTTCAGAAGACTCTTTATCTTTCTTGTCTAATGCCAGTTTGATAATATATTCATTCAACTGTCTGAAACTGATGCCTGCCGCTCTCGCAGCATCAGGAACCAGACTCATTTCAGTCATGCCGGGGATAGTATTTACTTCCAGCACATAAGGGACAGCGTTTTCATCAATAATGAAATCAACTCTGGCAAAGCCGCGGCAGCCAAAAGCTTCATAAGTATGTCTGGCGATTGCTTCGATTTCAATCTGGGTCTTACTATCAATTCGGGCTGGTATAACATGGTCGCACATTCCCGGTGTATATTTAGATTCATAATCATAAAATTCATTGACCGACGTAATTTCTATCAGCGGCAAAACGATGGCCTTGTCATTACCAATAACCGAAGCAGTAATTTCAATGCCAGCGATAAACTTTTCAATTAATACTTCCTGATCAAACCTTGAGGCGTCTCTTATGGCCTTTTCCAAATCTTTCTCATGGCGAACTATATAAGTGCCAATACTGGAACCCTGGGTTGGGGCTTTGACCACCATCGGCAATCCGATGGTTTTTACTAATGAATCAATATCCAGTTTGGTTTTGCTTAATAACTCCTGGTTCAGGATTAAAAACTCCGGAGTCGGTATTTTCTCATAACAAAGCAATTTTTTGGTAATAATTTTATCCATACAAATGGCACTGGTTGCTACACCAGAACCGGTGTAAGGTTTATCCAGCAATTCCAGGAATCCTTGCACAGTTCCATCTTCGCCCTTTTTCCCATGCAGAGCAATAAATACCACATCAGGATCTATTTCAATAACTTTACTCAAAGATTCCCTGGTTAAATCAAGTGTTAATACTTCATAATCACTATTAACCAGCGAGTCATAAATTGCCTTGCCGCTTCTCAAAGAAACTTCGCGCTCTGGCGATTCGCCGCCCATTAAGATTAAAACCTTGCTCAAAATTTCACCGCCTGTTATATATTTAATTCTATCTATTGTATGAAAAAACCATATATATAATTTCATAACAATTGCCATTTTTTTAATAAGATTATAATAACTCTTATAAAAGTTTGTTGCAATGAAGACTAAAAGTATGCCCTAATTCTCAACATTAACATTCATAATACCTATTGAACCTCTACTAACTATATGATAGAATAAATTCTGCTGAACACAGTAAAATACAGGGGAGTAGCTCAATTGGCAGAGCATCGGTCTCCAAAACCGAGGGCTGCAGGTTCGATTCCTGTCTCCCCTGCCACTAAGAAAACCGCAAAGCAGAGCCTTATGGGCTCTGTCTTTTTTTGCAAACAAAAACAATTGATTATAAACACTTCAAATTGTCCCGGTGTTTGCTCATACGTTTTTGTGAAAAAGACGGCTGGGAGCTATACAAAGAAACAGACCATCAAGCACTCCCACTGATACTATGGTTTTCAGTTATCAGAACAAAACTTTTTGCATAGACTGTAACAAATTATTTGTTAAGGCGTGATGTTAATGCCAACAATAAACTCTTTTATTAGATTCTTGCATGCTGCTCCTGGAGCTTCGGCGGTCGATATTTATACTGATGGAAATCTGGTTTTAAAAAATATAGCCTACAATGAAATCAGCGAATACTTGGTTGTAGGGCCCGAAATCATGCATATCCAGGTATTTTCTGCTGGTGAAGCTTCCACTCCTCTCATTGACACCGAACTAAACATTCCTCCCAGTGAAACAATTACTGTGGCTATTATTGGTATTTCACCAGATATCAGTCTCTTGCCCATATTTTTAAATGTTGCAGTCAGGGACAATGATGATGCCCTTATCCGATTCACCCATCTATCACCTGAGGCACCTGATGTAAATTTGTCAATTGAAGGTGGGGACACATTATTTAGTGATGTGGGATACACTCAGGTTACTGAATACGAAGTTATAGAGCCTGGATCTTACACCCTGCAATTACGTATTGCCAATGGAGACGACACCGTTTTAGCCTCAGGAACCATAGAGGTAAAACCCAGAAACGCATATACCGTATATGCCATTGGACTTGCTGAAAAAGACCCGGCTATAGAAATCGGTTATTTTACAGACCTAATCCCCTTTTTCTCTAATGAAATAAAGCCAACTGTATTCAGGAAAGACACCTCATCTACTAGTAATGCTCCTAAAATAAATCTCATTTATAAATAGTTTTCATGGGGATATCCCCCTGTCGACCTAATACAAAATATGGTATATTAATAATTGGTAAGATTAGGGGGAAAGGAAGATTGTGATGAAAAAACTGATAGCTTATGTTTTATGTTGTTCGGTGCTGTTATTATCCTGGCCAAATATCGCTTTGGCCAATGACAATGCTAAGACAGAGTTTATTAATAATTATATGCATTATCTGGATAACAACATCAAATACCAAAAAGCATCCATGGAAAATATGCTGAGCAATAATATGAACGTAAAAATTGATGTGAACTTGTCAGATGGTAGCAGAGTAATGGAAGATGGCACTACGTTATCAAATGTAACTGGCAGTGGAAGGATCGAAACAGTCAGCAGTTTTAAAGATTCCATTGCGCAGGCAGATTTTGAAATGAATCTGCCCTCAATGCCTGAACTCAAAGGCAGGCTGTACCTAACCCCGGAGGAGATCATTCTCACCAGTGAAACAGTGAAAGCATTGGCCGAAGCAGGCATTGATTTTCCCGGCCTGGAAGTTGATGAGCCCCTACCGTCATACGTTGTATATACCAATTTCATCAGTGAATCTGAGGTGTCTTTGTTTAAGGAAGCCTTCAGCAATGAAAGCCTGATGGGCGCATATGGAAAGACGGACGAGATCAAGACGTTTATGGAAATACTTTTGCAGATCATCCCGGAAAGCTGTTTTTCTTATGGCAACGGTTATGCGGTGCTGGAGCTTGAACCCTCGATTCTGACCTCTGCCGCTCTGATAAATAATTTAAAAGCCAATAGTGAAGAACTTGCCGTCAGTTTCACAGAGATCATGTCAAAACCGGCAGACATGAGTGAAGAAGAATTCAACAGTATGAAAAGTGAATTGGTCACCGGATTCATGGAAATGATTGACTCCATTCAAGTTAAGGATCTGCCTGAAATGGATCTGCCTTTCAGTATCGAGGAATTTAAAGTCAGCACTAAGGATCAGCTGATTGAAACCTCAATACATGTAAAGGTTGATGAGAATGGTGAGACTTTTGATTTAGAATATAACGGCAGCTACAAAAGCGAAGCTAATAGTCTGACAGGCGAGGCGGATATGCTTATATCCCTTGATACTTCTTTTGCTGTTATGGACTTTTCTTTGCAGGTCAACTCAAAAAATAATACTGATAAATCAGCTGCAAATATGATCATTACTGGTAATATTAAGGACGATAGTGAGCCTATAAGCGGTGTTATTGCAATTGATTTCACCTGTGATTATAAATATGATAACGCAATCAACATGCCGGCAGTATATGAAGACAACAGCATAATGATCGATTGGGCTCAATACCAGGCCTCAACCACTGAATACCCGGGAGCGGATGGAAATGAGACCGGAATTCAAGTATATATTGATGGATGGGAAATGTATTTTGATCAAGCCCAGCCACTGATCATGAATGACAGAACTATGCTGCCGCTGAGAGACCTGGCTGAAGGATTAGGCTGCGAAATTGTTTGGCTGCCACCGGATACCGTTATTTTAAGTGATGGCATACATGAAGATATGACTCTCACCATCAATGCACAAAGTTATCAGGTAGGAGATGAATTCTTTCCTTGTGATGTGCCGCCCCAGATAATAAATGATTATACCTATGTCCCAGTTAGATTGATTGCCGAATACTTCGGTTTTACCGCAGAATGGGATGAACTAAACAAAGCACTTTTATTAATGAGCAATTAGTGGTAGTTAGTATTTCTTAATGATATAAACCACTTAATTTAGGGCCGGCAAGCTCCACATGGGCTGCAGCCGGCCTTAGTAATTTCTCCTTTCCATTGCACAAAGTTTTTCTAAACAGGGGGACGGTTTGAACCACGCCCCCCTGTCTGTTTAGCTTTCTTCCTGGTGCTCAATGACCAATCCTTCAACATGGTGCTTGCTCATGATTTTGCGCTTTTTGCGGTCTTCCTTGGTTTCGAAGACAATGTCCATATCGTAATTTTCAGGATATAAATCTTTGCGGTCAATGTGAAGGGTGAGGCGTTTATTATTAATGATATATTTTTTGTCCATTACCATGACCACCAGATCGCCCCGTGCGTTTTGTTCTTCACAAACTATGCCCGTACGCTGCATAGTACTGATATAAACACAGTCTCCTACCTTGAGGTCTTTTTGAACATAGCTTTTAATTCGGTTACTAATGCGGTTACGCTTCTCTTTATCCTTATGATAGGCTTCTATATTGCGTTTTTCTTCCAGTTGCATATTAAGCTCCGTTTGATTGACGACTTCCACATATTGATCCGGAACATGATCGTACTTAATGCTCTCCCCGTAGCTGATTTCATGTGCTCTTTCGAGAATGTGCCGATCCATTCCCAGTCTTAGGGCTATTAAAAAGGCACTGCTGTCACCCCAGTTACCAATTTGCAGTTCATAAAGAGGGCGAAGTGTTTTGATATCAAACGCCATGCATCCGTTCTCAAAGCCAGGCGTGTTTAAAGCATATTCTTTTATTTCTCCGAAATGAGTAGTCGCGACAATGGTTGCGCCTCTGCGGAAAACTTCTTCCAGCACAGCAATAGCAAAACCGCGTCCTTCGGCAGGATCAGTTCCTGCTCCCATTTCATCCATGATTACCAATGTAGATGCATCACAGGTGTTGATAATCATTTGAATATTCTTTACATGGGACGAGAAAGTACTCAAAGATTGCTCAATGCTCTGCCCATCACCTATGTCTGCCAGTATATCAGAGAAAACGGCAAACTCGCTGCCCTCCCCCACTGGAACATGAAGGCCGCACTGCACCATCAAGGTTAGCAGCCCCACCGTTTTTAGTGTTACGGTTTTTCCGCCGGTGTTTGGGCCGGTAATCACTAGTGCACGGTATTCCTTGCCAATGGTGAAATCGAGCGGCACGGCATTTTCACCCAGCAATGGATGCCGTCCCTGACAAATCCGAATATAATTTGATTGGTTTAAGTCAACAGATTTCATATCCATACTACGGCTGTACTTGGCTTTGGCAAATATAAAATCATAGTGAGCCATGACTTCCATATTTATTGACAGTTCACGCCGATGGGTACCCACTTGTGCCGATAAATCGGCTATAATTCTGTAGACTTCATTGGCCTCTTCCATATATAGTACATTAAGTTCTTCCTGTAAACTTGTAATAGCAGCAGGCTCCATAAAGACTGTTGATCCGGTAGACGATATATCGAGCACTTGACCGGGAAATTTTTTCATATCCTGGCGCCGCACCGGTACGGTATATCGGCCGCTTCTGCTGCTAACGATTGCATCCTGAAGCATTTCCTTATAGGCTGGAGAACGTAAGATGTCATTTATTTTTTGCTTGATCCGCTCCTGTGCAATCACAATTTTCTTACGTATCCGAGCCAGTTCCGAAGTAGCCCGGCTATCCACCTGACCATTCACGATACAGCGGTCAATCTCTTCCCTTAACTCCTCAATCGCATACATCGACCGGGCATAGGCAGCAATCTCAGGTCCGATCGACTCCATGCTGTTCATGTATTTTTGTATGCGCTTCACTGCCTCCAGCAAGGTTTTACAGGAACTTAATTCTTCGGGCGTTAACACCATATCCTTCTCAGCTTTCACAAGGCTTGCCTCCATGCCTTCCATTGATATCAGCGGCACACTTGAATTCACTGACAGCATGGCAACAGCCTCATCAGTTTCTGTCAACCACAGTTTGATGATATCGATATCCGAACTTGGCTGCAATGAAACAATCTTCTGTTTAGCCTTCTCTGTCATTGCATATTGCTCGACTTCTGTAAGCACTTTATTGAATTCCAGAATCTCGATAGTTGTTTTATTCAATTTACTATCCTCCAAACTTATTAACAAACTCTGCATCAGCAGTAAAGTTAAGCAACGCCGATGCATGATTATTCTTTTCTTTCGACCTTAGGAAACTTATATTTTCTAATAAAGTAAAAAAGGCTGTGAATAACACAACGGTTCTTCACAGCCCCTAAAGCCAAATAACTTTATACCCCCTAAAAGGGCATAATAATACCGCGCATATAGCACGGCATGTTACCATTTTATTTTAATCTGCCGTCCGTGTTCATACCCTAATATCCGTATATCAATATAAGTGCGCAAAAAAGCAGCACATCCCATTACGGATTTAGGTCCCATATCAAATTATGGTTATTTACGAACTACCCCGGACATACATTCATTCCTTAATTTAAATTTGTTTTTTAACATTCTAAAAATAACTCATCACACCAGGAAATGTCAAGGAGGAAAGGCAAACTATTTTCTGTTGGAAGCAAAAAGAAGGT
>CAZLVY010000008.1:0-51789 GCA_964563125.1 uncultured Syntrophomonas sp. | reverse complement strand
ACCGACAGCTGTAGTAAGCATTTTTTTGTCTTTTTCGTTCATTCAATAACCTCCTTAATTAAAAATCCATCGGTATTTATAGGCAAGTCTTCCAACTACCACTAATACTTCTTTAAGAAGTATTAGTAATTACTATTACAACATATATTTATAATTCTGGGAAGATGTAAGGCAAACTATCAATTGGTTACTGTGATACCTACATTTGCTTTTTACATAGCTTTATAAGATAATTAATGTTTAATTGCGCAGGAATTGAAATAAACCCTTGAAAAAATGCAATAAAAAAATAGACCCCATATAGTAAAATAAAAAAATATCATAGGCGGAATAATGTGTTAAATCAAGGAAAGGAAATCCGTTTCAACTTAGAAGGATTAAAACAAAAGTATGAAGAATTTAAATTTATTTTAATTTGCAGCCAAGGAGGAATTATTTTTGTCTGTTCTCAAGGAGACTACCCCAGCAATGATTCGTAAAACCATCCGCTATCGATATGTTATTTTTGGAATTGCAGCAGTGGCTTATTTTTTGGTCTTCTTTCATCGTACATCAACCGCCGTCATGGCTCCGAATCTATCTGCAGATTTTGGCATCGGTCCAGCTCAGGTGGGGCTGTTTGGTTCCATGTATTTCTATGCTTATGCTATTTTCCAATTACCATCAGGACTTCTGGCTGACCGCTGGGGAGCTCGTAAAACTACATCGCTGTTCCTCTTGATTGCTGGAATCGGCGCCTTGATGTTTGGCATCTTCGACAGTTTCAATATGGCCCTGGGAGCCAGGTTCCTGGTAGGGCTGGGCGTCGCGTTTATTTATGTATCTGCCATGCTTCTCGTCGCTGAATGGTTTAAGTCCAATGAATATTCAACCTATGTGGGATTACTGGTATCGATCGGTAATTTCGGTTCACTGGCAGCTTCTGCACCGCTGGTAGCTTTAATGGCTGCGATTGGCTGGCGAAATGCTATGGCCTCTATCGGTCTTTTTAGCGTCTTCATTGCAGCTTTACTCTATATCTTCGTTCGCAACAAACCAGAAGAGATTGGGGCAGCCAATCCCAACCGAAGCTTAAAATCATATACAGAGCCAATCCCGCAAATGAAAATATCCCAGGTGCTCAAGATTTTATTCAAAAAATACGAATTTTGGACTCTTCTCTTGCTGATGTTCGGCTGGGCAGGCACACTGCTGGCTTTACACGGTCTCTGGCTGGGGCCATATTTGATGAATGTGTATCATCTAAGCCAACAGGAGGCCGGCAATATGATCATGTTTGTTGCCATCGGAGCTATCATAGGGAGTCCTATCATGGGAATCATCGCCGACCGGGTAGCTGTCTCCAAAAAGAAACTGATCATGGCAGGGGTTTTGAGCATGATTATTATGCTTATACCACTAATCTTTTTCATTGACGCCATGTCACTTAATTTCCTGAAAGTCCTGATGTTTTTATTCGGCTTCTTCGGGTACTCCACTATGCTGGAATGGCCATACTTAAAAGAGAATGTTGATCTGAGCATGTACGGCACTGCGGCAGGTTTAATAAATTTTTCCGGTTTTTTGGGTGGGGCTCTATTTCAGCAGATCCTGGGAATTATCATCGCCAGAGCTCCGGTGGCAGACAATTACATTGCAGCATCGGGTTTTAAATCAGCTTTTCTATTCTGTTTTGTCTATCTTATCATCGCTTTGTCAATATTCAGCATAAAGAGAGAAGCAAGATAAGCTGCTGTTTATGGAATAAGAAGTGCATTAGGTTCCAAGAATTATAACCGACACTTCTTTACCTGCATCTATAGCAGGACTATTAACCGGCACATCAATCAAAGCGTTACATTGAAGCAATGATCTTATCATGCTCGGCTTCTGCCCGGGCAATACTTCAACCTGCCATCCGGCTTCAGACCAGCTGAGATGACCGCGAATAAAGCGACGCACATTTGATTTCTTGGGAAAACCGTTGATGCAACAGGCGGTTATGCGTTTTGGTCCTGGTTCAAATCCCTGCATCGCCCGCAGAGCCGGGGCAGCGAAAAGATGATATCCGACTGCACAAGCACCCGGGTTTCCAGACAAGGCAAAAATCAAGCGGTTTCCGCAATGAGAAGCACTGCTATGACAGCCGGGCTGGACAGGAATGTTCCAGTATAATATTTCTGCTCCCATTTCTTTCATCAACGAACGGGCTTCATTGTCACCGTAAGCAAAAGTGCCGCCAGTTATGATCAGCATATCAGCCTGCTCCAGAAGCTTTTTTGCCGATTCCCGGGGTGGAACATCCGTAGCGGTCACGGTACAGCAGTCAACCGGGATACCTCCGTCACCTTTAACCAGTGAACCCAGTAATGGGCCGTTGCTGTCTCGTATTTGTCCGGGTTCAGGTTCAGACTGCCAGGATACAACATTATGACTCAGGCACAACACTGCTACTCGGGGCTGGCGAAATACTTCGATATCTGTAATCCCGAAAGCCGCCAGCAGGCTTATTTCTGCTGCACCGATGACAGTTCCCCTTTGAAAGAGACTGCTTCCGCTTGGGAAGTCTTCGCCAGCTTTTTTTATGTTGCTGCCGCCTGTAACTTTTTCCCGGGAATACAGCAAATTATTTTTTATCTCCGCTTTTTCAAATGGGATCACAGCAAAGGTTTCATCGGGAAGATTTATGCCGGTGCTGACTCCAATTGCCTGTCCGAGCTGAAGCGACAGCGGCACTTCACCAGGTTTCACTGCCCCGGTCAGCTGATATGCGTCCGCTTGGCCGGATAAGGCAAAACCGTCAACAGCCGATTGGTCTCTGCCCGGAAGATCCTCGGGTGCGTTAACATCCGCTGCGCTCACACGCCCTAAAGCTGCCAGCACTGAAATATTTTCATCCGCCAAAGTGCAGGTATGCTGCATTATCAGGCCTTGCGCCTCTTCCAGGCTTATATTTGTCTGCATCGGTAAACTCCTCCTGATTACGCTTTAATTCTTAACAAAGAATACATACTCTGGGTTCATATAAATATAAAATGGCTGGGCCATGCTTTTTAAGGCTTCTTTTTGCTCCCGGCTGATATCCCATTGGATATGATAGTCATCTAAATCATTAGCTGCCGAGCCTATTTTAAGATAAAGCGTAGTTTGAAAGGGCAGCTCGCTCTCATCACTTATCCATACCGGGAAACAGTTTTTCCTGGTACTCTCATCAGCCAGCTTGATGTGATTTGCTCTTATTCCGGCATAGCCCTTATCATGTTGTATTTTAATACCGGTTACTATTGTTATTCCCCAATCTTCAACTTCAGCAGTATACTCTGATTTTCGGATGGCGGCTGATATATTTCTGCATCCGGTAATTTGTGCATTTTCATAAGTCACCGGTTTTCGAAATATATCTTCCTTCAGACCGAATGTATCGACGCTGCCGGAATTTAAAACAGCGATGCGGTCGCAGAGGCGGTAAGCTTCTTCCATGTTATGCGTAACAAAAAGGGTAATTCCCTTAAATTCCTTAAGTGAAGCCAGCATTTCTTTCATCATATGATTTTTCAAATGATTATCCAAGGCTGAAAAAGGCTCGTCAAGCAGCAATATCTCTGGTTCGACTGCCAAGACTCTGGCCAGGGCCACACGTTGCTGCTGTCCTCCTGATATTTGCGCCGGGTATCTTTCAGCTATATCTGTGATCTTAAACTTATCCATTAACTCTCCGGCTTTTATCTTTTTATCCGCTTTGGATAATTTGTCCAGGCCAAAAGCAATGTTCTCGGCAATGGTCAGATTGGGAAACAATGCATATTTTTGAAATAAAAACCCTGTCTTTCTATCTTTTGGCGCCAAATTTATTTTTTGCCGAGAGTCGAATAAAGTGGTGTTATTGACAATGATCTGGCCCTGGTCAGGAGCAACTATTCCTGCAATACAGTTCAGAAGCATGCTTTTCCCTGACCCGGATGCGCCTAGTACCCCTACAATACCTTGCCCGCAGGAAAGCTGTACCTGTAATGTAAATCCGGGAAGCTGCTTGATTATATCAACATTTAGTCCCATTCTACTTCCCTCCTGCGCCTAGTTTGTTTATGCTTTGCCTGCTGTTCCAGTAATTCATCAGCACGATTACAGTCAGGGAAATAACAAAAATGATCAGCACCCAAATAAACGCAACCTGCATCTCTCCGCCCTGGGTAGCGAAATAAACAGCGATCGGTACTGTCTGCGTCTTGCCGGGAATACTTCCTGCAACCATCAAGGTGGCACCGAACTCTCCTAAGGAACGTGCAAAAGATAGTGCGGTCGCAGCTGCTATACCGGGCCAGGCCAGCGGGACTGCCAGCTGCCTAAAGATTTTTCCTTACGATGCTCCCAAGGTCCTGGCCGCATTTAGTATGTCGGTATCGATCTGTTCAAAAGCCCCCTTTGACGTTTTATACATCAAAGGAAATGCAACTACAACAGCGGCAATAACGGCAGCGTACCAGGAAAATATTATGTTTACCCCAAACAGTTCCATTAACTTTCCTACTGGCCCATGCTTACCGATCAATAACAGGAGTCCGAATCCCGCCACAGTTGGAGGAAGGACCAGCGGCAGAGTAAAAATTCCGTCCAGGAGGCCCTGCCATCGCCCTTTGTAATTGGTCATCCACCAGGCGGTAGGAAGCCCTAATAGAAATATAATTACGGTTGCAGCAAACGATACTTTTATGGAAATCAAGGCTGGGGAAAAATCAAAAATCATCACTTATGTTCCCTGCTCTGTAAAACGTGAAAACCGTACCTGTCAAAAACTGCTACGGCTTTATCTAAGGTCAGGAAATTCATAAAATCTTTCGCTGCGGCGCTGTTTTTCGTAGTCTTGACCAGAGCTGCAGGATACACGATGGCTTTATGGGACCCTTCCGGTGCAATCGCAACAATCTTGATTTTGTCTGAAGCTTCTGCATCAGTCAGGTATACAACCCCTGCATCAACATTGCCGGTTTCCACCCAATTAAGTACCTGCCTGACATCAGATCCATAGACCGCTTTAGTTTTGACCTGGTCTAAAATGTTCAGATAGGCAAATACCTGTTCTGCATAATTACCCGCCGGAACAGTCAGGGCCTCTCCCAGGGCGATTCTCTTGACAGATGAACTGGTTACATCGGCAAAACTGCTGATTGCCAGTGAAGAGTCCAAGGGTACCACCAGAACGAGCTGGTTTACAAGCAGATTTCTTGCCGTACTGTCAATGATAAGGCCTCGGTCTTTTAAGGCGTCCATATTGGAAACCGCTGCCGAAAAAAACAGATCGACGTCTGCTCCTTGTTCTATTTGCTGCTGCAGAGCGCCCGATCCGCTATAGTTTATAATAAGATTGGTTTTTGGTTCTTCTATTATGTATAATGTCTTTATTTCATCCATGGCATATTTTAAACTGGTTGCAGCAGATATTGTTAAATCGTTCCTGGTGGAATCCGTCCCGGGGAACATATAAATAACCAGTGCCAACATAGCAATGAACAGCAATCCTTTTTTGAACAATTGCAATCTCCTTTAAGCTCCAGTGCCAAAGCCACAATTCGGAAAGTGACAAACCTTACAGTTCAGGCATAAACCACCCATCCCCAAACGAACAAGCATTGACCGGGTCAATTTTTCCCCGCTCAGAACCGTCGGCAAAACCAGATCAAAGACGGTTGTTTTACTGTACATCACACAGCCCGGCAGGCCCAGGACAGGAATATCACCAATATAGGATACCATAAGCATCGACCCGGGCAGCACCGGTGCCCCGTAACTGACAATTTCAGCACCCATTTGGCGCAGCGCCGCGGGGGTCACATCATCCGGGTCCACCGACATGCCGCCGGTTACTAAAACCATCTTTGCACCAGACTGGATGTGAACGTTAACTGCTTCGCTGATTCGTTCGGTCTCGTCCGGCACAATGGCCTGCCCGATTATGCTGCAGTTACTTAATTCCATTTTTCTTTTCAGTATAGGTCCGAAACGGTCTTCGATTAATCCCGAATAAACTTCATTGCCGGTGATAACAATGCCCACCCGGTATGGATGAAAAGGTTTAACCTCGATGACCGGGCGTCCTGCAGTTAGGGCTTCGATCTGCTTAAGTTTTTCTTCAGCAAAAACCAACGGGATCACTCGGATTCCCGCCACCATCTCTCCTGTCTGTATGGCTCTGCGGTTGCTTCTCGTAGCGATAACCACTTCTTCGATCATATTGATTTCATAAAGCAGTTCAGTGTCGATCCTGCACATGCCGTCCCCGGCGGCAGAGAGCATTACTTTGCCTTCCCGGGGTTCACTCATGTTCATGCCGCTTCCCGCAATCAGCTGGGCAATCCTTATGGCCGCATCGTTTTCATGCACTAGCCCCTGGTCCAATTTCCAGACATAAACATGTTCCTTGCCAAGTTTACGCAATTCAGGTATATCTTCAGCTGCAATAATATGCCCCTTGGAAAAAGCCGGCCCCTTGAACTCGCCGGGGACAATCCGGGTTATATCGTGGCATAAAACTGTGCCAATTGCTTCATCTATTGGTATGACTTGCATAATAAGCTATTCTTTCCAGATCTTTTGTTTAATAATTTTAGCTCATGCGTTATAGTTTTTCTACCCGGCAGGGCACACGCCGGTGCATGGGTGTACACATTTCGTCCCGGTCGGTGCTGTGCACCAGTTCATTAACATTGATACCGGTTTTTACACCATCATAAATGAGACCTTGCCCGTGTCTGATATAAACACAGCCTTCTGCTGCGTATGAGCTGACCTCCACTTCAATTTCCGCTGAGGAGGCTTTGGTGGTAATGCGTGCCATCTCCCCGTCAGCTAGTCCCAAACGGGCGGCATCCTTTTCATTGATCAGCATGGTCGTCCAGCGCCGCTTCTGGTTCCATTCCGGGTTGCGCATATTGGTATTGGCCACTGTTTCATGATGAAGCCCGGCATGCAGAATCATCGGGAATTCCTTGGGCAAACTCAGTTTATCCAATTCGCTTTCAATGGTTGCGGCTTTAAGCGGTTCCAGTAGTTCCTCGATCAGCAGAGCGATTTTTTTGTCCGGAGTACGCAGCATACTAAAATTATCACCCTGGTATTTTGCCAGAATCATGCCCTGCGGATGAGCTAAGATATCCTTAAAAATCGTCTCGGTCATAGTGAAATCGTCAGGATAGCCCATAGCAACAGCACCTGCCTTGAATTCAGGAGAGCTTGAAACCAGCAGCCCCACGATCATTGCCTGGTGGACTGAACCCAGGGCATGCCCCAAGGTTTCTGCCAGGATCAGCGGAATCAGTTTCATATATTGAGGGTTTTCACCCACGAAAGCACCCATCGCTCCAAGGTATTCCGTAATGCCTTTTTTGCCGGCTTCATATAGTGCTTGCGGCAGTTCCGGCAGGAAGCCCATGGCTTTAATCAATTCCAGTATGACAGCTCCGTTTTCCCTTCTTTCATCGCTTAAGGGCTCCAGGACCGGCTGGCGCATCTGGAAGTAAAGCTCGGGATAGCTGAAATTAAAACAGGTCGTATCATACATTTCCATATAACTGCGGCAGGGCAAAACGTAATCACAGAGACGCGCTGTTTCAGTGTAGTTTATCTCCAGGCTGACCGACAGTTCTAATGCGGCTAAAGCTTTTTCATAGGCTAGAGTATCCGGATAAGAGCGCAGAGGATTGCAGCTACTTACGATCAGCGCCCTGATACGTTCAGTATGGTCATTTAATACTTCGTCCGGGAAAATAGCCGGGGGGAATGACCCTAATACCGGGAACATATTGTGCTTAACTGTGCGCCAGGTTTTGGGTTTACGTTCATCACTGTCACTGCCGATGGGAAATAGGAATACCGGAATCATCTGCCCGCCCTCCACGCAGAAACGGCCGATTATGGCGCGCAGGATATGCAATAAGTAGTTATTAATGGTAGAGTTGCGATTCATATATAAACCCAGGTCCTGGTGGATACAGGATTTGGTTAAAGCAATCAGCCGGGTCGCTTCGAGGGTTTGATTATAGTCGAGTTCGCAGACTTCCTCTATCGCCTTTTTGGCATCAAAGCCATCGAACAGCGGCTTAACTTCTTCCCATCCGCTGACATGAGCGGCGATATATTCTTTGTCGTCCCAGCCGTTATCCAGGATGATTTTTATCATAGCTTTCAGCAGCATGGTATCAGCACCCGGTCGAATAGCCAGATGAATATCAGCCCTTTCTGCGGTTTCTGAGCGGCGGGGATCGATCACAATCAGGTGCCGGTTAGGGTCCTTTTTGATCTCCTTAAGCAATTCACGGGTACGCGGTTCCTGGTGGCTCATCCAGCCGTTCCAGCCCCAGGCCACTACTGTATCCGCATGGTGCGGGTCAGGCAGGGTAACCAAACTTTGTTTGCCGGTGACGCGCCCGTCTACCCAGTAGACATTGGAGAATTCCTGAGCTACAGAATTATAGAAGTAACGAGAGCCCAGCAGGCTCAACAGGCGCAGTCCCAACCCGGCTTCCATTTGCCCGCCGGTGTTGCCTCCGCCCATATATGCAAAAGCCTTAGGCCCGTGTTTTTCACGGATGGATTTCATTTTATCGGTTATTTCGAAAATAGCCTGTTCCCAACTAATCCGTTCATGTTTACCATTGATTTTTTTCATTGGATACTGCAGGCGGTCGGCATTGTGAATATATGAAGCTATGTTAAGCCCCTTACGACAACAATAGCCCTGGCTGCGAGGATTATCCTTATCCCCGCGAACTTTTACGATTCGGTTGTCTTCCACCATCATCTCCAAACCGCAATTCTGGGCACAAAGCACGCAGCCGCTCTTCTTCCATTCTCCCATAAGCTCCTCCTCCCCAAACTCCCGTAAAGCTTCCGAATTTAATAATATATACGTCTTAATAACATGTAACTAATTTTGTTACAGATTATCAAAAGGCTTAATACCTGTCAAGATTTCTTTTCAAACTAACGTAACGATCTTCTGACTTGTTTTTCAAAAAAAAAGAGCAGTATATACGACCTGCCCATTATGATCTATTTACTCACATCTTTTACATAATTTTTTACGTCAAATCCTTCCGGAATGTAAAATGGCGGAAACTCGTCCATAAGTTTTTCAATGGTTACACTGGCCAACGATTCCTCCATGGACTTTATGGCCCGGTCAAAGTGCGGAGTCATAACTTCGTTAATCTTGCTGCCAATCGGACATCTCAGATTCGGATCCGGGTGCATTCCGAACAGCGGCTCATGCCCCGTTAGTTCCATGGCCTGGTAAACATCAAGCAGTGTTATTTCATCTGTTTTTCTGGTCAATTTTATTCCCCTCTTACCAGGTGAAACTAAAACCAAACCGCTTTTTTTCAGAGAGCCCACAATTCTTCTAATCATGACCGGATTTGTATTAACACTTTTGGCGATGATATCGCTGGTTATTTTATATTCATCAGCCGTCCAGGCTATAAGGATAAGTATTTGTATCGCTACAGGAAATCTGCTGCTCAGTTGCATGTTATTCACCTCATATCGAATATATCATAATGCTTCATTCAGTTCAAATGACACTTAACCTGTGCAATATTACTCTATTCCCGGTTTTTTTATCTCTTTCGTCTATAATTGGTTATTAAAGCATGAATACATAAGAGACTGCTTACCGTCACGATTGTTCAGGTAACAGCCTCTTATGTATATGAGGGGTGATGGAGCTATAGCTTATTTATTTGCTGTGGGCTTGTTCCATTTCCCGCAGCGCCTTGCGGTCAACTTTCTTCATATTGGTGCGGGGAATATCATCCAGGAACTCAACGTATCTGGGCACTTTATAAGCTGCCAGTGATTCCCGGCAAAAGGCAATTACCTCTTCTACGGTCATGGTCTCACCCGGTTTTAAAACTACAAACACCTTGACACTTTCACCGCGGACGGGATCAGGTACGCCAATAGCACCTGCATCCAGTACCTTGGGATGTGTGTACAGTAGTTCATCGATGTCGCGGGGATATACATTAAAGCCGCTGGAAATGATCATATCCTTGGTGCGTCCAACGATGGTTATATAACCGTCCTCATCCATGGTGGCGATATCACCGGTATAGAACCAGCCGTCCTTGATGGCATTGGCTGTTTCTTCAGGTTTGTTCCAGTATTCTTTGATGATCAGGGGGCCTTTTAAGATCAATTCCCCTGGCTCATTGACCGGCACTTCATCCACACCGTTTTTCAGATCTACGACTTTGACGTCCATATCCGGGAAAGGAATTCCTACTGTGCCTGGTTTGCGTTTCCCTTTGGGATTGACCATGACGCCGTTGGTGGTTTCCGATCCGCCAAAACCTTCTATGATGGTGGAGCCTGTTATAGATTCAAACTTTTTCATTGCTTCCACCGGCAATGGAGCTGATCCGGACAAGAGGAAGCGAATGGAACTGGCCTTGGATTCGGGCAGTCTGGGGTGCATGTTAAGCATTTGAATAAGTGCTGGAACAGCCGGCCAGTAAGTTGGTAAAAAGTTATCTATGGCTGTCAGTACATTATCCGGGGTCACTTCGGGTACCAGGACCATGGTTCCGCCGCTGGCCAGGTTCACATTTATCTGCATATTAAATCCATAAATATGATACAGGGGAACCGTGCATAGCGTCCTTAATTCCTGGGGCGGGAACATGGCTTTGGCCCATTCGATAAAAACAGTATAGAAAGCTACGAAATTGGCATTAGTCAAGCGGCAGCCTTTAGGAACGCCGGTGGTGCCGCCAGTATAAATCAGGATAACGGTATCCTGGTTATCCAAATGAATATCCGGTTCAAGATCACTGGCCCCTGCTATCAAGGAAGCAAAATCGTAAATATCCGGAGCTTCTTCCATTTCCACTTTCTTGCCGGGTATCTGCATCACGATCATTCTCTTAAGACTAGTCTTGCCTGAACGCATCACTTCCAGGACTTTGGGTGCCACCGGTCCGTAGACGATAACGGTTTCGGCTCCACTGTCATTGAAATTATAGATCATCTCCGGGATGGTATAGAGGGGGTTTAACGGTACCAATATGGCGCCTATTTTCATTACCGCGTGCGCAGCAAAAATGAATTGCGGAATGTTAGGCAATACCAGTGATACCCGGTCTTCGAATTTAATTCCCATTCCCAGCAGCGCATTGGCCAGTTTTTTGGCGGTTTGGTTGGTCTCCTTGTAGCTGTAAACCAGATCATTACAATAAATGTAAGGTTTATCGGGATTGGCCCTTACCCATTTGATAAATTCATCCTTCATGGTAGTAACCGGATAGTAACACGTGCCTGGTACACCCTCATCATACCATTGCTGCCATCTGCGTTCCGCTGTCATTAAAATCACTCCTTTTTTTTAATGATTTTATCCTCGTGTTTTACTTATCCCACTTGCCTTCAGCCCGCAAATTCCCCACTACTTTTTCTCCCGCTTCGATCAAAGAAGGAACATTGACCTTGCCCACCCGGGTAAGCGGGAAAGGTTCACTAACAGGCCATATTTCAACATGTATAGGCCTTTTGTAAGCTGCTATATTTTTGCAGTATTCCATAATTTCTTCAGGTTTCAGTTCTTCGCCGGGTTTAGGCTGAACATAGGCAAAAACGCCATCAACAAATATTTCGTGGGGCAGCCCGATAACCTGAGCCTGTGCAACCTTTGGGTGCCGGGAGATATAATCGGTCACTTCGTCAGGGAATACCAGAAAACCCTTAGGTTTAATAACGAATTTTCTGCGCCCCGCAAATTTTAAGCCTTCATAGCTGCCGAAATTATGGAAATATCCCATATCCCCAGTATATAGGATGCCCTCTTTGGTAATTGTAGCTGCAGTAGCTTCGGGATTGTTATAGTAACCCAGGAATACGATGGGCCCTTCTACGCATATTTCGCCAACTTCTCCGGGAGGAAGCTCTTCGCCGGCGGTCCCGTCCTCATTCATGGGCTTACGGATGGTAACTGGTGCGTATTCCGGGAAGACCTGACCTACCTGACCAGCCATTTCTTCCAATGAAATGCCGCGCGGAGTGGCGGTAAAATAACCGGCGCATTCGGTCATTCCCAGTGAAGTTCCGAAGGTAGCAGCCATTTTTGACATCTTTTCCAGGAATGGAACGTCAACAGCACTGCCGCCGTAAAGAATATAACGGAGACTGCTCAAATCATAACTGTCATATTTGGGATCGAGCCAGAGCATACGGAACATGGTAGGAACGCCTCCCCACCATGTAGGACGGTATTTCTCTATGCAGGAAAGCACTGCTTGCGGGGTATACATGCTTAAGGAGACTACTGTTCCGCCTACGAACCAGACGGTCATGGGACCCTGGCAGGTTCCGGCCACGTGGCTGGTGGGCATGGAGTTGAGATAACGACTGTCGGTTCCGTATAAACCAACTTCCCGCGAAAATACTGCATTGTTGGTGAAGGTATTTTCATTGCATATAAGCGCCGGTTTTGGTTCTCCGGTAGAACCGGTGGGAAAAATTATAATGTGGGCATCACGGGTACCCATTTCATAATATTCTTTGCGCAGTGCTTCAATCAGTTTATCATCCTGCTTTAATTCTTCCAGTGCAGTTGGAGAGAACAACTCTGCAAAATCCAGGCATCCATCCAGGAAGTCTTCCTTTTTCCCGCTTGGTGTTAACATCACATAATACTTTATAGAAGGAACAGATTTCTGAACTTCTTTTACCACATCCCTAAAATCACGAATAGGTGTATTGCCCAGACAGAAAAAAGCGGTGGGATTTATTTTGCTCATATCACGGATGATTTCCTGGGGCATCAAGCGAACATCCAGCGGCGTCATAATCGCACCAATAGTTGCGCAGGCATAGGTGAGCATGTAAAACTCAGGCCAGGCCAGCCACTGGGCAACAACTACATCACCTTTTTTAATGCCCATTTTCTTCAGGCGCAGAGCATAAAGGGTAATCATCTCATCAAATTCTTTGTAGGTGTAAGTTTTTCCGGTGTCGGCGCTTACCAGTGCTGGATTATTCGGTGTGATTGCGGCCCATTTTTTAATGTAATCAGTCAGCAGCGGCAATTTCCATTCCTTTAACAGTTCTTGCTTCAACGGAATTATGTTCATAATCTACCATCCTTTCGTGTCTTTATTGCGAATAATTGATTCATAACTTTTCGAATCAGTTATCAAAATCATTCTATTAGCTTGATAAGCAAAAACTATACCACTCCCTAAAAAAAAAGCTTGCTCAGCGTGATGATGCACGAGCCAGCTCTTATAAGATCATTAAGGATAATTTTTTTATTATCAAGGAGTGTAAATATTTGTTTATTACATGTACAATCATGTACATTTTTGAACAGTGCATCAAAGATATAATTTTTTAACCACTATATCTTTTTGCCCCTTATTCATCCATTTTATACTTCAGCATTTTTTTATAGAGGGTGGTACGGGAAATTCCTAATTCCTGCGCAACCTTGCTTACATTCCCCTTATACACTTGCATCAGCTCAATAATCTGACGACGTTCCTCATCCTCCATTAGCTGTTTGCTAAGTGCCCTGGCTTCCTGAATAGTCTTTCCCTGTTCTGCCCGTGCAGACAGGTGGCGAACAGACTGCTTCTGCATCTTTCCCAGGAATAGTTCAGCCGGCAAATCAGCCTCACTTAGCCTGGCGCCTTTGGCGGTATTCAGCATGCGTTCAATAACATTCTGCAGTTCTCTCACATTGCCGGGCCAGTTATAGGCTTCAAGAAGTGCAAGCAGTTTAGGGTTCAAGGTATCTTTGCCATTTTCCCAATAAGCATAACTGCTTTTTAAAAAATAGTTTATCAGCAGCCGGATATCCTCCCTGCGTTCGCGGAGCGGCGGAACCATGATGGAGATTACATTAAGGCGATAATACAAATCCTTACGAAATCGTTCCCGGTCCATCTCAGTATGCAGATCCTTATTGGTGGCACAAATAATGCGAACATCCACTGGTATTGCCTGTGTTCCACCTATGCGGGTAATGCTTTTTTCCTGAATAACCCGCAGCAGGGCGGCCTGTTGTTCAAAAGGCATGTCCCCGATCTCATCGAGAAAGATGGTGCCTCCGGAAGCCAGTTCGAATTTCCCGGGATTTCCGCCTTTACGAGCACCAGTAAAAGCCCCCTCCACATAGCCGAAAAGTTCGCTGCCAATCAGTTCTCTGGGGATAGCCCCGCAATTAATGGCAATAAATGGCTCTTTGCTGCGCTTTGAATAGTTATGAATTGCCTGAGCAAATAATTCTTTCCCGGTTCCGCTTTCACCTTCAATGAGTACATTGCTCATGCTGGATGCAGCCATTTTGGCATTTTCAATAAGTTCCTGCATAGCCTGGCTGCCGGTAATTATATCTTCGAAACGGAATGATGCCTTGGCCCCACTGAAACGGTTGACCAGTTTATGAACGTCCTTGATTGGCCGCATTATAAGAAGCCCACTGTTTACAACTCCAGCTTCATTGACGATCGGGGTACCTGATGCCAGCAAATGCACCTGGTCGCCGGGATTGCCATAGATAAACTCCTCATCCTGAAAGGTGATGCGTTTATCGAACATATCATTAATGAAGCGGTTCTTTCCTCTTAAAATCTCATCCTTTACTTTTATCTTTATATCATCCAATAAATCTCCCCAATTTTGCTGGAAAACGTTGTTTAACAGTTCAAATTCACCTGCCCTGTTTACCACCACAACACCATCTGACATATTCATAACTACATTATTCAAGTTGCGGTTCAGCAAAGTGAGTTCTTTATTTTTCGAACTTAATTCCTCAGTCCTTTGTTTTACACGCAGTTCCAATTCATCACGGGCAGCCTGTAATTGTTCCTTGAGAAGCTTGCTTTCGGTAATATCATAAGCTCCTACAATCCCGATCATTTCATCATTCATACGAGTAGTTCCAAAAAAGACATCAACCCAGATTGCTTCCCCATTTTTCTTCATGATTTTAAATTCATAGTTGGATGGCACATCTTCACCCTGTAAACGCGCCAAACCTCTTTCTCTGATCAGGTCACGGTAATCGGGATGACAGATATCCCAATAATTCTTTTGGGTCATTTCCTCGAAAGTAAACCCAAGCGTTTTTACAACCGCCGGATTTACATAAATGACCTGACTGTTACGATAAACGTAAACCAGTACTGGAATATTTTCGGTCAGCATCCTATATGAATTGGCATCAGTAATCTGAGCTTTTATTTCTTTTTCCCAGAAGAGTTTGTCATCAAAGTCCATCTTTCTTGCATCTTTTGTCATCTTCCGTCCTTCCCGTAACATACTATCGACCAACTAATGTAACATAAAATATTTATATGCTTCTATTATATTGTATTCCCGTATTTTACGGTATAGGGTTTATCTTGTAATAAGACAAATTCTCAGGAAAGGCAGAAACGAGGACATACTCATTTGGAAAAGAGCAGGCAGGTAAGGGTGCCGAGCAATGTAATACGTTTCAGAAGTTGGCACTACCTTCATTAGCCGGTTCCTGTGTCACACAATCTCAGGAAGTTAAATATTATAAAATTAACTGATAAATTATATATTTTCGGGCATGAGCATTTTCCCGATCAGGGCATTAACCGAAAAGGTGCTGATTAATATGCCAAAAGCTATTTTTCCTCCATCCAAGAACACCTACATTTCTCAATACTATCCATTGCAAAATTTTAATAGGTCTGTAAGCTTATTTGCAGGCCAGTTTAAACAATCTGGTGACGCATATAGAAGTCTGTTGAAGTTTGATATAAACAATATAAGTACCGACGGGAATCTAATCCCTACCAGAAGTATAATTGATGAAGCTTATCTGCAATTGGCTATAAAACGAAACGAAGTTCCAGAGGAAAGTTCCATACTCCTGAATATCTTTGCCGTCTTACAGCCTTGGACTTCCGAAACCGTGAACTGGAACCAGCAGCCCCTCATCCATGCTGTTTCTGAGAGCGGTGCGACCATAGAATCTGGTTATTATACAGTAGAATTAAACCTTACTTCACTGGTAAGGGATTGGTTTACAAAGAATATATACAATCATGGTATATTATTGATCGGAGATGAAAGCAGAAATAGCCTGACAGCTTTCTATTCCAGTTTCTCCCGCGACAGTAATCTGTGGCCCCGGCTGATTATCAAGTACTCTTACAGCTAGTCACAGAGCAGATGTTAACAGAGGTCGTACTCTCCATTTTCTATTCTTCAAATAGAAAAGCAATGCTCCCCTGTCCTGGGGAGCAATATTCCATTCTATGGGAATCTCATTAATAATACTTATTAGCTGTTCTTCTTTAATGCTTTCTAGTCGGTCAAGCCATTTATCAAGTGAGTTTTGTCCTGTGATTATATGGGCTATTTTTTTATATATGCCTCTGGTTATAATTTTACCCTCATCAGTCAACTCCAAGAGCTCTGCATCTGTCCATTGCGGCTTGCCGAAACAGTGGCTGTGATCTATCATTATAATCTGGTTGCCATGGTATCTAATGCCTAGAACTATGTTGCCCTCATGCCGGTCATGATTGGCCAGATAGTTGTCAAACACATACATTCCGGTAATGCAGTTAACATTATAAGCTGATTCAATAATATTAAGCGGCGGATTCCGAAAAGTATAAGGAATCAGAAGTGTTCCAAAATGAATGCCTTCCTTAATAGAAGAATCTGTTATGACCTGCGCAGGAGTGTAAATAAGAGTGCCCATAGGTACTGGTAAACCGAGAAGGTTGGCTATGCGGTTGCCGATCAGTTCATTTACCAGGACTTTGATGCCGACAGGGTTTTCCTTATACTTGATTACATATTCGTTGCCATCGTCACACTCGAAGGCCTGGGGTCTTGTAAGACCATTTTCCATACAGCCAATATAACGTGTGGCAGTTAACATCTGCTCATCAACTTTTTTTTTCTCAAAGAACCCCTCTATCTATATAATAATAGCGAGCAAACATCTTGTTACACAAAAAGTGTCAGGGCACGACAGAACAGGTTATCACACACTCCCCTTTTTCACGTGTCAACTTTAAATGGAAGGCATGACCTCATGAAGGGCACAGCGATTTCCTGTATTACGGGATTATTAATAACCGTTTCATCGGAAGAGATATTCAATTGATGATAGAGTATGTTTTCTGATTCAAATATATAAAATTCCTGATAATAATTATTATATTGACATAAATTATTAATATGATAATAATAGCATCCTGGTTTAAAGCCTCTCGTAGTCTAAAAAATAGAATATACTATTTCACAGGGTTCTCTCAATTGTCAAAAATTTTTAAAACCATTGGCTTAAAATTGTGGATTAAAACATTTTCCAGGAAAGGTAGTAGCTTTGATAATTAGAATTACTTTTAAGTTGGCACATTATTTGCATTTATAAATTATTATTATGGTAGCCATCGATTTTTAACTCCACCCGTTACCATAAATTATTCCCCACTATAAATAAGGACCAGTGGCAGTAATATATTATGATACTATAAGTTGGGTTTAATGAAGGTTCTTATTTATCTTATGTGGGGTTGTTAGATTGAATTGAAGTTTATGGCATTTTCATCCTCATTCAATCTATTGCAATACATATACCCCCCCTTTTTCTCCACCGCATGGATAAGAAGTAGTTTCTTATCTATGCGGTGATATAATTTTTCCACATAGACCGATTTCTTCTGTTGTAATATCTGTAACCTGACATACGCCGGTTAAACCGCAGATAATATAATCATTTACTTTAAGTATAAAAATAGCCGCAATAAATTCTTTCAATCGAATTAATGCGGCTTTCATATATATTTTAATATCTTTCAGGCTTAAATTATTGCTCACGCAATTTCGTCCCTGGTCCTTCCTCCAGGTGATAACCAATTATCCGGCTGGGATTGCCAACATTTTTAGAATAAGGCTCCGTATGGCGGATAACTAAACTGCCTGCCCCAATCAGGGTCTCTTCGGCGATATTGATGTGGTCAATTACCGTTGAGCCTAAACCGAAATAGCAATTATTTTTAATATTACTGAGCCCGCCGATGTTGCAGCCCGCCGTTATAATATTGTTGTTGCCCATTTCAAACTCATGACCCAGGTAAACTGACTGCCGGATCAGGTTGTTATCGCCCATGATGCCGCCGAAGCCAATATAAGAGGCACCCATGATCACATTGTTTTCTCCCATCAGCACGTCCGGGGCTATATCAGCCCTGGCGCTGATGTAATTGCGCAATTTATATCCGCTGCTTTTTGCTTTTTGATACATTTTGTCCCGGGCCCTCATACTGCGGGAACCGTTAAAAAGAGCCAGCATATCATACTGATCAGGTGGGTATAGATCCAATATCTTATCATAACCTACCCACGGCAGTCCCACTAACTCTTCGCCGCCGCGATAACCATTGTCAGAAGTAAAACAGGCGATTTGGAAATTCTCATTGCCGACAGCATCGAAAAAAAGATTTTTAAGCAAAGTAGCACCGCCGTAGACTATAACTTTTTTCATATAATCATCCTTTTCAATTTTTCTGTACGGATTTTTCAAAACAATTATTTCATTCGTTGATGCCGACAAATACTCCTGCTTTTCAGTATATAGTGGTTAAATGGGGTTAATACATAAAAAAGACCTCTAGAAGGATGTTCATTGAACGTCCGCTCCCCAGCAAAGGTGGTTGCGGTATTGTGTTAAGATTCACAGTTGGTACTAGTTCTCCTGTATAAGTTTAAAGAACAACTAATATTCTCAAAACAGCTTTAAACATTGCGAGATTGAATCATGTAGACATCCAAAAAGAGGCAGGTTAAAATTAAACAGAGCAATGGTGTACAAAACCCGGGTGGGCTTGGGAAGGAAATGATATGAATATACTGATAACTTCAATTGGAATGGCGTCTGCTGCCGACATAGTTATAGAAACTCTGCAGGCTTACGGACACCGGGTGATAGGCTGTGATGAGGCCCGTAAAGAATGGCTCACAGCGGCCAGCCATGTTGACGAGTTTATTCAATCTCCTGCTTTTACAGAAGCAGAGGCCTATAAGGACTTCATAAATAAAGCGTGTGCGGAATATCAGGTGCAATATATAATGCCTCTGTTCGATTATGAAATAGATATTCTCTGCACCATCAGAAACCAATTACTGGAATGCGGTGTATGTACCTGTATATCTGATCCAGAAACGACCCTGCTGTGCCGTGATAAATACCTGCTAACCAAGTATCTGGACAAGGAAAATATTTGCTCGGTCATACCTACCTGTTTGTTAGCCGAAGCTGATGAATCCATTTATCAGTTTCCCATGGTGGGCAAGAAGAGATTCGGGTACGGCAGCAAGGAGCAGATAATAATAAATTATCAGTCAGAGTTCAGATATGCTAAAGCATTCTTATCAGATAAGGACTATATTTTGCAGCCTTATATTGATGGAGATGTTTTAAATGTAGATGTCATCAGAGATAAAAATGGGAATACAGTCTGTATTGCCAGGCAGGATTTGCTGCGCAAAAGCGGCATACCTGTATCGGTAGAGATTATTGAAAACCATAGACTTACAGCCATTTGTAAGAAAACAGCTGATTTTTTAGGTATCATCGGAGCTGCAAACTTTGAATACATCGAAACCCCGGAACAGATATATTTAATGGAAATAAACCCCCGTTTTTCCGGAGGGACGAAATACAGCCACTTAGCCGGATATAACGTAGTCTTAAACCACTTGCGGTGTTTTACTGGTGAAAGGATTGACCAGCAGATAAGCCCTCAGAAGATGATAATTGCCCGCAAGTTTGAGGAATATGTGACCCAAATTCTTTAGCAGCGGAAAGGATAGCCAGGTATGAAAATACTTGTAACAGCCATCGGCTCCTTTACAGCCGACATAGTAATAAAGACCCTGCAGTCCAATCATCACCAGGTGACCGGCTGTGATATCCTACCCAAAGAATGGATAGCTGATGCTTACAATGTTGACCTTTTTGTGCAGGCACCCGGGGCGGAGGAAAACAATAGATACTCCGCCTTTATAAAAAACCTGTGCCGGCAATATGATATTCAATATATAATGCCCTTGATCGATGCGGAAATAGATGTCTTCTGCGATATAAAAGAAGAATTGCAGGAATACGGAGTATGCGTCTGTATATCTGAGCCGGAGATAACCCGGCTGTGCCGTGACAAATACCTGCTCAATAAACACCTTGAACGGAAAAAGATATGCTCGGTCATACCCACCGCTTTGATGGCAGAAACAGACGCATCCGCTCTCAATTATCCATTGCTGGCAAAACCCAGATTCGGGTACAGCAGCAACGGGGTTGTCATTGTCAAAACCCCGGCTGGATCAGCATGCCTGAGAGAAATACACAATAGTATGGAATACATCATACAACCTTACATAGAGGGAACCATCATTACCGTGGATGTGGTCAGAGCTGCCAATGATGAAGTGGTATGTATTGCCAGGCGGGAGTTGTTGCGCAAGGCAGGCATAGGGATGACTGTGGAGATCATCGAAAGCAAAACTCTAAACGAAATTTGCGAGAAAATAGCTAATTTACTGGGGATCACCGGGGCGGCGAACTTTGAATTCATCGAAACCCCTGGGCAGCTTTATCTGATGGAAATTAATCCCCGCTTTTCAGGCGGCGTAGAGTTCAGCCATATGGCCGGATATGATGGACCAGCAAAATAGCAGGCTCCAGCAAGAAAAAAATACATTTTCGCCAGCGCATGATGGAAGCATTTGATGAGTTCAACCGTTTTACCGATTTTAAATACGCTGATAGCATAGAGGCCAAACAAGCGGAAAACGAATTGCTGATCTTGATTTCTGAAGGTAATTTAAAAAGCTTAAAAACCGCCAAATACAGAGATCATCATAAAAAGCTGGGCATCTATGCAGCAGCTTTGATATATATGAATAAATACTTCCCTTCCCTGTATGAAAAATTACGCAGGCACAGGACAAAGGTGGCGACAAAATTGAAATAGCAGACCGTCTCTCTGTTAGCTAAGGAAAGGAGCACAGTATGGATATTCTGGTCAGCATAAATTACATGACTCATAATCATGAGAGGTATGTGGCTCAGGCCCTGGACAGTTTTTTGATGCAGAAGACCAATTTTGCCTGGGAAATCCTGGTCCATGATGACGCCTCCGAAGACAGGACTGCTGATATTATCCTTCAATACGCCGACCGCTATCCGGATCTAATCAAACCGGTTTACCAAAGCGAAAACCAATATGCAAAGGGCCTGAAAATTGAACATATAAACGTACAGCGCGCCCAGGGCAAATACATCGCCTTCTGCGATGGGGACGACTATTGGTGTGATCCTTATAAATTGCAGAAGCAGGTGGATCATATGGAAGCCCACCCGGAATGCAGCATGTGTTTTCATAAAGTGAAACTAACCAGAGGTGACAGCGGCAAAATAAAGGGATATCTGGGCTCATATTATGAAAACTGCCTGGTGCCGGTGGAGGACATGATCGGCTGGGTAAAATTCAGCCAAATCAGTTCCATCCTATACCGTCGCCAGTGCGTAGAACATCCACCGTATTTTTATTTGCAGGCACCGGTCAATGATGTATTCCTGGTGCTCAGTCTGGCTATACAGGGAAACATTTACTATTTAAATGAAGCAATGTCAGTATACCGGACCGGGATTAGCGGTTCATTGAGCAGCAGACTTGCAGAATCCAGAAGCCGCAGGATTTGGTTTTTAGGAAATATAATCGATCAACTTGAAGAATTCAACTGCTATACAGATTATCAATATGCCCACAGTATTAAATTGCGGCAAAAAAGAATAGAACAACTGCTGCTGATTGCAGAAGGTAATGTGCAGGCGGTAATAAAACCACAACTCAGGAGATATAATCATAAGTTAAAAATTTATACCATCGCCCGCATATACTTAAATAAATACTGCCCTTCTTTGTACGCTAAATTAAGCCGGTATAAGAATTAATATCAGCCGGGTTCCTGCCGAATAAGATCAGTGTTATGCCATCTGTATAACCTTAATCACCCCCTGGATGATTGTGCTTTTTGAACCCATAATCACCCTCCGGGTGATTGACTTTAAGGACTGTTATTTATAGAATCGATGCATTAACTAATTCAATTGGAGGAAAGTAATTATTTAAGGGGGTATTTGGGGATGAAACTAAAAGTATTGGCATTGTGTATTATTTTGTTAACTGCCCTGGTGACCAGCGGCTGTGGAGGGGGCAGTTCTGAACCGGCGGCAACTGACAGCGAACCGACAGGGCAGCCGCCGGCCAACAGCGAAAAGACTGATAAGCAGTCCTCTGAGGGGCTAAATACAATCAGTGATTTTTCTGATGCCTGGAATAGCGCCTACAGTCTAAATGAGGCTGCTATCAACAATTATGAAGGTGTAATTATGGAGTTGGCTACTCCCGGCTTGGAATTTTTAACCGGCATACAATTTGACTTGCTGAATATGGAAAATAAAAACGGCCGCTTCGAAGGTAAATTAATGATGGCTGGTTGGCCGGGATTTGTTGAAAAAGACGGGGCTAAGATCAAATTCGGCTATGACACCATCCGCGAGGAAGATGGTTTTTCTCCTTCCATGAAGGCCGGTGACCGGTTAGTGGAAAACGGTAATTGTGATTTGGCCAAGGGAACCTATCAAACTGAATCCTTCACTGAACGTAATGGCGAGAAAGTCAATCGTAACTACAGCGAGTTCAAGCAGCTAAAAAATAAAGATATGATGTGCCTGGTAACTACCAGTTATAGTGTAAACGCCATGCAGGAAGCAGCTTTATCCAATACTTGCATCTACATAAAAGCTGGTAAAGATAAATTCGACTTTGTAATCGGTAAAGCTACACAGGGACCTGCTTTTGAAAAACTTCCCCTGCTTGATAAAGATGATTTATCCAAAGAAGAAGCCCGCCAGATGATGGAAGACGCCGGATATCAAATTAAAGAGAACGGCTACGTTGAAAACGGAACCCTTGTAGTAGAATAACAAATGCAAAACGTGTAAAAGGGGTGTCCCGCAAAGGGGCATCCCCTTTTTTGGTTTTTAATCCACCACCATGTATTTGGTTAAAATGGCGGCTGTTTCCGCTCTGGTGGTCTTGCTGACCGGGTCTATGGTGCTTGGGGTTCGGCCTTGCAGCAATCCAGTGCCGCAGGCCCACTGGATTGCAGGTATGGCATATTCACTGATATCGAAAGCGTCTGTATAGCTTAAAATATTGGTATTTTCGCCCACACTGACATCATCGCCCCTAAACTGGGCATATCTCCAGAAAATAGCTGCCACTTGTTCCCGGGTGATTGGATCATCCGGTCCGAACTGCTGGTCATTGTAACCGGAAACGATTCCTTTTGCTGCCGCGGTTGTGATATGGTCTTGGGCCCAGTGCCCTGCCGTATCATCAAACACTTTGTCGGATGCAGCTTGTAAGTCAAAGGTTTTCACCAGCACCACTGCAAATTCAGCCCGGGTAACCGGTTGATCAGGCTGGAAGGTTTTGTCCGGATAGCCGGCCATGATTCCCATTTTGACCAGATGCCTGATGCTGGATGCTCCCCAGTGTTCTTCGATATCAGTGAGTTCGATCATACCGGGTGTTATTTCTCCCGGTTGAGGGTTTATGACAGGAACGTCCTCAGGTTGAGGATCTATTTCGGGTTCATCCACCGGTGCAGGTGATTCATAACTCCCGCCGCCGCCTCCAGACGATTTGGTTTTGGGGAAAAGGGCGGTTATGATCCCGGAATCAGCTTTATTGTTCGATTGTTGAGCACCTTCAGTCACAAAATAATTTTCTCCGACCCCGCTTACAGTAAATCCTGGTTTAGGGGTTAAAACGATGGTGGCCGTATATTTCGTATCAGGCCTAAAGCGGACTGCTTCAGGAGCCCAGGTAATAACACCCGTGTACTGCTCTGTTTCTCTTATTATAGAGGTCGGGGGTTCCCCTCTGACTGGCCGGGTCACTCCCTGGATCAAAGCGATATCGATGGTCTTTTGATTGACCAACTCAAAGGCCGCATCTTCTGCCCCCCTGGCACTGGCCGTAACCAGGTAAGAACCAGTTTCGCCATTGGCAGTGGCTCTAACTGAGACCTGCCCCTCACTGTCGATGATGACAGGATTTAGATCAAAGGTGCAGCTGGCCCCCGCGTCAGGAGCAGTGAAATAGACAATGCCCCCTTCTACCGGTTCACCGCTGTCCTGAGGAGTTACCGTCAATCCCAATGGATCAGCAAAAGCGGTATCCAGGCTTGTGCTCTGCGGAGTGCCAGTCAGAGAATCCAGCATGAAGCCCTGGGATTCAAATGCTCCTATGTCAGGAAGCCCGAACCTCTGAACTCCCCGGGCGTCTGTATCCGAAACATCTGTGTTCGTTCCCGAATCGATTGCCGGGCTGCCAGGCAGCAGCGGCATAGTTAACACCGGCCCGCCGTAATCCCCCAGCACTCCCAGCAGCGGATCTGTATCGATATTGCCGATGCCAGTATAGCCACCCGTTACATAACTATAGCTGACATCGCAGTTACCGTCCTCAATTAATGGTTCATTGCCCTGCAGGATGGAATTGACGATGGTCAGAGTAGCCTTATTGCTATTATTTATCAGGTATTTTGAAGAATTTCCGCTGAGGGTACAGTTCACCATATCGAGTACACCAACTGAACCGTCGATCATAGCCCCTTGATTTGCTGTGTTGCCGCTGAAGGTGCAATTCTCCAAACGTGCCTGCCCCCCGTTTACTATGATGCCGTCACCACTAACGGTGTTGCCGCTGAAGGTGCAGCCTGCTAACGTCATTTCGCCTATCAAATTAAACAGGACACCTTGATAGGCTTCGGTATCACTGAAAATCGTTTCATAAACAGCCACACTGCTGCTTTCATGAATGATAATACTACTGCCATAACGGGCTGAATTGCCGCTAAAGCTGCAGCCGGTCAAAACGGCTGAACCGCCGCCTCCCAAATAAATAGCACCGCCGCCGATTATACCTGCTGAGTTGCCGTTAAAGCTGCAGTCAGTCAAAACGGCTTTACTGTTTGTCCTAATGTTGATAGCGCCTCCGCCACTACTGGTTTTTCCATCTGCCAGGGTCAGGCCGCTCAAGGTAAGTGTCCCGGAATCAAGAGAGAACACCCCGCAAAAGTTATTGCCGCTAATGGTGATTTGATGATCGCCGCCATCAATGATCAGTTCCTTCTCGATGCTGATTTCAGAAGTAAGGGCAATGGTGCCGCCTGCCAAACCGGGATCAAAGGTCACAATATCACAGGCTGAAGCATCTGCGATAGCCTGGGGCAAAGAACCAACGCCGCTGTCATTCAGATTGGTCACCATCCATGTGACCTGTTTTAATACCAATTCCAGGGTAGACTCCTTTTGAATACTGTAATCAGAAAGGGTTCTTCCTTCCTCCAATTGTTCACTGGCAAAAATGAGTATCTGCCGATCAGGGGGTATCCCTTCCTTGTCCTGGATCTTGGCTTTCACATTATCTATAGTATCGTTAGGTTCGACTTCCAGGGTTATAGTTTTCCCTTCTGGAGTACTAACAAACAGCTGCATGGCATCAGCAGTATTGCAAAAAGCAAAGGTCAAAACAGCAACCATTATTAACATTACAGTATTCTTCAAAAACTTATTCAAATTCCTTCTCCTCCCTGCTTCCCCTTTTTGGTCCGGTCCCCATTTAATATCACTTCGACAATTTTTGCGGCAAAACCAACAAAAAATCCTGCCATTAACAGGAAATCTAGTCCAACAAGGGAACTCCCCTCCCGGTTTGGTATTAGTACCGGGTAATGATATAACAGCTTTTAGAAGTGCTGACAGCATTTTTTCTGCGTCAAACTCCTCACATATTCTTCTCACCCATCATTTGCACAAACAATTCAACAATGTGCGGGTCAAATTGCTTGCCGGCGCCCTTTCCGGTTCGGAAAGATGCATAGCCGAGCCCACTTCGCCGCATAATTCACTTACAACGATCGAATGCTGTTTCTCTTTTGGGCGCTTGGTATGCAGAGTCTCAATAATGGTATCAATAATATCCTTATTTACAGATTTACGTTTCATGGTCTTTTGCTTGTACATGGCATTTTCCGCATTGGACATAATCTCTTCCAGGGACTGATCCGCACTTATTTTCGTATCACTGCCAAGCGAAATGCTGCACTTTATTGCAGCCACACGCGCATTTAAGAAACCGGAATTGATTCTTTCAAGAATATTCTTTGTATGTTCCTCACTTGTTTTTGGTGAGCTTAAAACACCAGCAAAAAACTGGTCCCGAAGTTTTTCATCAGATAAATCGAGTATGCCGTTTTCTATGATTTTATGATTCATTTCATTAATATGCTCAGGTACATGCATGAAAGAATTTATTTGATTACATATACTGTCACTTATATTTCCGGCAATGCTTTCAGTTGTTAGCTCAGCCGAGGATAACCATCTGGAAAAAACCAAGTATCCAATGCCACTGGTGGAAATCAGCATGGCTAATATGAATACGATAATAATTATCTTCTTAATTGAGATATTTTTTTTATTATCTTGCATATGCCTAACCATCCTTTTTTGCTACAATTGTCATTTAAATAGCAATCATTATTGATGTTTATTCTTTGAGCAGTTCCAATGCCACCTCTTCATCAAGTGGTTTACCAACCAGATATCCCTGTATTTTGTCACATCCGTTATTCAGCAAATACTGTCTCTGCTCTTCATGCTCTACCCCTTCTGCTACAGCACAGTGACCCAGCTTATGCGCCATTGAGATAATGTCGCCGGTGATAACCTCCTCAGGCTTAAGTGTTAAGAGTTTATCAATAAAATATTTGTCGATTTTAAGGCAGTTGACATTTAACTCCCGTTCCCTGGCAAGAGAGGAATAGCCTGTCCCAAAATCATCTATAGCGATATGGATGCCAGAATCTATTAGCTCACCAAGAATACGGTTTATTTCCTGGTAGTTCAAAGCAAATACCGACTCCGTAATCTCAAGGCCGATATTTTCTGGATTAACCCTAATTTCATTTATCATCCCCAGCAAATTTTTATTGAAATCAACTCTTAGCAACTGAATGGCAGAGACATTAATTGAAACGTTGATTGTACCATGTCCATTCTCTTTCAATTTGTTCAGAAAATGGAGTGCCTGATGAATAATTTTTTCTCCAATGGGAATGATGAGCTTTGTTTTCTCGGCTATGGGAATGAATTCTAAAGGCGGTACCAGACCAAGATCGTAACTATTTAATCTGGCTAAAGCTTCAAAGCCACATATCTTATTTGACTTCAGGTCTAAAATCGGTTGAAATTGCAAAAACAATCTGTCATTGTTTTCATCTGCAGCAATTTGGTCAAGTTCATGTTTTATCACATTCTCACGGTTGATTTGATCTTCCATCTCTGTGCTGAAAAAACAGATGCCAAAGTCTCTGTCATATATATTAATTGCTCTTTCAGATGCGATCAAAAGGTTTTTCAAAAGCTGGTCTATATCATGCTCATTATCTTGATCTATTTCAACGACCCCAATCCCACCGCCGATTCTTTCAATCGCAAGCAAAGGCTCCAATGTATTTTCAATAGCTTCACAGAATCTGATCAATTCGTTTTTATCTTTATAAGCTTTAACATAAAAAACAAATCTATTTTCATATGTATTGAATAATACACGCTGGTCTGTGCAATGTAAGTTTAGTGTATCAGCTATTTTTTTCATCATATCCTGAGTGTAATGAAATCCATAAGTCACAGTTAATGACTGCACAGTACTCAGATTAATACTCACAACCGCTCTTTTTTCCTTTGTTGGTGTCTTAGCATCGTTTTCCAAAAGATTTTCTAAATAGTTTCGATTAAATAAGCCCGTCCACTTATCATGTTCATTATTAAATTTGAGATTATTCTGCATTGCTTTTATATCGTCAATATTAAAGACTATTCCCTCTAGAGCTTCCACGGTGCCTTGCTCGTTAAATATGCCTTCTCCCATCTCCATTACCCATTTCCGCTCTCCACTGGCCGTTATGATTTCATATTCATATTTAAAAGGCAGTCTCTTATCCAGGACACGCTCCCATTCTTTCCATATAGGCTCATGATATTCCGGCGCTATTATATCATTAAAAGATAGTTCCTTATTGTATAACAGGCTTTCCGGGGGGTAGCCGGTCAAATTAAAACAACCGGCAGAAACAAACTGCATGGTCCACTCCTGGTCATAATTGCATCTGTAAGCTAAACCAGGAAGATGGGAAAGAAGAACGGATTTATTGCGCTCACTCTCCAATAAATCAGCTTCTACTGCTTTTCGTTTTGAAATATCCTGAACCAAACATATATGGTTATATTTATGTTCGCTCGATAGATTAAGGGCGGTTGCAATCATATGCACCCAAACAATTGAACCATCCGGCTTAATGTATCGCTTCTCAATCGAATAACCTTTGATTTCTCCTGATTGGAGTTTCATGTAATTATTTATGTCCTCATGTAAATCATCAGGATGCGTAATCTTTGCCCAGCCCAGCTTCAATAGTTCTTCTTTGCTTCTGCCGGTAATCTGCTCGAACTTAGAATTTATACTGGTAATATTATTGCTTTCCTCCATAAACGGTTCACTGCTGTATGAAATTGCTATGCCAACGGGCGCTTGATGGAATATAGCATCCAATGTTACACTTTGTTCATACAGTTTTTGTTCAGATAAACGTTTTACCCGAAGCAGTTCAACATGAATATCAATTCTGGCTTTCAGGGATTCCGTATAAAGGGGCTTTCTGATATAGTCCACTGCACCCAGCCTCAAGCCTTTGATTTCATTTTCAAGTTCATCATTGTTGGTTAATATTATAGTGCGCAGTTTTTTATATCGAGCATCTGCATTAAGCGCAGCAAGGACCTGGAATCCATCCATATTAGGCATGTTTAGATCCAGAATAACCAAGTCAATATCTTCATGCTTATCAATCTGGCACATGGCTTCTAAACCATCGCATGCAGTCAGGATGCTGTATTCGCTCAACATGTTTTTGATGATCAAACGGTCTGGCGCGGAATCGTCAACAACCAATATTTTTGCAGACATCATACATCCTCCTTAAATAGAAAACACTCATAGTGGACCAATTTCTAAGAAAGCTTTTTTCGTATCGTATGCTGCTGCGGTAAGTGGAGCTTTTACAGAATTGTATAAACAGGCGAGAAGCTTTCTCATAAATACTCTCCCTCAGAGACAAAAAATGGCGGCAGAACCGTCAGATTATTTGCTATTTTTCCAATTTATCATATATTTTTATTAATTTCTATCATTTTCCTGCATAAATACTAATATTAGAACTGAACTGAATCTTATTTAGAAATAGAAAGGGTGATACACCTTTTTGTTACGATGATTATTTTGGTTGTGGGAAGTATCAAGGAACTTTTTGATATGTTCCGCCATTTCAAGAAATCCTTATCATGCTTACATTGGAGGCATAAATACAGGGCCAAATTTAAATGAACAGTAAAAGGCTCAAAGCCATTACAGCCATTCCGGCAATGAGTCCATAAATAGATAGATGATGCTCTCCATATTCCCTGGCCGCCGGAAGCAATTCATCAAGACTAATATATACCATAATTCCTGCCACTGAAGCGAAAACAAAACCCAACACAGTATCATCAAAAAACCAAAGTAAAAGAAAATATCCGATAATTGCTCCTAAAGGTTCTGACAGTCCAGATAAAAATGATAATTTAAAGGCCTTCCTCCTGCTTCCAGTAGCATAGAATATGGGTACTGCCACAGCAATACCTTCCGGAATATTATGTATGGCAATAGCAACAGCAACAGCTATTCCAAGACCTGGATCACTGAGAGCTGCTGTGAATGTTGCTATTCCTTCCGGGAAATTATGAATGGCTATGGCTAATGCCGTAAATACTCCCAATCTCATCAAGTTTGATTTATGGTCTTCACTTTTTCCGTCCATTTCTTCTACCGTATGTACTTCATGAGGATTTTCTGCAGAAGGAATCAATTTATCAATCATTGCAATCAAGAATATACCGAAGAAAAAGCCGCCCACTGCGGCCCATGATCCGCTCCTTACCCCAAAAGCAGCTATTAAAGCATCCTGAGCTTCCGCCAGTATTTCAACAAAAGATACATAAATCATTATCCCGGCTGAAAAACCTAAGGCAACCGATAAAAATTTTGTGCTGGTTTTATTGGTAAGCAATGCAAGAGCACTGCCTATTCCTGTGGCAAGACCTGCAAAAAGCGTTAAAGAAAATGCAAACAAAACATTTGAAAACTCCAAATATATCTTCCTTCCATGTGAAATCTATTATTACACTATAAATCAATTCTATTAAAAGACAAATGTCTTCCTTCCTCGAGAGAGTGCAAATCCAGTCTGCTATTCCCGTATTATATTACCATCTCTAACATTTCATTTACTTTAGTCCAGTTGCTTTTTAACGCTTCATTGCCCATTAAAGTGCCAATATGCCCGCCTTCTGTGAGTATCTCGATGATATCCTGGCTGGGAGTTTGAACAAATTGTTTTAAGGAAAAGGCCTGCTCAGGTGGAGTAATATGGTCTTTTTTGCCAGCCATAATAACCAAAGGGCATTTTATTTCACCTAAATCTACCGATTGACCATCCAGTTTTATAAACCCAGGCTTAGTCAAGCCATTATTTTTAAATATATCGCGAATAATTTCCAGATAAAACCGGCCGGGTAAATCCTGGGTATATTCATACCAGTTTTCAAAACGTATTAAGCGGTCTAAGCCCTCTTCGTCATCTTCCTCCAGCATTTTCCATAAGCGTTGGTATTTATTAATGTAATGTTCCTCCGGCTGCATATTCTTAAAACCGGTTAATATGTAACGTCCTTTCATGATTCCCCCACCGGTTGCGACCAGATACCTGAAAAATGACATTGGAAGTTTAGCATAATCGATCATAGGGGATGATACGGCTTCCACATCTATCGGCGCTGCCGCTACTACTAAGCTGGCTATTTTTTCCGGGTATAATGCAGTGTACATTGCAGCTTGCCATCCTCCCTGACATTCACCTACCAGATGAATTCTGTATAGTCCGGTACGTCTGCGTATTTCCTCTACGGCTTCATCAGTAAGGCGGATATAATCAGCTATGCCAAGGTCTTTATGTTCGCGTGTGGCTGAGAGCCATTCGGTTACATATACGTCAAAACCATATTTATGAAATACTCTTACTAAGCTTTGGTCTTCTGAATAATCAGCAATATTGGCATGGTGCCCGGCTTGGGGTGGAAGTATCAATACCGGTCGTTTTTCATCCACCTCCTCATTAGGAAAATGCCTGAGTCGCAGGGTTTGATGTTCATAGATAATAAAGTTGGGGGTAGACCAATAGGCATAGGGCCGATTGAGTTGTCTAATTATTTCCATATATCTGTTTGTAACAGCATAATTTTTGGTTACATTCAATGTGGTATCCTCCTTATTTCATGCTAAGCTGTAAACATTACTACACTTAACGGTTGATATTTGTTAAACTATGTGAAAATCGTCGTGAAAAAGGAATTATTAATGAGTTTAAATGAACATTTACTTGAAAACTGGTATTATAATTTAAGAATTTTTGGTGATAATAGTTTTAAATTCTGGGATAAAACCATTTTATCCAGGGTAGATTCGCTTATCAATGTTGACCACACTTTTTGCGAAGTAAATAAACAGTTAGACCCTGATTTGATAACTGCTTTTGGTACAGCTGAACCACCTCCCAGCGACTATTTATTACATTTAGCCCCGGGCTGGGATCGCAACTTAATAGAAACTCCTATCCTGTTATTACATGGCGCTGGACTGGATGCCACCTCTTACACCAACATTTATAATATGGGCTTTATTGGTTTACAGCAGCAATTGTCCGCCCTTGGATATCGAGTTTTTTCTTTGACTTTTTCACATTCCCATGGAGATAATTTTCATCAGGCCGAAGCTTTAGCCCATGCTATAAAGCAGGTAAAACAAATAACTGGAGCAAAAAAGCTAGACTTGATTGCCCATAGCAAAGGCGGCTTTGCCGCCCGTATTTATTTATCCAATCTCGCCCTTACCCCTTATCAGGATGATGTTGAGCATTACATAATGCTTGGCACACCTAATCTGGGCACTGATTATGTTTTTCGCAACCCCAGTATCAGTTATTTGATTTATCTGGCAGGGGGCAATGGAGTGATCGCCTGGAATAAACTATTATATTTAGGTAGTTTTATCGATGTATCTGTCAGATCTATTTATCGTGACGGGAGTTTTCCCGGTCAGGCCCAGATGTTATATCCCTGGGACGATCACTTCGCCCTTGATGTCACCCAACAAGATTGGTGGACCACTTATTACGGAGGTACTGGTTTTATGAGTTCCTCCCGGGGGTTAAAAACTGCCATGGATGAGGGAGAAAATTTAGTACAAAAATTAGAACAAAAAGGTCTGGAACCTGGAATCATGTTCTCGGTTCTGGCGGGCAATAATAGTGTACTTGGAATCGTCCCTTCTTCCAGCAGCGCTGCCAGTGACGGCATTATTTTTATAGACAGCGTTTTAAATACCGCCGGCATGAGCCGCCGGGGAGCAATTTTACAAGAAAAATCTATCCTGCCGTTAAATCATATTGAACTGCTTTATGATCGCCGGGTTGCGGCCTGGATACACCGGCAAATAAGTTCCTGAATACTTCTAGGACCGCTCGCTCAGCCATCCTGATATCACTGGATATGATTCTCTTTTCGCATAACTTCCAAAAACTAATCCTCCATGTCCCACTGGATATTCCCGGTAAGTTTTATCTGTTGCTGAGGAGTGGTCCAGAATAGCTTTCGTCTGTCCGGCTAGTACCAAATGATCATTTTCTCCGCTCATAACCAGTAAGGAGGCCTTAATATCAGCCATATCCACCAGCCGGCCCTTAATATAAAATTCGTTTTTAACCAATTTATTACCTTGATACAAGTCTTTTATCCACTGACGATAAGCAGCTCCAGGGAAATTAGAATTATCATTGACCCATTTATTTAGTGCTTTCCAGGCTGCAATAGGTGTTCCTTCATCTATAGTTTTCCATAGCCTTGTATAAGTGCCCCAAAAATTCGTAACTGGTCTTAACATTTTAACCCCAAAATCTATAAATTCTTTGGGCACCAGTTGAAATGTATTAGCCACCCGATCCGGGTCAAATTCCGGTTCCTTTAGCCATGCACTGGATAGACCAGCATTTTTAAAGTCAATTGGTGCAGCTAAATAAATAATATTTTTTATTACAGGTGAGGGGTAAAGAGCAGCGTACATAGTCGTGATCGTTCCTCCCATGCAGTAACCTAGCAAGCTTATTTCCCTGACATTGGAAATCTGACATACTTTCATTACCGCTCTGGAGATATAATCATCAACTAAATCGCCAAAACAAATGTTGCGATCTTCCCACTCCCAATCTCCCCAATCCAGCATATATACATCAAAACCTTGATCTACTAAGTGTTCAACTAAACTCATGCCCGGTATTAGATCCAGGATATAGGGTTTGTTGATCAGCGCATAAATCATTAAAAGCGGGGTTTTATGTTTAACATTATAATTTACATAACGGTAAAGCCTGGCCTTATTTTTTCTCCATACTACCTCTTTAGGTGTTAAGCCGGTCTGGGGATCAGGGTCAAAACTCAAAATATCTGCCCATTTACGGCTGCTGTCTAACATACGATCATAATTCTCCTGCAGCATAGCCCCTACCTCATCAGCAGACCCACTCATCATGCGAAACTTATTCATTAAATCTCCCTCCTGCAGCGAATACTGGCATTTCATCATCAACAACATGTCTTCTGGGTGGTATTACAATCGCTTCTCCATCAATTAGCAGTTCCCCATGCTGATTATGGCAGGTAGTTCTCAGCTTTACTCTGCCTGCTGGCAGCAGTTCTGCCACTTCAGTCTGTGCTCTAATCGTATCATCTATATAACAAGGCTTTATAAATTTTAAATTCTGGGTCTCATAAATAGTACCTACTCCTGGCATTTGATTCCCTACTACATTAGAAATTAACCCAGCCAGCAGCATTCCATGCACAATCCTAGTTTTGAAGTGCCCATTTTTAGCCCGGACTTCATTAACATGCAGCCAGCTAAAATCACCAGTTGTACCTGCAAAATTATATAAATCAGTTTCCGTAATGGTTTTTTCCACATAACCTTTGTCGCCTACTTTTAACTCACTATAAATACGTTCAATCATCTATGTATAGTCTCCTTTCCCCTGGCTTTTCAGGATTTATTATCTTTTATCTCCCCGGAACCGGCAGAGGAAGTCTTTTTCTTCGATGCCCGAGGTTCTTTATCTAAAGCAGGTATCTTTTTACTTAAAATATCAATTTTCTTTTCTATTTGATTTAAATCCTGACGTAAACTGGTCAATTCATTTTTCACCCCAGCTTGATGATCTGCCATTTTTAGCAGGCTATCAGCCATACTCGACATTGTATGACTCAATTGAAATTCCAATCCATCAATTTTTTCCTCCAGGGAAATGACTAATTCAGCTACGCGTGAAATATCCTTTTTAGAAGGCACCTGACCCATTTCCATATATTTATCGATTATTTGCCGGGAAACTTTTTCATTCGATAAATGTTGATCCAGGCTTTTATTGATAAAGCCAACGAACGTTTGGGTGCTGATCAAATCTTTAAAGGCTTCAGCCCAAGCCGATTCAGTTTTAAAATACATTTCCTTCCACATTTCAGTAAAATCCGGAACATGAACCTCTTCCCTGGAATTATCTTCATCATTCTTTTTTGTAAAATCCTGCGGCATATGAGTTCCCCTTTCAAAAACAATCTTAACCCAACCATATAAGAATAAAATCAGGTAGATAATTATTAAATACTATCATCATAAAGAATAATATTATTTTCTTTTAGTATAAAAAAACGCGGTTATCACTTCTTTACATGTAACCGCGTAAAGCTCCCCTATTTACTAGAGATTTTCTACCTTCTTGGCCAGTTCATCGATCTTTTTGTTCATATCCATGTAATCAAAGTTAGGAAATTCTACATTCTCTAATGCGGCTTTGACAGCTTCCTGCATCATGGCCTGCATCTGTATTTGGTTTTTCTTAACCTGGCCCATTAATTCTTCGACTACCTTGCTGGTTTCTTCCCGGGCATTCTTTCTTTGTTCAAGATATTTTTTCACCATGTTTTCCACTTGTTCCTGTGTCCAAGACATACTGCCCAAGCTAACTAGCCACATATCCCAGAATTTTTCTGCCATATTGTCTGCCATAGCAAAAGTTTCGTTTAATTTCTCATTTTTCATTTTCCACAACTCCTTATAATTTTTTTATATATTTTAATAAAAACTGTGTCTTTACTAAAAAACTTAATGATAGCAGGGGCATCATACACTACCTCTTCCCCTAGTGCACTTATAAAACTGATAACATGAAAACTTTGCGAATGACATCATGAGAAGTCCAGTTGTAAACCCAACGGTTTATAATATGTTTGGTCTTAAAGAAATATGCTTATTTGCAATGTATATTCATACAAAATTTTCTGCTTTTTGTTGTGTGTATTTTTTGCTTCATATAAATAATACCATAAATCATATTTTATTTACTATTGATTTCCAAAAAATGAATTGCATGAAAATTTCAATAATAAGTGTCGCCACTATTAAGAGACCTGTTGATAAATTTCCATGGGCGTATGATAATCTAAAATCTTTCTTGTTGCAAAATGCAAAGTAAAAGGTACCCGCAGCCAGTATTTAATATTGACCTATCTACTCAAAATAAGCTCCTTTACTGGATCGCCTCCATCATTAAAAATCTGAAGAGGAATAAATAAAGCAGATAAATGACTTTTTAATGGTCAAATTATCTGCCTTTATAATAGTAAAAGCTCCAACGAACCTTTATCAAATTCCACCTTTCTTTGCCTTCTGCTTTGTTTCCTGCCTGTAACTTTGCATAATTCCTTCATCTTGGGTCTTCAATTACTCATCGTCTATATCAGCTTTACTTTACTTCCATTCTTACTTTATATCAATCCCGAAAGACTAATGTAAGAATTTCTGTATTGTCAGTCCTGGTATAAACTATTTTCTCTGATTCTCCTCGATATAGTGTACTTCCGTACACCGGTTTCACTTCTGGTTACTGCATTTAGTTTCTGCTTCCGGCTCTGATAGGTTTCCATCTTAGGAATTCCTTGGAGCTTGATTTAATAATAATTGAATATTCTGATTATTACAACATGCAAATAAGCTTATATATAACAAAATATGACCAAATTAATTAACTATGTTCTGTTTGCTACGTTTATCTCGCTGTAGTTATTTATTTCATATTTTTTTAATTTTTAAGCCGCAAACAATATCTCTATTGGCGGCTTATTATCAGGCACTGCTCCCTATATAAGCTTTCAAAGCAGGAAAATTAAATTATTTGTTATAATTATCATAATGAGATAATTTACCTTTCCGGTTTGTATAAAAACAAATCGGGAAAGAATATAATTACCTGAGGTGAATTTTTTGATAATTACTGTTTCCAGGCAGACTGGCAGCTTAGGCAAAGAAATCGCAGATCTTCTGGCGGAAAAACTGAATTATCCTGTTATAACCAGGGATTATGCCATGAGTCAGTGGTTTTCGCAAATCGCCACCAAACACGAATTACATATGCTGGAAGAAAGTCCCGTATTTTTTTTGAACCTTTCATCAGCGGGAATTAGCTTTGCAGCGTTTTTGGAGAACAAGCTGAAAGAATTCACTGCTGAACAGCCGGCCATTATATTCGGATTGGGTTCACAGATTATATTTGCTCACAACCCCCAGGCTTTGCATATAAAGATCATTGCCTCCCAGGAAGTCAGAACCAAGCGCATTATGGAGACTCATGGCATGGAAAAGGCTGATGCAGAAAGGTTTCTTAAACTTACGGACCGCAAGCATAAACGTTATATCGCTTCCATATATGATATGGATTGGACCGACCCTTCCCTGTATCATATTATGCTAAACACAGACTTTATCAATATTGACGAAGCGTCTTCCCTGTTATACTACATGTTGCAAAACCGTCAGAATTTGCACCAGTCTGTTATCGCAGCAGCTATTGAGGTTAAACCGGTCACTTTCCAACATCCTTCTGAAGCGGAATTTGCTGAAATCCTGGATATGCATAATATAGAGTGGGAATATGAACCTCGCACTTTTCCTGTTGCCTGGGATACGGAAGGAAATATCACCCAGGCTTTTTCTCCCGATTTTTATCTGCCCAGGTTCAACACTTATATCGAACTTACCACTATGGATCAGAAATATGTTTCGGAGAAAAAGAAAAAAGTCAAACTTTTGAAAAAGTTATACCCTGATACCAATATAAATATCGTTTTTAAAAATGACTTTCATAGCCTGGTAAAGAGATTCAAACTGCGGGAAGGAACTGATATATAATGAAAACTGAAGGTATTGGCAATATCTATTTTACCGCAGAGCAGATCCAGCAGCGTATTGCTGAGATAAGTCAAAAAATTAACCAGGATTATGCCGGCAAGGAATTAGTCATCGTCAGCGTCCTCAAGGGTTCCCTGTATTTTGTCGCCGACTTGACCCGGCATCTGACTATGCCCCTAAGTATTGATTTCCTTTCAATCGGCATATCTCCAGAATCGTCCGGGAAACCAGGAATAAAGATTAGAAAAGATCTGGACATTGATTTAAAAGACCGGCACGTGCTTTTACTGGAGGATGTTATCGGCACCGGTTTAACACTGGGATACATCTGCCAGCACCTTGAAGGATTCCAACCCGCCAGCCTGAAAATATGTACCTTGCTTGATAACCCGGCAGAAAGACTCATAACCATCAAAATCGATTACCTGTGCTTTACCATGCCTGATGTGTTTCTGGTGGGCTATGGTCTTGATCATGATGAAAAATATCGCAACCTGCCTTATATCGCTGAATTTCATTATTGATATGTGTCAATATACTTTGAGTCTTGTAAAATCTCCTTGTGTTTTATAATACTCCTGGAATCTAAGTTTTATTAAAATCTTACCAGATAATTATTTCTTTTATAACTTTAGGCACATTTCACATTTACATTTCACATTTATAGTATAGGAATACTCAGTCCCGTTTTTGGTTGACAGCTTTAAAATATATAATTATTCCATTATGACATACATGATTATATGTAAGGCCATTTTTCTGGCAGGAACATTGTATTTCCTGTTCTGAAAGGGGAATACCCAGCCGATAGCTTTTTCTGCTTTGTTTCTTCCAAATTCGGTCAAATAAATTATTATAACCTACTACTGGCAAACAACCAATAAATGTACCGTCCGGTTTCAGAACTCTTGCTGCTTCTTCAAAGACTTTTTGGTGGTCAGAGAAAAAATGAAGTGCCAGGTTGCATATTACAATGTCAAATTCATTGTTTTGGCATGAATTATTTTGAGCATCACCGATTATAAACCGGTAATTCAGCTGACTGTTTTTTATTTTTTTTCAGCCTGTAATATCATCTTCTCCGACAAGTCAAGACCAGTATATATATTGTCCGGCGGCAGATGATCAATGATATTTCCTGTACCACATGCCAGATCCAATATGTATTGGTTGTGAATTTCACACAGCATACCGGATAATATTCGGTAGTGTTTCTGTGCCCCTGTTTGGGTTGTTATAGGAATAAATATTCTATTCAGAAACAAATCATATATTTGCGAGGCTGAATCATAAAAGTCTTTATTAAATTCATTTCTCGAAAATGTGTCAGGATTTTGCCAGGTATTAAGTGCACTTTGTTCTGTTTTTTTACCATGCATCACTAGTCACCCCATAATTACCTCCCTTGGCCAAAATGGCCCGCTCATATTTATTGTGTAAAAGTCATATTACAGCACGGGAACAAGGGTGTGACAGTTCCCCCTTCCCTGTGATACTATCTCTCCCAAATGTTCTAGCATATCTTTATCTCCTCCATCATAAAAAAGCTGAAACGAAATAAATAAAGCAGATAACTGACTTTTAATGGTCAAATTATCTGCCTTTGTAAAAGTAAAAGCTCCAACGAACCTTTATCAATTTCCACCTTTCTTTGCCTTCTGCTTTGTTTCCTGCCTGTAACTTTGCATAATTCCTTCATCTTGGGTCTTCAATTACTCATCGTCTATATCAGCTTTACTTTACTTCCATTCTTACTTTATATCAATCCCGAAAGACTAATGTAAGAATTTCTGTATTGTCAGTCCTGGTATAAACTATTTTCTCTGATTCTCCTCGATATAGTGTACTTCCGTACACCGGTTTCACTTCTGGTTACTGCATTTAGTTTCTGCTTCCGGCTCTGATAGGTTTCCATCTTAGGAATTCCTTGGAGCTTGATTTAATAATAATAGAATATTCCGATTATTACAAGATGCAAATAAGCTTATATATGACACAATATGACCATATTAAATAAATATCTCCTGTTTACTACATTTTTTTCGCTGTAGTTATTTATTTCATAATTTTTATTTAATTTTTATACCGCAGGCAATTCTCTATTGGCGGTTTATTATCTTGCACTGCTCCTTATATATTGACACATTTTCCATGAAATGGGACACTATAAGTAATCCTACTCACATTTAATTGCTAAAGAGTAAGAGAGGAGGATAGTTATGAGTAAGATAATCATTATTTCCAATCGCCTGCCGATAACCGTCAAAAATAATAATGGAACCCTTGAATATCAAAAGAGTATCGGGGGACTCGCCACCGGCTTAAAGAAATATCATGAACAAGCTGATAGTATTTGGGTCGGCTGGCCTGGAACAGCAGATGAAGAAATAAACCAGGAAGATAAAGCAGCCATTGAAAAAGAACTTAAAAACCGCCAATGTCTTCCCGTTTTTTTAACGGAAGAGGAAATTGACCTCTATTACAACGGATTCTGCAATGAAACCATATGGCCGTTATTTCATTATTTTACTTGTATGACTAAATATGAGGCTGAAACCTGGGAAGCTTATCGTCAGGTCAATGAGAAGTTTTTCCGGGCTGTTGAGAATGTCATCGGTGAAAAAGATATTATTTGGGTCCACGATTATCAATTGATGTTGTTGCCGCAAATGATCAAAGAGCAGCATCCTGATACCCAGGTAGGTTTTTTTCTCCATATCCCCTTTCCTTCTTCTGAAATCTTCCGTTTGCTTATTTGGCGTGAAGAGCTTCTGCAGGGATTATTGGGAGCAGATTTGATTGGATTCCATACTTACGAATATGTCAGACATTTTTTAAGCAGCACAAGGCATTTGCTGGGTCTGGATAATTCCATGAACAGAATCAGCTATGAAGATCGCTATGTTCAAGTAGATGCTTTTCCCATGGGCATTGATTATCAATTCTTTGCCAAAGGGCAGGAAGACGATGCAGAACCGCAAAAGATCATTGAACATGCCAAAGATATGAAAGTCATTTTATCAGTAGACCGTCTTGATTATACCAAAGGCATCCCGGAACGTCTTAATGCTTTTAGCTGCTTTCTGGATCAAAATCCGGAATACCTGAGTAAAATCAGGTTGAATCTAATTGTTGCTCCCTCAAGAGTTGATGTCGATATTTATGATGCATTAAGACAAAAAATAACAAAATTGGTTAGTGAAATTAACGGTAAATTCGGCACTTTTAATTGGATGCCAGTCTGGTTTTTCTATCGTTCTTTTTCTCAGAACAGCTTGATCACTCTTTACCGGAATTCAGATGTATTATTGGTCACACCCCTGAGAGACGGAATGAACCTGGTTTGCAAAGAATATATCGCCGCCAGAACTGATTGTGAAGGCATGGTCGTAATCAGTGAAACGACAGGTGCGGCCAGCGAATTGGGAGAGGCAGTGATCGTCAATCCTAATGATTGCGAAGCCATTGCTCGCGGTTTGAAAACCGCGCTGGATATGCCTCGCGAAGAAAAACTAGCTAGAAATAAGTCAATGCACCGCAGGTTGCAACGCTATAATGTGGATTTTTGGGCCGAGGAGTTTTTAAGTGCCTTACAGCATGTAGTAAAGGAATCATCTCAGAATATAGCGCAAAGAAGTATTGAGAAAGAAACTCATTTTATCGAAAATGCTTACCGGAATACTGAAAAGCGCGTACTTTTTTTAGATTATGATGGTACGTTAGTAGGTTTTAGTACTATGCCTGATCAAGCTAAACCGGATGAAGAATTGAAAAAGTTATTAGGTGAATTAGTGGATGATCCTCGCAATACAATTGTTATTATATCCGGAAGAGAAAGATATATCCTGGATGAATGGTTCCATGATCTAAACTTGCATATCATAGCCTCCCATGGACTATGGATCCGTTACCCCGGACAGGATTGGATCATGACTGTTTCCCTGGATAATGAATGGAAAGAATCGATTCGTCATATTCTGGAATTATATACTGACCGGATACCGGGATCCTTTATCGAAGAAAAAGACTATTCTCTTGCCTGGCACTATCGACAATGTGAACCTGACATGATCTCGGTAAAATTAAGCGAAGTAACGGGAACTTTGCGTTCGATTATCCAATCAGAAACTCTTGGTCTTCAGGAAGGCAATAAAGTGTTGGAAGTCAAGGATGTCAGAGTCAATAAAGGATTTGGTGCTTCGGCCTTTATTCAGAATCAATATTATGATTTTATTTTCGCCGTGGGAGATGATTATACTGATGAAGATTTATTCTCTTTCCTTCCGCAGGAAGCCTTCAAAGTCAAAATAGGTTTTGGCAATACTACTGCTGATTACTTCCTGAAATCCTGGCAGTCAATGCGTCTGATTCTGAAAAAATTTGCAGAAATCAGTACTCAATTAAATAAAGAGTAATAGAGAGGTTGTTTATGTCCAATAAAGGAGCAGTTTATGAAATAAAAAATCCAAAACTGGATCATTACCATATATCCTTGAATGAAGCACTTTTTCACAACGCCAATGGCTATATCGGCATTCGTTACGATTTTGAAGAAGGGTATCCGGATGAGATCCCTTATGTACGCAGCCAGTATATTAATGGTTTTTATGACATCACACCAATGAAGCAAGCAGAAAACTTATACGGACTGATCAATGAAAAGCAAACCATGCTAAACATAGCTGATACCCAGTCCATCAAAATATTTATTGATGATGAGCCCTTCAGTATGTTCAGCGGCACCGTACTGGGAAGCAGATTATGGCTGGACATGGATAAAGGGATAACCGTCCGGAATGTTGTCTGGTGTTCACCGCAGGGAAAAGAGCTGGAAATAACCATTACCCGTATGGCTTCGTTTCATCAGTTATCTTTGTTCACTATTGAGTACGAAATACTACCCCTTAATTTTTCAGGAAAAGTCTTGATCGAGTCAGGTCATAAAGGAGAAGTTTTAAACTATTGTGACCCGCAGGATCCCCGTATGGCTTGTGAACCCATTCAATATTTGACTCCCTTGATCTGTGAGATCAAGGATGGGGTTTCCTATCTAACTTCTGCTACTTCACAATCAGACCTGGAAGTATGTAGCTGCGTCACAAATATTTTGTTACAGGAACACCGAAAAGAATATATTTTCAATACTCATAATGCTACCTGCCGATTGGAAACAGAAGCGTTCCAAGGGGAAAAAGTTAAAATGATCAAATATGCAGTCTTTTGCGACTCGATACGCCATGACAATGCCAGAAAACAAGCTGAGCTTGAAATTGCAAAAGCACTTGCCCTTCCTTTAACTGATCTATATAAAAAGCAGGAAGAATATTTGACTGCCTATTGGAACAATTGCTGTATTGAAATTGAAGGAAATCCTGAGTTAGATCTGGCTATCCGTTACAGCCAATATCAATTGATTCAAGCCGTCGGCAAGGACCATCATTGTAATATCGCGCCCAAGGGTTTGAGCGGTGACGGCTATGAGGGCCATTATTTCTGGGATTCTGAAATGTATATCCAGCCTTTTTTTACTATTACCAATCCAAAGCTGACCAGGACCTTGCTGGAAAATCGTTATGTGACCCTGGAACTGGCCAAAGAGAATGCCCGGATTTTAGGCCACCAAAAGGGAGCGCTCTATCCCTGGCGAACCATTATGGGTCGGGAATGTTCCGGATATTTCCCTTCAGGTTCCGCTCAGTACCATATCAATGGCGATATCGCATATGCAGTCATAGCATATTATCTGGCCACCAAAGACCTAGATTTCATGCGGGAAAAAGGGGCAGAAATTATATGGGAAACGGCCCGCCTATGGATGGAAACCGGGAATTTTTATCAGGGGAGATTCCATATTAATGATGTGACTGGTCCGGACGAATATACCTGTATCGTGAACAACAATTATTATACTAACATTGTGGCTCAATACAATCTGCGCTGGGCCGTAAAAATTTATCAATTGCTCAAAACGTCTTCCGGTTTTGATGATTTAAAAGCAAGGATTGATTTAAAATATGAGGAGATCGCTGAGTTCCAAATTGCTGCCGACCTTATGTATCTTCCTTACGATGAGGAACTGAAAATAAATCCCCAGGATGACTCTTTCCTGCAAAAAAGAAAATGGGATCTAAATACGATTCCTAAAAATAAGTTTCCCCTATTCCTCCACTACCATCCTCTACACTTATACCGCCAACAGATATGCAAACAAGCGGATACTTTGATGGCTCATTTTATCATGGAAGATGCTCAGTCAGAAGAAACAATGCTCAATTCGTACAAATTTTATGAAAAGATAACTACCCATGATTCTTCTCTTTCGTACTGTATATTCAGCCTAATGGCTGCCAGGCTGGGTATGGAAGACAAGGCCTACGCTTATTATGAGCTTACCGCTAAACTTGACCTGACTGACAAATACGGCAATACTGAAGATGGCCTGCACGTGGCCAATATGGGCGGCAATTATCTGGCTGTCGTGTACGGATTCGGCGGTTTTCGTCTTAAAGAACGAGGGATATCCCTGGCACCGATCCTGCCCGGCAAATGGCCCAGATACAGCTTCAAACTGTATTTTGAGGGCAGCAGGATCAGAGTCCACGTTGGAAAAGACCAGTGTATTATCAGCTTGGAAAGCGGCGACGCCAAAAAAATAACCGTTTACGGGCAAGAGCATATTTTGGCAGATACGCTTTATATCCAAAGACCACCACTTGGCAAAGGAGTAAAATGAAAAAGATGGGAACAATGAAATACCAAGCCGTTATTTTTGACTTAGACGGTGTCATTTGCAGTACGGACCACGACCACTACTTAGCCTGGAAAAATATTGCCGGGGAAATCGGGATATACTTTGATGAAAAGATCAATAATCGTCTCCGGGGCATAGGCCGGATGGAAAGCCTGGAAATTTTGCTGGGATCCCGGAGCGGAGAATTTTCAGAAGAAGATAAGAAAAAATTGGTTGAACGAAAAAACAAACTTTACCGTAATTTGCTTAAAAACATGTCTTCCCAGGATCTTAGACCGGATATAAAAAAGAATATGGATCTGATCAAAGCTAAAGGTATTAAAATAGCCATAGGTTCTTCCAGTAAAAATACCAAATTGATTTTGATGCAGCTTGGTCTGGATAACTACTTCGATGCCGTTTCGGACGGCACTAACATCACCCGCTCTAAACCAGATCCGGAAGTGTTTTTAAAAGCTAGTGACTTTTTAGGGATCAAGCCTCAGTTTTGTTTGGTAGTCGAAGACTCTAAAGCAGGACTGGAAGCAGCTTTGGCTGCCAACATGGATTGCGCAGCCATCGGTGATGCAGTCAAGTATGGAATGGCCACCTATCATTTGAAACAGTTTGCAGACCTTCTGCTTTATGTTTAGTAAACACACGGGGGCGGTTCTGTTGTATAAACCCCACATTATACTTTTCTCACTACACCTTCAGCGGTAAGCCGGTAACTCTGGAGATTTGCCTGATACTTACCCCATATTCATATCTAAATTGTAACAGCAGAACCGTCCCCGTGTTTCTGTTTAGCGGCCAAATGAGCCACCTGGGCTTTTAAATTCAAAAGATAGGCGCTTTCCCATTGCTTTGGTCCCTGGATAACATCATACTTTTCCTCTTTCACTCTTTCTATGACACGTTCTGCCAGCCCATCTTCTTCTGCCAAAAGATCCATGATCCTTTGCTTGTAACTTGTTGTCACACTAAGTGACTGCCGGAACAAGTTCCTGATCTCTTCCCTACCCGTCAGCACTGAATGATGCCCCTGGCAAAAGACTTCTACAGGCAAAGCAGCCAGACGCTTCAGTGAAGACACATAAAGATCGTAATCAGCCGCAAATTCTGAGGAGACTGCCTCTGGACCGAAACGTACACCTGCCGCTTCTCCGGCTATTAGGATCTTCTCTCCAGGCAGATAGTAGCTTAAATGGTCTCTGGTATGGCCTGGCGTTGCCAATACCTGCAGTACCTTACCTTCACCCAAATCAATTGATTGGTTGTCATGAAGAGGAATATCCACTTCAAAGGCACGGAATGGCTGATGGTTCAATATTGATAGATCCAATCCCGGGGTCGATTCTATCATGGATATGAAATCTTCATTTAACTTTCTGATCAGGGCCACCGCATTGGGTCGCTGCAAAATCTGTCCGGACAGACGTGATGCCGCCACCTTCATGGTCGGAAACGCCTCTTTCAGGCAGGATACAGAACCGCAATGATCCCAATGAGCATGGGTAAGAAATAACATAGAAGGCTGCCTGTCCCCTAAAACAGACCGGATAGCCTCCAAATAGAGTTTTCCTGCAAAGGTTATCCCCGCATCAAATATTACCGGTTCAGGCCCATCCAATAAATAGACCGGGCATTCCTTATGCCCCAGGTAATATAAACTATTTCTTATTTCACCAAGTGTATCAATTATCATGGTTTACCTCCTGAAACACGGGGACGGTTCTATTGTTTCGTTCTTGTGTTATAAAAGTGGTACTTAATAATATAAGCGAAACACTAGAATGAAGTCTTTTCTTTCTTGGTTTTTTTGCCATTTCTTTATTTCTTATTTCACCTAGTGTATCAATGATCATGGGTTACCTCCAATTAATCGATTCTATCTTTTACTTTCGACAGAATTATGGCAAATCCTTCCGGTTATCGGTTCCTTCAATAGCTCTTAACTGTTACAGAAAGAACGTCCCGGTGTAACACTATTGCCCTTTTTGCATGGCTCGGGCCAGTTCTTCCATTTCCTTTTGCCCTAAATCGTCCCGGCCGGCCAGGGATTCCAGGTGATGCTGCATTTCGTGCAGGACTGTGTCAATGATTTCTTCTTCCCAGACGCTAATCGGTTCGTCGGCCAGCAAGGCCGCAAAGGACCCGTAATAAAAGACGATGAAGCATCCGCCGTAACCGTCCTCCACATATTCTCCCATGATATAATACTCGCCGTCACGATTGGCCTCCCGCTGCAGATTAAAACCGCCGGTCAGATCGCGCAGAAAATGTTCCGGGATTCGATCAACGGCATCGTCCAGCAGGTCCGCGAAATGTTCAAAAGTTAACTTGCGCATTGATGTCTCTCTCCTTACTTTGGCCTGCTCGGCTAGAATACGATGCAAGGACTTGTAGTTTTAAAGTTCCCACCGTCACTTTCACAGAATCTCTTTAGATCTCTCCAACTAGGCATCAATTAATTCCTTCACTTCATTCAAATCCTCCGCCAGCAACACTCTTAAAATATAAGGATAATGCTGCTGCCGGTTATTGGAAGCGAAATACAGTTGAAATTGATCGTAGTATTCCTGGGCGTATTCGATCAGTTCCTCAGCCAGCCTCGTTATTGCCTGTTCATGGTCCGCAGCATTGATAACCAGATCGAAACCTTCCAGGGTCGCGGTGACCGAGCCATCCTCTTCAGCTATATAAGCCGGCTTAAAGCTGCAGCCTTTCAGCAAACCTAAGACCTGCGCATGGGAAAGCAACAGCAAATTATCACGGTTTCTATTAAATGCTATCGGCTTTTCTCTTACCGCTTTATCGATTGCAGCGGAAAAGTTCTTTCTGATATCCGTTGCTGATATTGTCTGCATAAAACTCACCTGCCTCACCTCCATTGTACATTATGTACATAATGTACGCAATGGCAGCTAAAATTATTCCGGAACAACTATTTTCTGAATTGTTTCATACGGCTTGTCGAAACTTTTTTCTGTTGCGTTATTTTTCTTCATCCAATCATCCCACAGAAAACCGTTGACCATCGGTATAACCTGCTTCAGGTTTTCAGAAGTGAGGTGTTCGGGGTGTGCGAGTTTAGTAAGAATTGTGTCATCAAGCTCACCTGTTTGGCCATAGGCCTTCCCTAGTTCGTAAAATCTTTTGAATACCTTGTCAACAAGAGCCGGTGGCTGCACCGTTAGGCCCTCACATCCGCCTTTGCATATTAAGCCGGCTGGTTCGCACCCGAGCTTCCTTGCGAATTTCTCACAGTAACGCGCCACGAACCTCGTATGTTGAGTCTCGGGGAATCCGCACTGTATCATGAACATCAGCTTCAGTCCTGGGTTTTTACCTTTCAGCGGAGCAAATGATTCAAAGAGCTCCTTGACAGATCCGGGCATCGCGTCAACGTAAAGAGGAAACGCAATAAGCAGTCTTTCAGAAATTACAAAGCGTTCCTTTTCCGGAGTAAAATCCGGTCTGTCTTTTATTGAGTGCAGTATCTCAACACTGTTCCCATCTGTTTCGAGAAATCCCTTTATGAAGTGCTCCAGAAGTTTTTCAGAGTTACCCGATTTACCTCTTGGAGATCCATTAATTATTGATAATTGCATTGACTGCCTCCTCTACCGATGAATCTGTCAATTTCATGAATTTTAGTGAGCTCTGGATATTCAGTGCAGCTCTCTGGAATATGTCGTGTATTATCTCGATGTCCTCGCTATCTGTATCTTCCATCTTCTCCAAGAGCAGTGCCAACGCTGGATATTTTTCATATCTTCTCATGTGGTGTACCTCACCGCCGAAGTCCTCAATGTGCGGGTGAAGGAGAGGTATAATCCGATCAAGAGCGTTTTTCGCCAAGGCGGATGGATAGCCCATGATGATTGGTGAGGCGAGTACCACAATGTCTGATGTTATAAACTCTCGGCAAATGGTGTCACCGTCATCTTTGTACACGCAGATACCGGGTGTCTTTACCCAACAGTTGAAGCATCCCCTGCATGGAGAGTATTGCATGTCGCGGAGTATAAGCTCTTTCGCGCTATGTCCATTTGCTGCAAGAGAATCTATTGCAGATCGAATATAGCTGTTTATTCCGGAATCGCTGTCGCTCCCGTTTACAAAAAGAATCTTCATTTTCTTCCCCCTTCGATTTTTTTAACCTGTGATTAAATAGGATGGGTTATATTTCATCGTCGATTTCAAAAATACCATCAATCGGAATTTTCGTGTCGTCCTGCATTACCACCGTCCGCTCATACGCATCTATTTTCTTCACACGCCCGTTAACCGTAATGTATGCGCCACCGGACTTCTTTTTATCTGGCTGAAAATAAGTAATTGAGACTTCCGGCTGCTCGTCCATCTGGTCTTGTATCTTGCATAGTCTCTCGTTCAAATCTGCCTTTCTGTATTCATCCAACTCAACTCTTTTATCCGTTAATCTCCCTGTTTCAGTGATAGCGGCATCGTAGCCTGTGAGCGCGGCAAAGGGGGAAAACTGCGCCGCACGATCATGTGCGGACATATGCGGACGCGAAGTGGAGGTATGGTGAGGCAAATTGATAATATCATCGTATGGATTAATCATGCCTTATGTCCTCCAATCTGCCGGTTGCGAGAAGCAGTTGTAGCTCCTTCTTCAAGGTTCATACCCTTCAAAACTGCGTTTTTGCCGTACTTATTTTTTATCTTAATTACAGCCTCCTGCATCCTTTTTTCTCGTGCTAACGCTGCTTCTTCCTCGGCGTTTTTCTTTTGAACAGTCTCATAATCTGTAAACAGGTCAAGCTGTTCGAAGGAGTCAGTTTTTGATACAGAGTTTTCTCCGACTACATGATTTGCTGTAACATTGACTCTTCTAACCAGTAAATTTTTATCTGCAATACGGTCAAATAACTCCATAACCGCATCCATAATGAGCATCGTGGATGAAGTCTGGCGGCGTAGGTTTGCGGTGCCGTGTGCGTGTTTTGGAATCTCACGGCCATAATGGTCTGTTGTGACCTCGCCATGATAGAATTTGCTTATCTCCGGATTCGTGAGATTTTCAATGTCATATCCTATAGTCAAAACCATCTGGTCGGTTACAAGACCCTTGTCCACTAAATCCAACACGAGAAGGTCAGTCATTTCCCGCACAATCAGTTTTGCTTTATCATAGGCGTAAGGGCATTGCAGAACCTGCCCGGAACCTATACTGTTTGTGCGGGGCTTGTACGACTTAATATCGGCTATCGTGCAAGGCTCCCAACCCCATGCGTGGTCAATCAGCAGTTCCGCATTGATACCGAAGAGCTTATATAGCAAATCTTCATTTTTGTACTCATTAGGCTTTCCAACAGAGCATCTTGCTACATCACCCATAGTAAAAATCCCGTGTTCTTCCAGCTTCTTGGCGTAACCTCGTCCAACACGCCAGAAATCCGTAAGCGGGCGGTGCGTCCAGAGCAGTTGGCGATATGTCATCTCATCTAACTCTGCAATGCGCACACCGTCTTTATCCGGCGTGATGTGCTTCGCCTGAATGTCCATTGCGATTTTTGCAAGATAGAGATTTGTGCCAATCCCGGCTGTCGCTGTTATGCCGGTCGTCTTGAGGACTTCCTGAATCATCATCATGGTCATCTCGCGGGGTGTGAGATGATAAGTGTTTAAATAATTTGTGGCATCAATGAATACCTCATCGATTGAGTAAACATGGATATCCTCAGGGGCAACGTATTTCAAATAAATATTGTAAATCCGTGTGCTGTACTCCATATACAGAGCCATGCGCGGCGGTGCGACTATATACGAAATAGCCAATTCAGGCGAGGATTTAAGTTCCGCATTGTCATAAGATTCCCCGGTGAACACGCGCCCAGGTGCTGTGCGTTGACGCTGTGCGTTCGCTTCTTTAATTTTCTGCACAGCTTCAAATAACCTAGCCCGACCAGAGATTCCATAGGATTTGAGCGACGGCGAAACAGCAAGGCAAATGGTCTTTTCTGTGCGGCTGGGGTCGGCGACTACGAGGTTGGTGTTCATGGGATCAAGGCTGCGCTCAATGCATTCAACGGAGGCATAAAAAGACTTCAGGTCGATTGCAATATAAACGTTATTCTTTTTTACCATGCCACTTCACCTCCAACTAGTCGTTCACAATGTCACGAGGACAACTTAATCTTCGTTTTTCAGATACTGCCTTATTAGCATGATAGTACATCCTTCATTTTACCACCGCCGGAATATTAAATCCGGGCAGCAATCCCTAACCACGTCCCTTTTGTCAAAAAACTTTCTTCGACTTGCTTCTCCAACTCTAAAAACCGTTTATACGGGATGCTAAATGATAAAATATCTTTGTCAATATATTTTCGAGCCGAGGGATCGGTTAAGCCAATAATACACTTTTGATTTCCCGTCTCCACTTGTTCAAGTGCATATAAAACAGCTTGCTGACAGCCTGAGCCAAAGTCAATTTTTACGTTGTCCTGGGTAGGTCTATCGTAATTGGCAAACCACATTAGAGCCGAAAGTTGATCTGCATTGGCTAAGAATATAATGATTTCCGGTATTTCATCTTCTGTTAATTCCGATAGAGGCTTAAAAACAATATAAGTCTTCGTGGAAACCTCCGGTAAGCCTGTCAAGAATTGCGCAGCTAACTCAGGATTCTTCTTATAGAACTCCCCTTCCCTGTTCTCACTGCCGGTGGACAAAAAATGCTCCATAAAACCTGGTTTAAACCGTTTAAAGCCCAATCCAACTTTACCACCCGGACAAGTGGTGGTCTTTTCATCAAATACTGCGGTACGGCCTTTGGCTGCGGCATTTAACATTGAAATAACACAACTCCGTTTTCCTTCCTGAAATTGCATTGCCCCTTGAGGTTTAGTATCCGAACGAAAAACGGCAACGGGTTGATTCTTCAGTTTTATAGAATCAGCAATCTTACTTTTCATAGCAAACACTCCTTCTTCTTACGACTTGCCACCACAGCTGCAGTCATACCCCCATGGAATTTGTTATTCCCCCTGACAACTCCTGTTGCAGCTTATCCTTATACCCCTAAAGAAACTCACTGTATAATAGAATGGCAGTAAATATAAAATTCTTCCTGACTTGGCTGGTATTTTTTCTCCAGGCTTTCCAAACCCTCGTCAAAGCGCCCAGCTTCTTGTTCATCTATCTCAAATACAGGACTTTGATAGTAAACCCATTTTCTTCCGTCCAAGACATCTGGTTTGAGTTCTTTTACCATCATTGCCGCCGGATATGTCCCATTTTCAAGACAGACATTGTACTTTTTGCAGCTCTTAAAACCGCTGCTTACATAATTTTTCGGACTACCAAATATCACGATCACATCATAACCCAGTGCGGCTGCCTGTGCAAAGGAATACTCCATTAGTTTTTTGCCATACCCTTTTCGCTGATACTCCGGCAAAATGCAAACCGGACCGAACGTAAGAATGTCTTTTTCTTCCCCGGACTCATCAATTAGTTTGGTTTTCGTATACA
>CAZLVY010000007.1:43970-56788 GCA_964563125.1 uncultured Syntrophomonas sp. | reverse complement strand
GGTCGGCCAGCTTTTGTTTATAGATCGCTTCCAGCTTCTTAGTCTCGGCTGAAAGGGCCTTGAGTTTGTTGACAATACATTCTTGCACAGAAATTGGCGGAATTGGGATAATAATAGAATTTAAGGCAGCTTGATTTAGTTTTGGTTGCGCTGTACCAGTGATATATTTATCAATTTTTATTGATGCAAAAAATAATTCGACAAACTTTTGTGTTATCAAATTGTCAAATCTTAAAACATGAGCATGATTATTAACCCATATTTTCCCTGAGACAGAAAAAGCAATCGGTGTAGTTCTAGCAACTAAGTTAGCTCCATCTTCCGAAATTAATAGTAAGTCTTCATGAAAAATATATCCATCGACGTAATCAACGATACCTGACGCACCATAATATGGGTATATTCCACTTCTTCGAATGCTTTTTGTAATTGGAACTCTTTTACTATCAAGATTATCAGAAATTTTATCTAACGTTTTTTCTTCCCACCCATCCGCTGGATTAGCAAACACGCTCTGCAAATAAGAATCAAACAGCTCGCGGGCATTATTCAGGTTCTTTCCAGCATTTTCTTTTGCTTTATCAATAGCAGATAAAACCTCATCTAAAATAGCGACGATACGCTGCTGCTCAGGTAGTGGCGGTAACGAGATATAAATATTTCTAATTTGATTTAAATATAAACCTTTTTGCGAAGATCCTTTGGCAATTGATTCGATATAATTTACATTTGCATATAAGGCTAGCGCAATAAATTTAGGGGTAATTCCTTCATTCAATCTCAAAAGAATCATATTTCCCATGATATTGAAGTTCTGTCCATTTCTAACGATAGCGATCTTCCCAATAGTACCTCTACTACTAATTAAAATATCATTTTCTTTCGGCTTACATCTTCGAGATAGCATTCTGTCTGTATCTATCGAAATATATTTGTCTGGTTTAGAATCATCAATTTGGAAGTAATCGTTAATGTTTCTGGAATCTAGCATTGGTATTCCACTCACTACATACTGTGGGGAATTATGTGTTCCATCAGTAATCAATTGGCATACATCCCCAAGTTTTTTAACTTCCCAGCCCTTTTTCATAGCAGACCCCTGATTGTACCAAGTATCTCAGCACTCTGCTCATCCAGTGCTTTCATCTCTGCCATAATCTTAAGAGGGTCGCGCAGTACCACTTCATCTTTTTTATTCGGATTCTTCACTGAAAGATTATAGGTGGCAGTATCAATATTCGTTACATCTACCGACCATGAATTATGTGAGTCAGCTTTGTTCTTCTGTAGTTCCACAAACTCAGCCAGATCTTCTTCCGTAAGTGGATTGGTTTTTCCCAGATTCCTGTTCAGATTGAGCTGATAAAACCATACTTTACGTGTTGGAGCACCTTTATCGAAAAATAATACTACCGTTTTTACTCCGGCACCGGTGAAGGTACCTCCGGGTAAATCCAGTACGGTATGCAGATTGCAGCTTTCCAGCAGCATTTTGCGCAAGCTAATGGAAGCATTGTCTGTATTTGAAAGGAAAGTGTTTTTGATAATTACACCGGCTCTGCCGCCTGCTCTTAGCATCTTGATAAAATGTTGCAGGAATAGAAAAGCAGTTTCGCTTGTCTTTATGGGGAAGTTTTGTTGTACCTCTGCTCTTTCTCTACCCCCAAAGGGAGGATTAGCCAGGATTATATCATAGCGGTCCTTTTCCTGAATATCATCCAGATTCTCTGCCAGGGTGTTGGTGTGAATTATATTCGGTGCCTCAATGCCATGCAGGATCATGTTCATGGCACCAATGATATATGCCAGTGATTTCTTTTCTTTACCGTAAAAAGTACGCTTCTGCAAAACTTCCATATCTCTGGTGGACATCTTCTGATTTGTATTCTTCAAGTATTCAAAAGCTTCAACTAAAAAGCCGGCCGAACCTACAGCTCCATCATAAATTGTTTTGCCGATAGAGGGATCAACCACCTTGACAATAGTCCTGATCAAAGGCCGGGGAGTATAGTACTCGCCTCCATTGCGGCCAGCATTGCCCATATTTTTTATTTTAGCTTCATAAAGGTGTGACATTTCATGCTTTTCTGTATGTGACCGGAAACGAAGTTCATCCACCATATTTAGAACTTCCCGCAGATTATAGCCGCTTTGTATCTTATTTTTCAATTCAATAAATATTTCACCAATCTTATATTCAATGGTATCTGCACTCTCTGAAGCAGCCTTAAATTTTCTCAGGTAAGGAAACAGCTTAAGATCCACAAAGTCCTTCAGATCATCACCGCTTAGCGCTTTATGATGATCGATTTTACCATCTTTGGTTTTGGGTACCGCCCAGGTTTCCCATCTGTATTCCGAGCTGATAATGTCGTTATATGTTTTCCCTATAAGCTGAGCTGCTGTCTGCTTGTCCTTTTCCAAATCATCGAGGTATTTTAAAAAGATGATCCATGAAGTTTGTTCAACATAGTCCAGTTCACTGCTGCAACCCGCATCTTTACGCAGAACATCATCTATATTTTTAAAGGTCTGTTCAAACATATTTCTTTCCTTTCAGTAAAAATAAGGGCTCTTACATATCTTCCAATCTTTCTGCTATAGCTAGTTCATCATCTTTATCTTCTGCAAATAAAAGAGCCTTCTCGTAAAATTCCTTCGCAGTACTTAAGTCTTTATCCATATTGATTCCACCCTGATACATATCACCATAGGCAATATAGCTCCAGGGATTATTGGGATAATCATTTATCAGGCTTGTAAATTCTCTTTTGGCTTCGTCAATTTTATTTAAATATATGTATGAATCAGCAATAGATCTTCGCATATTATGAATAATAAGCTCTTTCTCATTGGGGAAACAGCTGCAAAACTCTTTTGCATAGTTGATAGCTTTTTCAAAATAAATCTGATTTCTAAGTCCGGCATTGTGCAGCACCATCTCTAGATCCTGGCAGAAGTTTGAAATAAAAAAGCTGCCTTTATACTGTCTATCCAGATAGCCCATATCTTTAAATTCAGGTTTAATTCTGAATTTTATCGCATCCCAAACATTAAGCCAAACCTCACAAGCCGACTCAAGGTCTTTTTCGGCTAAATAGTTATAACCCTCATCTATTAAATCGCACATCTGCTCCATTGATAAAATATTCCTGGGGGCCAGCCGCTCCCATAAGATCCAGGCAGAAAAGAACGGAAAATCTTCATCCCTATCCAGCGCTGAAACGTTGAAGCTCTTAAACCAGTTCTCCGATAATTGCTGTGCAGAATAGAACTCTTCAACTTCGCGTAAAAATATCTCTTCTTCAAAAACAATACCCATGCTATGCAATTTACTAATGATTTCCTCAGTGCTCATTTCATTCGCTTCTTTATACGACCAGTAACTATCCAGGTACTGTTGAAAACTCTTCTGTCCCATTTCCGGCAATGGTTTAACAATACAGCATTTTTTATACTTTTTGCCGCTGCCACAGGGACAAGGGTCATTTCTTCCTATTTTGCTCACTTTGTTCCTCCTCAAAAATTAAGAAACTTTCATTGATTATTACTACTACCAGTCAAAATCCTCTGGATAGTCGATTCCCTGGAGCCGTATAGCACCGGTTCCGCATCGCATCTTTTCTGCTGCCTCCACAACCACTTCCCTTATTTCCTTATGCTCATCGTCATACCTGAATTCTGCAATTCTTCTGGCCAGTGTGGTCAGGTTTTTTATCCGCTTTTCCCTGGTCATTTTTATGTATTTGATGTTCAACAAATCAATATACTGTCCTGCAATGCTCTCGATTCCTATATGGCTGCCATTCATCAGATTCAGCCATCTAGCAAAGGAAGCGTCAGAAAAAGTACCTTTTACACATTTCGCAAATTCAGCCTGGAAAAGTCGTATAATTGCTATCGTCTCATCCCATATAACCTTCTTGTCCAATGACTCCTGGTAAACGTATTTTGTTTTGGCCAAATCCATTATGCGCAATTTGATAAGCTCGTTAAGGGCCAGCATTACGAAGAACATTTCCGGGTAAAGATAATTGCAGCTATAATATACATTGCTTTTGGGGGTAATGATGGAGTGCCATTTTATTTTTTCTTCGGTCATGTAATTATCACCCAGCTTAACCGTCCTGTCTCCCTGATAGGCATGTCTGATGTCATAACAAAGCCCCAGCACACGGGTGGAGATTTCGATATAGCTGCGATGTTTTTCTGTAAATTCATCTATGGTGATTTCATGAAATGCTTCAACAAGATTAAAAAGATCGTAAAAATCACCGCTAATAGTTACCCCAGTAAGGCTGGGTGTATTGGTAATTCTTATCAAATCAGTACTCCTTTTAAGTGTTATAGGTTCATTATTGGTGTATTTTCATGTGCCGCTGCCGCGAGAATTTCCTTTCAGTAACTACAAGTACAAAGAATATGATCAACATGATTATTTCTTTATCCAGCTTAATTTATCCTGCTATTATTTGAAATTCATAGCGTATTTGAGAACTCGGCTTGGAATTAATTGAAGTGTAACCAAACAGGAGCTGGTTATGCCAGGAAATTTAGAATATCTCCCTAATTTATGAGAAATGCCACTTTTTCACCTACGGGCGGGAAGAGCAAATAGTATTCGACATTGTATAACGTCAAATATTTTCACTCATATTGTCTAATCTGTTTCTTAATTATTAGACGTAGCTTATACTTCGATTAATAGGGGATTTTAGATGACTTTGGGCAACAGATATCGACACCATCAAATCAGGACGTCTTTAAAAACAACGAATTAACAGGGGAAATACATGCACTATATCTTCATATAAATTACACGACCTGCAGGGCTTTCCAAAAATCACCCCACCCGAAAGCAACATTTAAATAAGCTTTAATTTATTAATGTTCGTCGTTTTATTATATATTTCCTGTCTTTAATGGAATTCTATAAATCTTGCTTTCTGCCAGAAAGCACAAAACCCCTCCTACCTCGGAGGGGCCTAATTTTTATGGAGCCGATGGGCGGATTTGAACCGCCGACCTGCTGATTACGAATCAGCTGCTCTGCCACTGAGCCACATCGGCATTTATCAAGGGTTATGGAAGTATTTCCCAACATATGTTGGCTTCACTAAACAATTATTAAGAATCTAACCTTTTTCCGGTAAGAGAAGGGCTGTAAACATTGCTGGCGCTATTCTATATAGGCTTCCATAAATTCCAGTTCGATTTCCAACATTTCTTTTATCCGGGTTACGGCTATATTTATTATCTCCTCTGTTTCTCCTTCTAACTGCTCAGTGACCAGTTCATCAAAAGGGATAACTCTTATCCGATTAGCTGCTTCTTCCACATCTAATCTGGACAGGAAGGCATTGAATAAATTCATTAAGTTAAAAAAGTAGGTTTCGGCCCAGTTTAATATTTGTTCTTCATCTGGCTTACCATCTACTGAATCAAATTGGCTCAGCTTGTACATATTCTTTGCCTCCTTGGCAGTGTTCGCTTTAAGTTTTAGTGTCAAACATTATTATATAGTTTTCCCGCTATTTTTGCATCTTTTCTCGCTTTATTTTGTCAGGTCTAAAACTAAACAACCTTCGTCTGATGAAACATCGAACCAAGGTCGCTTAAATTATATATTTTAGCCTTTCTGTCTGACAGGGTGCAGATTAATACTTCGCACTAAGCAGTTGCTAAAAGTTTATTGCTTTTCTCCACACTCGGGGCAAAACTTACTGCCCGGCTTAAGCTGCGCCCCACAACCGATACAAAAGGCTTTGGTTTTGAGCTGCTCCCCGCATTCGGGGCAGAACTTGGCATTTGCTTCTAAAGGAGCTTCACATTTAGGGCAGCTGGCCCGGATGGTTTCCCGCCAGTTTTCAGCCGCTAGTTTCTTGTCCTCTTCTGCCATGGCAGCATGAGCCAGAATCCTTCTCTATATAACAGATTAAATAGCATGGTAGGGAAAAAATATACCCATAATTATCAGTTAAAACTATGTAAGCATAGAAAAAGCACAGCCCCCCATTGAGGAGAACTGCGCATATAAAGTTATATATTTACTACTCGTACTTCTTCTACATAAGGAGCGCACCGTATGGATAGTTCCTGCATCTCCTGCTTACTGTAGGGTACGCAGTCCTGATATGAAGGTTCCAAGGTGTTGCTGGGATTAAACTGCTGCAGGGAATAAATTTTGGCGCCTTCTATATATTTAGCTATTGCTTCAATGTCTTCAAAAGTGTGCAGTTTCGGAACTACGGTTGTGCGGAATTCCACTTTTATGTCGGCCTGCTGCAAAAGGTTTACGGCAGCTCTGACATTGAAGAATTCTCCGTTGGTAAGCCTGCCGCTGGCCTGCTGGTATTTTTTGCAGTCCAGCGGGGCTTTTATATCCATAGCTACATAATCGAGCAGTTTTTCTTCTATCAATTGGCTGAGCATATTTACATTAGTGCCGTTGGTATCCAGTTTGACCAGGAGTCCCAGTTTTTTCATCTCTCTGATAGTTTCGGGAAGATCCTGATTCAAGGTCGGCTCGCCGCCGCTTATTACTACTGCATCAATAAAGTTTTTTCTTTCCCGCAGGAATTCAAGCACTTCCGCTAATTCGATTTCCTGGTTCTGAGCTTTGTTAAACTTCATAAGCAAATGGCCGTTATGGCAAAAGGGACAGGCGAAGTTACAGCCCCGGGTGAATAAGACCGTAGCTATTTCACCCGGATAATCGAGCAGACTTTGATTGATCATTCCTGCAAAATTCATTTACTGTACAGCCCTGTCAAATACTTTTCTTTCTTTGAATTCTTCCTGTTTACCAGCATTCCACTGGTCAACCGGGCGTAAATACCCCACTACCCGTGAATATACTTCACACTCGGTTTCTTTGCCTGCTGCAGCACATATGGGGCAGGTGTGATTCTTGCCTTTCAGATAGCCGTGGCTGGGACAAATACTGAAGGTCGGTGTCAAGGTAAAGTAGGGCAGTCTAAACTGCGAACATACTTTATGAACCAGTTTCTTGGCCGACGCTATTGAAGGTACTGCTTCACCCAGAAATACATGGAACACTGTGCCGCCGGTATAACGGGTCTGCAGCTCATCCTGAGTTGTTAAAGCTTTGAACAGGTCTTCAGTATAGTAAACCGGCAGCTGGGTGGAGTTGGTGTAATAAGGCTCAGCTCCCTGCTTGAATTCGGCCTCATTGGCCACGATAATATTGGGATACTGGGCTTTATCTTTTCTGGCAATCCCGTAGCTTACACCTTCAGCCGGAGTTGCTTCCAGATTATAAATATCTCCGGTTTCTTCCTGGTATTTCATCAATTTGTCGCGCATGAAATCCATTACTTCCAGGGTAAACTCATGTCCGGCTTCACTGGCTATGTCAACTCCTAAAAAGTTGAGACAGGCTTCATTCATACCGATCAGACCGATAGTGGAAAAGTGATTTTTCCAGTATTGACCGAACCCGGCTTTTACTTCGCGCAGATAGAACTGTGAATAGGGGTACAGTCCTGATTCAGTTAAGTTTTCCAGTACTTTACGCTTTATCTGCAGACTGTTTTGCGCCATATCCATCAAGTCAGTCAGACGGCTGAAATAGTCTTCTTTATCAGTTGCCAGATAACCCAGACGGCTCATGTTAATAGTTACTACCCCAATAGAACCGGTCAGCGGATTAGCGCCAAACAAACCACCGCCGCGTTTTCTCAGTTCGCGGTTATCCAGTCTTAAGCGGCAGCACATGCTGCGGGCATCCTCAGGGCTCATGTCGGAATTAACGAAGTTTGAGAAGTAGGGTATGCCGTATTTAGCTGTCATTTCCCATATTTTATCGTAATTGGGGTTATCCCAGTCGAAGTCTTCGGTAATATTATAAGTAGGAATCGGGAAGGTAAATACCCGCTCTTCAGCATCGCCTTCCATCATAACTTCGGCAAAAGCCTGGTTGAATATATCCATTTCCGCCTGAAAGTCACCGTAAGTATCGGGCATGTATTTGCCGCCCGCTACTACCGGTTCGTTTTTCATAAATTCCGGTACTTTAAGATCCAGGGTGATATTAGTAAAAGGGGTATTGCCGGTAATAAATATCTTACCATTTCTACGGGCAACTACGGTTTCGTTATCGGTATTGGGGCACCATATAACACCTTGGTAGTCCACCTTTTCAACCCTATTGATATAGGTATCTTTGTGTCTGATTACCCGGATGATATAGCGGTCTTTTACTGTCAATTCGTTATCAGGTTTTCTTAGCAGTACCGTTGCCCCATAACCGGCATTAACAATAACCTGCAGCAACTGGTCGCGGATAATTTCAGAGGTGGTTACAATTTTACAATCCTCATATCCATCTCCTTTAATATAGGTTTCCAAAAATATGCGGGAGGTTTCTACATCAGCATTTAAAATAGCAGCAGGAATAAACTTGATGCCCTTTTCTTTATCACTTCCCAGTATTGTGTATATTTTTCTGGTGCTGTCAGCATTAAAACGTAAGACATTACAATCAACTCCCAAACCACGCTGAATACGTTCACTGTATTCCAAACCGAGATTCTGGCATAAATCAACTATTTCCGCATAATCTTCAGGGCTCCGGGTCTTGGACTGGTAGACGCTTATCCTGCCGTCACCCCGGCCGTTGGTATCCAATGATCCCTCAGCAACCACCCAGGCAATAAATTTGACTATATCTTCATCAATAGAACCTGCGCCGTTTACATTACCTTCGCTGCCAACAGGAACTAAAAAAGGTGATTTGAGTTCAATTGTATCCTCAATTTTTTCCATTACATATTGCTCAGAGCCGAACTTTTTCCTTACTATCCGATGTTCCGGCGAAATCAGCTGGTCACTGATACGATTTTTCAGATTGTACATAATTCCTTTGTATTCACGGGCAAAAAGATGTTTTACCGGTAAATATTCGATGAAACCTTTTTCCATATTGAAAGTAGCAATCACATCGCCTTCCTTAACCTCATCATACTTTTTCCAGCCATCCCGGCCAAGTATTTCGGTGTCTTCCGACATACACTGGAATCCTACCCGGGTAGGAACATTCATGTTGAAAACGAATTCCTGCAAACCTTGTTTTACCTGTTTGTATTCCAGATTGTCATAACGAATAAAGGGCGCTAAGAGAGTGTCGAAGTTGGAAAATGCCTGGGCTCCGGCAGCTTCTCCCTGCAGGGTAAAGAAGAAGTTGACAATCTGTCCTAAAATGGAACGAAAATGTTTAGCCGGTCCACTGGCAACTTTACCTCTTACTCCTCTGAAGCCTTGCAGCAGTAAATCTCTGATATCCCAGCCCACACAATAGACACCCAGTATGCCCAGATCATGGATATGAAAATCTCCGTTGGTGTGCGCCTGTTTTATTTCCATAGGATAAATCTGATTGAGCCAGTATTGGGAAACAATCAGTGAGGCGATATGAAAATTCATCCCTTGTAAAGAATAGGTCATATTGGAGTTTTCTTTAACGCGCCAATCATTTTTGCCCAGATAATCACCAATCAATTTATTATTAAAGAAAAGCTGGCTGGCTTCCCGCAAGTCTTCGTGCTGTTTGCGGTAAAGAATATATGCTTTGGCAGTTTTATAATGACCGTTTTTAACCAGGACTTTTTCGACTAAATCCTGTATCTGCTCAACAGTTGCTATTTCATCATCATCTACATATTGAGCAATTTCGACCACTTTTTCAGTTAATTCTACTGCAGTTTTATAATCTTTGCCGCCAACTGCCTGTGCCGCTTTCCATATAGCCTTGGTAACTTTTTCTTGTTCAAAAGGAACTATTCTGCCGTCTCTTTTCTTGATCTTGCTTATGTCCATATAATATATCCTCCTTTAAAAAACACAATATGTATGGGTACTTTTATAATATTACCACTATATACAGTAGTCAACAACTATCTATTTAGTTTTTCCGAATCTTTTATTTATTATTTTTCGTTTATCTCGTTTGTTGTCAGATTGTTAATTAATAGATAATATTTTGTTTTCAAACCTGCTGGAAATTTCTCCTTTCGCCTTTTATAGACAATGATTCCAGGAGACAATGATACTAGGAAAGATACTAAAAAACAAAGTCCCTTAAGTATCATTAAGGGACTTTACAGACAGGTTATTTAGTTTAATTGCCTTGTAGCTGATTAATTCTTAAGCCGAAACGGGTTGTATTTTACGTTATAGTCAAAAGTGTCCAGCCCTTCTTGGTTTTTTAATTTTCCTACTGCCAGATAAGTTAATGGTGTTGCCAGAATTTCGTAGCTGACTTTGAAGATATACTGGAATAGCATCATCTGTAATAATACTTCCGTTGGTACCAGCATCCAGAAGGCGAGGGTAATAAAAACAACTGTATCGATACCTTCTCCTATTAGTGTGGAACCTATAGTACGTGCCCACAGCCATTTTCCTGCTGTCATGATTTTCATTTTAGAAAGAATAAAGGCATTAGTAAGTTCGCCAATAAAATAGGCCAAAAGCGAAGCTAAAACAACCCGCGGTGCCATGCCCAGTACCAGGGCAAAGGCTTCCTGTCCCTCGAAAAAACCGGGAGAAGGAATATAGATTATCAGAGCAAAAACTAAAACCATGAGCAGATTAGCGCCAAAGCCGGTCCATATAACCAGACGGGCTTTCCTGAAGCCGTAAACTTCGGTTAAAACATCACCAAAAATATAGGTGAGCGGGAAGAGAATTACTGCTCCCGGTAAAACCCAGCCAAAAACCGTTATAAGTTTACCGGCGATTATGTTGGAAAGCAGCAAACAGGTAACAAAAAAGCAGGCTATAATTAAAAATAGCGGTGATAATTGGTTGTTTTCTTCTTTAAGCATCTGCTGTCTCCTCTAAACAATAGTTTACTTAGTAAAGGCGGGGTATTTTCCCCGCCTTTTTATCAGTTTAACAAATGTTATTATTATTTTCTACATTAACACTGCCATTATTGCTTTGTGAGCATGTAAGCGGTTTTCGGCTTCGTCAAAAACTCTTGAATGCGATCCGTCTATCACTTCATCGGTTATTTCCTTACCGCGTTTGGCCGGCAGGCAGTGCAAAACTATAGCGTCAGCTTTGGCCTTATCCAGCAGCGCCTGATTAATTTGATAGCGCAGGAATTTTTGTTCCTTTTCTGCCGCTTCTTCTTCCTGTCCCATACTGGCCCAGACATCAGTATATAGTATATCCGCTCCCTGGACAGCCTCTTCCGGATCTTCTACTACCCATAGTTTGGCGCCGGTCGCTTCAGCATCCTGACGAGCCATTTTTAATATTTCTTCATCTGGTCCAAATCCTTTTGGTGCTGCAATAACTACCTCCATACCCACTTTAGCCCCGCCAAAAAGGAGAGAATGGGCAACATTGTTGCCATCGCCGATATAGGCCAGTTTCAGCCCTTGCAGACTGCCTTTATTTTCTTTAATAGTCATCAGATCGCCAATTACCTGAGTAGGATGCAGGAGATCAGTCAGACCGTTAATAACCGGAATTCCTGACCACGCAGCCAACTCAATTACTTCATCGTGTGAAAAGGTACGGATCATAATGCCATCAAGCATACGACCTAAAACTTGAGCAGTATCTTTTATAGTCTCACCTCTGCCTACCTGAATGTCACGTGAACTTAGAAACAGTGCATGACCGCCCAGTTGATACATACCTACTTCAAAGGCTACTCTGGTTCTGGTCGATGATTTTTGAAATATCATGCCTAAGGTTTTGCCGGCCAGATAAGGATGAGGAATCCCCTTCTTCTGCAGCTTTTTGATCTCCGCTCCTACTTCCAGTATGTATTCGATATCGGCGCTGCTAAAGTCATGAATGCTAATAAAAGATTTTCCTTTTAAGGTGTCTTTAATTTCAAACATGTTTCCCCTCCTCTATTATTACTGCCACTCTTGCAAGGCTTGTTCCAGTATAGCAATGGCACCGTTTATTTCAATCTCGTTGACGGTTAACGGCGGAACGAAGCGTAAAACTTTGGGTCCGGCATTAACCAGCAGCAGACCTTTTTTCATACAAATATTGACTAGTTCTTTTACTTCCCGATCAAACTCCAGACCCTGCATCAGTCCCCGGGCACGGAAATGGACTATACGCGAGTCATTAATATTCAGTAATTTCCCACTTAAGTACTCGCCCATTTTTTCTACCTGTTTTAAAAAGCTATCTTCACTGATAATCTCTACTGTTTTACCGGCAACGGCAGTAGATAAAGGGTTACCGCCAAAGGTTGCAGCATGGTCTCCCGGCTGGAAGCCTGATGCCACCCTTTCGGTAGCCAGTGTTGCGCCAATGGGTATTCCTCCGCCTAGTCCTTTAGCCAGGGTAACGATATCGGCTTTTATATCATAAAGCTGACAAGCCAGGAATTTTCCGGTTCTGCCTACCCCGGTCTGGACTTCATCCACAATTAAAAGCAGCTCCTCCCGGTCACATATCTTTCTTAAACCACGCAGAAAATTAAGTTCTGCCGGCAGTACACCGCCTTCTCCCTGAATGATTTCCACAACTATAGCGGCAGTGTTTTCGGTAATAGCTGCTTCTACCGAAGAAATGTCATTATACTCGGCATAGACAAAGCCTTTCATCATGGGTTCAAACCCTTTCTGATATTTGGTTTGCCCGGTGGCAGAAAGCGCTCCCAGTGTCCGACCGTGAAATGAATTGCTAAAACTTATGATTTCATATTTGTTTTGTTTTTGGCGGTAAAAATATTTACGGGTGAGTTTTATAGCAGCTTCATTGGCTTCTGTACCGCTGTTGCAGAAGAAAACTTTATCCAGACCGGTTATTAAAGCCAGTTT
>CAZLVY010000007.1:0-43870 GCA_964563125.1 uncultured Syntrophomonas sp. | reverse complement strand
TCATTACTATTTATTTCTCCCTTCAAAGTGAGCATTTATTCATTAACAACCATAGTTCCAACACCCTGGCGGGTAAACACTTCCAGGAGTATGGAATGTGGTACACGTCCATCAACAATATGGGTCCTGCCTACACCTCCCGTAACTGCTTCTACACAGCACTGGACTTTTGGTGTCATGCCCCCGCTGATAACGCCCTGCTCTATATATTTTACTACTTCACTGGTTTTTAAAACAGAAATAAGGGTATCCGGATCTTTCGGATCTCTTAAAAGACCCGGCACATCAGTTAAGAGTACCAGTTTATCAGCTTTCATGGCTACTGCAATGGCTGCCGCCACCAGGTCGGCATTAATATTGTAACTATTTCGCTGTTCATCCATACCTATAGGCGCAATAACTGGTATGTAGCCATTTTCTATTATAGTGGTAATTATCTCCGGATTTATCTGCCCAACTCTGCCGACAAATCCCATCCGCTCGCTGTCTTCAGCAGGCGTGGCCATAATCAGCTTGCCATCTTTGCCGGAAATACCAATTGCTTTACCGCCGCTGGCATTGATGCCGGCTACGATTTCTTTATTAACTTTGCCGCCTAAAACCATTTCTACGATTTCCATAGTATCGTGGTCGGTTACTCTTAGACCATCAACAAATTCACTTTTCAGGTTTAAACGTTTGAGCATAATGTTTATTTCCGGTCCGCCGCCATGTACTATTATAGGATGCATGCCTACATATTTCATCAAAACTATATCCTGCATGATTTTTTCTTTCAGCATACAGTCACCCATAGCGGCTCCGCCGTATTTAATTACTACTCTTTTGCCGTGAAATTCTTTTATATATGGAAGTGCTTCGACTAGTATTTCGGCTTTTTCCAGTGCTGAAAAGGTCAATTTAATCCCCCCTTTTTCTTATCATTAATTAAGTGCGATAAGCCGCATTGATGCGAACATATTCGTAGGAAAGGTCACATCCCCAGGCAGTAGCTGAGGCCTGACCGCTGTTTAAGTCTACGGTAATAAGAACTTCTTCCTTCTGCAGTTCCAGCCGGGCTTTTTCTTCGTCAAATATTAATCCCATACCGCCTTCTGCCATTTTCTCCTGACCCAGATAAATATCAACTTTATCCGCCTCAAATTGCGCCGAGGAATAGCCGGCAGCTGCCAGTATCCGTCCCCAGTTGGCATCTTCACCAAAAACTGCAGCTTTGGTCAGATTGGAACCGGTTATAGAGCGGGCAATTAACCGGGCGGTATTTTCATCTGCTGCATTTATTACCTTGACCTCGATTAAATGGCTGGCGCCTTCCCCGTCACGGGCAATTTTTTTCGCCAGGGTGGTATTAACGAAATCTAGTGCCTCTTTAAATAGCTTGAAATCACCTGAGTCGGGATCATCTATAATACTGTTGCCGGCCAAGCCATTGGCCAGGATTATCGCCATATCATTAGTTGATGTATCACGGTCCACGCTGACCATGTTGTAGCTTATATTGCTGCTCTCACTGATTAGCTTATGCAAGCAGTCAGCACTGATGGCAGCATCGGTAGTTATAAAGCCCAGCATAGTAGCCATATTGGGATGAATCATCCCCGAGCCTTTAGCAATGGCGCCTATTTTTACTGCTTTACCGTCCAGTTCTATTTCTACCGCGATTTCTTTTTTAGCCAAATCAGTAGTCATAATAGCCTGAGCAGCATCATCTGACCCCTGCAGTGAAAGCAGCGGCGCTGCTGCCTTAATCCCACTGGTTATACGATCCATTGGCATAAATACTCCGATTACTCCGGTAGAAGCCACCAGGATATCCTGGGGCTCAAGGCTAAGTAACTCTGCTGTCAGCTTAGCCATCTCTAAAGTATCGGCCACACCCTGTTCACCGGTGCAGGCATTGGCATTGCCGCTGTTAGCTACTATTGCCTGTGCCCGACCGTCTTGCAAATGCTTTTTATTAACATCTATACAGGCGGCCCGTACTGCATTAGTAGTAAAAACTCCCGCTGTTGTACAGGGAACTTCTGAAAATATAATGGCCACATCTTTTTTGTCTGCTTTCTTTATTTCGGCACATACTCCCGAGGCTAAAAAACCAGCCGGAGCTGTGATTCCTCCGTTAATTGTTTTCATTTATTTCATCTCCTTGAATCTAAGTATTTTAGGGAAAAACTGCCGGGCTGTTTAAAGCCGTATTCTCTTCGATGCCCAGCATCAGGTTCATGTTCTGTACTGCCTGCCCGGAGGCTCCTTTAGTCAGATTGTCCAGAGCCGATAATAATATTACCCTCCTGCTCTCTTCATCCACAACCAGATTTATATGGACCAAATTACTGCCATAGACCCATTTGGTATGCGGCATTACACCTTCCGGCAGTATCTTCACAAAAGTTTCCCGACCGTATTTATTAGTCAGTATTTCTCTTAATTGTGCCCCTGACACCCCGGGTCTCAATCTGGTATAAATAGTACTTAAAATGCCTCGGTTCATGGGCACTAAATGCGGAGTAAAGGTTATATCTATCTTGCTGCCGGCCGCCAAACTCAACTCCTGGGCAATTTCCGGTGCGTGACGATGGGTCCCTACCCCATAGGCATTAATATTTTCATTAACGGCGCAAAAGTGACTGGTCGGACTGGGCGTCCTGCCTGCCCCGGAAACACCGGTTTTGGCATCTATAATAATATCACTGGATTCTATAACCCCGGCATTTAGCAGCGGCACCAGTGGAAGTATAGCACTGGTGGGGAAACATCCGGGATTGGCTGCCAGTCTGGCCGTTTTAATCTTTTCCCGGTAAAGCTCGGGTATCCCGTAAACAGCCTCATTTAGCAGTTCCGGATTAGCATGTGTCAAGCCATAATATTTTTTATAAATTTCGCTGTCATTAAAGCGGAAGTCAGCTCCCAGATCGATACACTTAATACCGTATTCAAGGAGTTGGGTTGCCATAGGTACTGACAGGCCATGCGGAAGTGCTAAAAATACTGCGTTACACTGATCCGCTAGATTTTTTATATCGCTTTGCTGACAGACTAAATCGCTAAATCCCAGCAGATGAGGGTAAACATCGGTTATTTTTTTGCCGACATTCTCGGTTGAAAGTATCCTTACCACTTCCACCTCATCATGTCCCGCCAGTATTCTCAGTAAATCAGCGGCGGTATATCCATCACCGACTATTCCTATCCGGTACAACTTAAAGACCTCCTTATATTCAGCTTAAATTATGTATTTAATTTAATTTATTAAATAATGTTTATAATTATACATCCGCATGTATAATATTACAACAGCTTTTCTCTCTTTTTTTATATAAGATCTATGCTGTTTTCCGTGCCTGCCGGGAATGCTAAAGAATTAATGCTAACAATATATTCACTCTTATTTATTAAGATATATACATCAGAAGTGCATTAAAACAAAAAAAGCAGGATCATTCCTGCCCTGACCAAGTTAGATCTAAGCTCTTCAAGCTTTCATATGCTCATCATAACTTTTTAATAATTTTTCTACCGGAAAAGACGACCCATGGGCTGGATAAATCCTTTTTGCGCCAGCTTTAATTAACAGGTTCCAACTGGCGAATAGATTTTCCGGGTCGACTGCAAACGGCGGAAAAATATCAGACACCTTATAATTTACCGCTAAATCTCCCACTATAGCCTTGCCATCCCCCAACAATACTGATAATGACCCTGGTGTATGTCCGGGAGTATGAATAACCTTACCATCTATGCCATAGATATTAAGGTCGAATTGGCCGTCAAAAATTTTCTCGGCGGTAACCGGCGGGAATTTCAGTAATGGTCTGTTCAATCTGCCCAGGCTACTGATTATTTTACCCTGCAAGTTGGTGCCGGGTGGTATTGCTACTACAGGAGTTGATAATAATTCGGCTTCCAGCGGATGAATCAGTACCGGACAATTATTGCATAAGGCTTTGATTGCTGCCAGGCTGCCTACATGATCAAAATGGGCATGGGTAATAATAATCAGCTTTATCTGTCTAGCTTTGATGCCCAGATGAGCAATGCGGTGTAAGAATTTCTTTTCTTGTTTAATAGTTCCGGCATCAATCATCACATAGCCTTCATCGCCTTCTAATAAATAACTGTTAGTAATTCCCAGAGTAATCCTTTTGATATCCATTCCTATCCCCCTGACGCTGCTTATCATATAACTATAGCGTTATTATATCCCTTTTCATTTTAATTTTTAACTCCTCCTGCCATCTGCTGCCAGAATATATTGGCTATAAATCTTGGAAAAAATTATATAAACTACGCACATAAAAAACTATGAATTCATATAGTGAATTGTGGGTAATATATAGGAACATGAAAAGTTAAACAAGGCAACAGGATAAAACAATTGGGGTTGAACAGCGAGCGGATTCATTCCGTAAGCTTTCATATAAAGAGGAGAATACCTTTTAGGTCTTCTCCTCTATTTTTATCGTTAAAAAAGTCTTTTAGTCAAATAATCCAGGTACTGAATGGCTGCTGATAAATTAGCTGATAAAGCCTCTAATTGGAGCTCTGATGCTTTACCTGCCGTTAATAAATCTAATGCCTCATTTACCACCGGATGAAACTGCTCTCCCTGCTTTTCGTCTTCTTCTCCTGCCTGCCTGGCTTGCTGAAGGATACCTGAATCATCAATTCTCTTATGAAGTGGAATGCCGTTAAGAACGATAACATGTTTATTCTTCTGCATTTGCCAATAAAGCAACTTTTCATCAATACTTTTCAGTTTATATGCCAGAGGGTGGCGGAAAATGAACCCGTCAAACACGCTGTTTTTCCAGCCTCCTATATTTATTTTATTAGCATTTATATAGTTAAAGGTTTGCTCATAATCTAATACATCTTTAAAGGCTGTAGCAAAAACAATAGCATGACTCTTCTGAATTACCTGCAGATCGGCTGAAATTGTATTATCCCTGATTCCGCCTAAACCGGCGGTAACGATAATGCTTTTATTATCTTCATTATCAAACAATGCTATTAAAGCAGAAACCGTTAAAAAAGCATTCTGCCGGGCATTTATCATTGCTGCTAAATTGTCGCTGTTCGCCCGCCTCCAATCCTGACCAGTCAATCTTATGGATAAAAACTCAGCGATACCGCCAGTTTTAATCTGACCCGCCTGCAGCCAGACTAATTTTACACTGGTGGCTTCAGGCCATTGCGCAGCTATTTGCTCATTCTTGATTGAAGGCAGGCCATGTCCCAGTAGAGCTGTCTCCACCAGAATTTTTACTCCCGCATAATTTTCAATTTTATTTTCATTTGGCAAATTCATTTACGTTTTCCTTTGCTGCATATTTATTATCATAATTATGGGCACCCAGTTATGTGATTAATTTCAGCCCTGCAATGACTGCATTTCCCGTCTCTTATGCCTTTTATTTGTACGCTGTAAGCATTTCTTGATACTAATACCTCTCCGCACTGCAGGCAGGGAGTATGATTATTGGTTCCGGGCAGGTTGCCCAAATATACGAAATGCAGATGCTTTTGGCAAATTCTTTGTGCCTGGAGCATGGTTGATTCCTGGGTAGGATCGCGCTGCATTTTGTAAGCAGGATAGTAGCGGGACAAATGCAGGGGGATATCAGGGTTTATTGATGCAAGCCAGGCCGCCATTGCTTCTATTTCTTCAGGACTGTCGTTTTCCTCTGGAATAATAAGATTGGTTATCTCCACTTGGATTTTGCCCGCCATATATTCTACATTTTCTTTTACTTCTTTAAGCCGTCCTTTACAGTTGCGCTGATAAAAGACTTCGGTGAATGCTTTTACATCTACATTGGCTGCATCTATAAAGGGCAGTAATTCGCATAAAGGCTCTTGTTTAATATAGCCATTGGTGACCAGAACCGTTTTTAAGCCCTGAGCTTTCATTTTTTGGGCGGTTTCCAGTATATATTCAAACCAGATGGATGGTTCATTATAGGTAAAAGCAATGCCAATTGAGCCATCTGCTGCTGCCTGCAGAGCAATATCCACCAGCGCTTCAGGCATTATAACTTTGGTGGGGGCTTTTTGCTGAGCCAGGCTGTAATTTTGACAAAATGAGCAGGCTAAGTTACATCCCCAGGTTCCTGCCGATAATATTTGACTGCCGGGATAAAAATGATAGAGTGGTTTCTTTTCAATGGGGTCAAGGGCTAATGAGGCAATTTCGCCGTAGTTTAGCGTGTATAACTTTCCTTCTTCATTAATCCTTACCCGGCAGATGCCGCTTTGTCCCGGTCTAATCAGGCAGTTCTGCGGACAAAGACAGCACTTGACCCGATCAGGAGATACTTTTTCATAATAACTGGCTTCTACTTTAGGCATAAAAGGCACCTTTTCTTATTATTTCTATTGTGCATTTATTCAGCAAAGATTTATTTTTGAAAATATTTTATTCGTACCTGGTTACGGTGAATCTTTCTATGGTGTAATTATCCTCTGGTTTTATTCCTGCCTTTTGCAGGGCAATTGCCAGTTGTTCTTCTACCGTTTCGACTCCTTCCAGGTCCGGTAAGAGCAGTCCGCGTCTTTGCCCTCTGGTAACAATTACTCCGTATTCTTTTGCATCTAAATCCTCCCGGCGGCAGGGCTCAGGATCACCTAATATATCAACCGAAAAGACTAAGTCGTCAAACTCCTGAGATATTACAGGACGGAAACGGGGATCTCTGACAGCTGCGCTTATGGCATTATGGGCTATTTCTATCGATAAATCATCGTAACAAGGCATTATAGTTCCGATACAGCCGCGCAGATTACCATGTTTTTTCAAAGAGACAAAAGCACCGGCACGGGCAAGAGTCAATTGCTTAAATTCTTCGGGAAGCGGCGGTATTTTGCCTGTCAGCAGATATTCTTTTAAAACCTGCTGCGCCCACAGAACCGGAACACTGGCATCAACTGCGGCATTGTCCCGGATTTCCTCCTGCCATTCTTCTAAAATGCCAGGCATCTCTTGTCCTGGAGTCAGCCCCGCTGTCAAATAGCCTACTCCAAAAGGTCCTTCATAACTGAATACCTGACTTTGATAATTACGTTTATCCAGACAGCCCAGCATGATTACCAGCGAGCGATAGCCGCATTCACCGGCATTCTCCCGTAAACTTTCAGGTATATTTAGCAGTGACCTGGTGTCAGATGCCTTAAGCAGTCGTTCTATTTCTGCATCGTAACTACGCCCATCAGGGTGAAAATCATAAGGCCCCTCTGCTTTTAAGCGGTGGGACATATCTCCGGAAGCAATTACGGCAATTTTTCTGCCTAAATACTCAGCACTCTTGGCAATCAAAGTCCCTAACTGATACAGTTTAATCAAAGGTAGAAATCCTATGCTGATAGCTACAATAGGAATATCCGCCAGACCTGCCTCACCCAGATAATAATGCGGCACTAAAATTCCGTGATCAAGACGGTTTTGCAGTCTGTAGCTCTGAGCATTATTCTTATCGACTAAAATAAAATCTATATCGTTGTCAGCACAATTAAAGCCTATCTGGGCTGCCAGATCTAAATCATTGGGGCAGCTTGTCCGCATATCATTCACATTGAAATCAGCAAAATCGCCGTTTAGCACGGGGTCGCCCAGACATGAAATGGCATCTTTAAATACATTGCCATGCGGAGTTAAAAATACCAGGGTCTCAGGTGAGCTTTCTGCTGTCTCTGCTGCCATTTTTCTCATTCCATCCACAGTCGCCTGTACTTCCTTAAGTCTGCGTCCCCCGATAGCCGGGACGATTAAAGGTGGATGTGGTGTGTAAGCCAGATAAGTAATCATTTTAGGCAACCTCCTTCTTCTATAGTTTGCCTACCATATTTTTTTAATATTTTATTCGGTTTCAGCTGATATTTCATTATTATAAATTGCTGCTCTTGCAACCCCGGCAAAAATTGCATAGGCAACTTTGCTTTGATACTCCTCGTTGGCTAAAAGGCGAGCTTCCTGCGGATTTGATATAAAGCCGCTTTCAATTAAAACTGCCGGCATATCAACATTGTTTAAAACATAATAAGCGCCTGGTGCTGCCTTACGCTTAGTATTCCCCAAAATTCCGGTTAATTCCTGCTGAATAGAGCGAGCTATTATTTTGCTTTCTTCGCTCTTGGGTCTGTAAAAGGCTTGTGCCCCTGACCAACCGGAGCTCGGTACTGCATTAACATGTATACTGATGTATAAATTAGCCTTGGCCTCATTGGCTATAGTTACTCTGCTTTTCATATCGGCATTTTTATGTTGGCGAATAGTACCGCTAAATTCATCACCGGCCAGGTCGCTTTCATTTTCTCTAAGCATAATTACTGCTGCGCCTGCCTGACTTAAGTTAGCCTCTAACTTTTTTGCTATCTCAAGAGTTATGTCATGTTCCGCATAGTTACCTCTGGTTGCTCCCTGATCCAAGCCCCCGTGTCCCGCGTCAATTACTATTATCTGACTGGCTAATCCGTAGGAAAAAACTGCTTCCTCATGACTGTTTTCAGGTCTGGTTGCTGTTATAAATAAAACCAGCAGAAATATGACAGCTATCATAATAGCTGTTTGCCTTCTGGGAATAAAAAAAGCCTTGTTGCGCAAAAGCTTCATCTCCCTCGTAAGATAGTGTTATTCTTTTATATGCTGCTTTTTCCATTTTTATTAAGCCTAAACAAAACAAAACCTCCCCGAATCGAGGAGGTTAATAAAAATAGTATTATCTTTTTGAGTATTGCGGAGCTTTTCTAGCTTTGTGCAGACCATATTTCTTTCTTTCTATCATGCGCTGGTCACGAGTAAGAAAACCAGCTTTTCTAAGCGGCGGCCTGAATTCAGGATCAGCCTTGGTTAAAGCCCGGGCAATTCCTAACTGCACAGCACCTGCCTGGCCGGTAACTCCACCACCATGAACCGTACAGATTATATCAAATCTTTGACTCATATCAGTTAGCTCAAGTGGCTGCAGAACTATTAGTCTGCTGGTACGGTTAGGGAAAAAATTCTCGAAAGTTCTTTTGTTTATAGATATATTGCCATCACCAGGTACTAATCTTACTCTGGCTACAGCGCTTTTCCTTCTGCCAGTTCCCCAATATTGTATGTTCGCCATATTTTTCCTCCTTACCCTCTAAGCTCGCGCAATTTTGGTTGTTGAGCCAGATGCGGGTGTTCATTTCCCCGGTATACTTTAAGTTTGCGATACATTTGCGCACCTAAATGGTTATGGGGAAGCATTCCTTTTACCGCCACCTCTATGGCTTTTTCAGGTTTCTTCTGCAAAACGGTACCATAGTCCATTTCTTTCAAGCCACCTGGAAAACCGGAATGATGACGCAACATTTTCTGATTCAGTTTATTTCCGGTTAGTTTTATTTTCTCAGCATTAATTATTATTACAAAATCACCTGTATCAACATTAGGAGTATAAATCGGTTTGTGTTTACCTCTTAAAATAGCGGCAACTTCAGAAGCTAATCTGCCCAGAACCTGGTCAGTAGCATCGATTACGAACCATTCCCGCTCGACTTCCAGCGGTTTCGCTATATATGTTTTCAAGTCTTTCCCTCCTGTATCTCACCTTCTATGAGAATTGTTCCGTATTCATCAGGGTCATATCTGTCAACGGGGCAGGAGACAGGCATAAACCTAGAGACTACCTTCTTATATTAGATAATACTACTCCACTTGTCAAGAAAAACGCTATCTTTCCAGCTGAATAATAAGAATATCCCCTGCTTCATTCATAGTCTACCCTGAGCAGGTAGAGTCCCTGTGCAGGAACGGTGATGCCAGCTTCATTGCGGTTTTGGGCGGCTATTATTTTCTCTACATGCTCGGCAGGATAGTTGCCTCTGCCGACTTCAATTAATGTTCCCATTATTATTCTAACCATATTGTACAAAAATCCATCCGCACAAATTTCCATATTTAGATAAGGTTCATTATAATAGAGGATGCATTTTTTTACATTACGCTCAAAGCTTTTAACTGATGACCCTGAAGCGCAAAAGGATTTAAAGTTATGCCGTCCGGTTATTATTTGACAGGCTTTTTGCATTGCTGCAATATCGAGTTTTTCTCCATTACACCAGGCATGATTACGTATAAAAATTTCTCCCTGCTCCTGACGATAAATCAAATAGGTATAGCTTTTGCTAATAGCATCAAAACGGGGATGGAAATTAGCTGCCACTGCCTCACTTTTCAGAACTCTTATGTCAGGCGGTAAAAAACTATTAAGGGCAAAGCGCCATTTTTCAGGAGGTATAGTAGCATTACTATCAAAGGCAATTACATGACCGGCGGCATGAACTCCAGTATCTGTCCTGCCGGCAGAAATTATGGCTATTTTTTCTCCGGTCAGCTTGCCTAGGTTATACTCGATCTCAGCCTGGATAGTATGGGCATTGGTTTGAATCTGAAAACCGTGATAATTACTGCCATCATATTCAATTATCATTTTAATTCTGCTCATGAACTCTCCCCGAAGCATTAAAAACTATATAACATTAATTTATGGCATTTGAATTTATCGCGTTTTTATTCATCATAATAGACCTGCTTTTATTCTTCTCGATAAAAGATGAGGAGGATGTTATTTAAACTCCTCCATCGATACCATTTTTACAGCGGTATCAACTCTGTCTATATTTGATGGGATGATAACCCCAAATTATGCAGTCTCAATACTACCTGATTATAAACTGCTTATCGCGATCAACAAACAGTAAAACCAACCCACTGCCCACGGGTTATCGTGTGTTTAAACCGTTGACCTTACCTGCCCGCTATCAGGAAATAATATCCATTTAAGAGTCAGGCTAACGTAGATTGTCCTGAACCATTCCTGGCCCATGACGGCTATTAATTCATTTTCACCCAGGCAAAAATTGCCTACAACTGGTGCACCGCCCTGGGCATAGGAAAAGCTAATTTTCGAAGGTTAATCATCTTTAGTCAACTAATTCTAGTATAACCATAGGGGCACCGTCGCCTTTACGGTAACCGACTTTGACCATTCTGGTATAACCACCTGGGCGGTCGCGATAACGTTCAGCTAAAGTGCTAAAAAGTTTGTAAACAATAGCATCAGTCATAACATATGAGTCTACCTGCCGTTTGGCATGTAAATCGCCTCTTTTGGCTAAAGTAATCATTTTTTCGGATATTTTTCTTATCTCTTTGGCTCTGGTTTCTGTGGTTGTGATCTTTTCACAATCCAACAAAGAAGTAACAGCATTTCTAAGTACTGCTCTTCTATGGTCGCTCCTGAGCCCTAATCTACGGTAACTCAATGGATATCCTCCCTTCTAATCTTCTGGTTTTTTAAAGGCTAACTCCAGTTCCTTCAGTTTTCTCTCGATTTCTTCCAGTGATTTTTGACCAAGATTTCTAATCTTACTCATTTCTTCACGAGTTTTTTCGATTAAATCACCGACCGAATTAATATTAGCTCTTTTCAGTCCATTGGAAGCCCGTACCGAAAGTTCCAGTTCTTCAATAGACATGTCAAGTACTTTGTCTTTTTTATCTTCTTCTTTTTCTACTAATATCTCTATTTCAGCATAAGTGTCGTCTATTTCAGTAAATAACTTCAGGTATTCAATAAGTATTTGCGCTGAAAAGCTAACTGATTCTTCCGGGCTTATGCTGCCATTTGTCCAGACTTCCAGAATCAGGCTGTCATAGTCAGTCCTTTTGCCTACTCGTGCATGGTCTATAGTATAGTTTACCCGGGTAACCGGTGTATAAATGGAATCAATGGGAATCAAACCAACTATTTCATCGTTCTTGTTAGGCTGCTGATCAGCACTGACATAACCTCGGCCTTTTTCCACTGTCATTTCCATTTCGAATTTGGCATCTTTATCAAGAGTGGCAATATGCAATTCAGGATTTAGTATTTCAATTTCGGCATCCTGAATAATATCGCCAGCCTTAACATCCTTGGCGCCGGTTTGCTCCAAACGAATGATTTTACGTTCATTACCATCGTATTTGATAATCATTTGTTTGAGGTTTAATATTATTTCCGTAGTATCTTCTACTACATTAGGCAGGGTAGAAAATTCGTGCAGCACACCTTCGATCTTGACCGAGGTTATGGCAGAACCTGGCAATGAGGATAAAAGAACCCGGCGCAATGCATTGCCTAAAGTAGTTCCATATCCTCTTTCCAATGGTTCAATCATAAATTTTCCATAGCTCTTATCATTGTCTTTTTCCACGCACTCGATACGCGGTTTTTCCATCTCTAGCATTAATTTAATTCCCCCTTTTTTTCTAGAGGTTTATCTATCTAGAGTAAAGCTCAACTATTAGCTGTTCATTAATCGTTGTATCAATTTGCTCTCTCAACGGATAAGCTAAAACTGTTCCAGCCATATTCTCTACATCTACACTAAGCCAATCAGGTGGTGTCTTATAAGTAGCCGCATCCTGCAGAGCTTCGAATTTATGTGAACTGCGGCTATTTTCTCTAACCTGTATGACATCTCCTACTTTTAACATCATAGAAGGAATATCAGCTTTTTTACCATTGAGCAGAAAATGCCCATGGTTAACTAATTGACGAGCTTCTTTGCGGGAAGCTGCGAAACCAAGTCTAAAAACAATATTATCAAAGCGTCTTTCCAGGAGTATTAACAGATTCTCACCAGTAATGCCAGGCTGTCTGTCAGCTTTTTTGAAATAATTATGAAATTGAGTTTCCAGCAGACCATATATTCTTTTGGTCTGTTGTTTTTCTCTTAATTGCAGTCCATATTCGGTTGGTTTTCCCCTGCGCCCCTGTCCATGTGCACCTGGTACATATGGCTTCCTCTCCACGGAACATTTGTCAGAGTAACATCTGTCCCCTTTAAGGAACAGTTTTTGTCCTTCGCGGCGGCACTGGCGACAAACTGCTTCAGTATATCTTCCCATCTACCACTACCTCCTAAACTCTTCTTCTTTTTGGCGGTCTGCAGCCATTATGCGGAATAGGTGTCACGTCTTTGATAGCACTGACTTCCAGTCCTGCTGCCTGCAGAGATCTGATAGCTGCCTCACGACCGGCACCTGGTCCTTTCACATAACATTCAACCTCTTTTAAACCATGTTCCATTGCTGCGTTTGCTGCTGTTTCTGCTGCCTGCTGAGCGGCAAATGGTGTACTCTTTCTGGAGCCTTTAAATCCGGATGTACCGGCACTGGCCCAGGAAATAGCGTTTCCATGCTTATCAGTTATAGAAATAACTGTATTATTAAAGGTTGACTTGATATGAGCTATACCATTTTCGATATTTTTCTTTTCACGTCTTTTTACCCTTGCGGTTGCTCTACGTGCCACAAATTTATCTCCCTTCTAGACTATTTTTTCTTACCGCCTGATACCCGTTTCGGTCCTTTACGTGTACGCGCATTAGTTTTGGTCTTTTGTCCGCGTACCGGCAGACCGCGGCGATGCCTTATGCCCCGGTAACAACCAAGATCCATAAGTCTTTTTATATCCATGCTAACCTGACGGCGAAGGTCTCCTTCAACCTGGTGGTTTTTTTCGATAATTTCTCTTAATTTGGAAACTTCTTCCTCGGTTAAATCTTTTACTCTGGTATCGAAATTTATACCTGCTTGCAGCAATATTTTCCGAGCAGAAGGTCTACCTATACCAAAAATATAAGTTAGTGATATTTCTACTCTTTTATCTCGGGGCAGGTCTACACCCGCTATTCTTGCCAAATTCGTTCACCTCCCATTATCCTTGTTTTTGCTTGTGTTTAGGATTTTCACAAATTACCATTACTTTGCCTTTGCGTTTAATAATTTTACATTTTTCACACATCGGCTTTACTGATGCACTGACTTTCACAGTAATTACCTCCTTGTAAGATGAGGGTTATTCTACTTAAAACGATATATAATTCTACCACGATTCAGGTCATATGGTGATAATTCCACCGTTACTTTGTCACCAGGCAGTATTCTGATAAAATTCATACGCATTTTCCCAGATATATGGGCAAGGACTTTGTGACCATTGTCCAGTTCAACTCTAAACATGGCATTCGGCAGTGGTTCAAGAACAATCCCCTCCACCTCAATTACATCATCTTTAGCCATTATCAGACCTCCTTCCCACTCTTTCTCTGGTTTCCTGAATCTTTCTCAGGGTTTTTTTAATAATGTGATTATCTGGTATAACTCCACTGGTTATACTGGTTAAAATATCTTCGGCAGTCATGTTGGTCATTTGTACATGTTTGATATTTTTCAGCTTGGGCTTTTCAACTTTTCTCAGATCACCGTCTGCTAACATTACAAAATTCTCATCAACTGTGCCTATTATTACAAACATCTTACCTTTATCACGACCAGATTTGGAATATACAATTTTACCCAACCTATTATTCATTTTATATTCCACCCCCAATTATCTCAAGGTAAGAATTTCAGGTTCTTTATCACCGATTACAATAGTATGTTCAAAGTGAGCTGAATAGGCGCCATCTCTGGTAACTACCGTCCACTCATCACCATCGGTATAAACATCTTTACTGCCCATATTCACCATCGGTTCAATGGCCAGCGCCATACCTGCCTTAAGGGTAGGTCCTCGATCCTGTCGGCCGTAATTAGGGACTGGCGGTTCTTCATGCATTTCAGCCCCAATGCCATGTCCAACAAATTCTCTAACTACCGAAAAGCCGTTTTTTTCTGCGTAAGTTTGGATAGCATTGGAAACCATACCTAACCGATTTCCGGCCTTAGCTTGCTTAATTCCCCGCATAAGTGATTCTTCTGTGACCTGAATAAGCTTTCTTACCTCAGGATCGACTTCGCCAACCGCAACAGTTAAGGCTGAGTCACCGGCAAATCCATCTACAATGACACCGAAGTCAATACTTATTATATCTCCTTCTTTTAGCACGCGGCTTCCAGGTATTCCATGCACTACTTCATTATTTACTGATGCACAGATAGCTCCGGGGAAGGGCCTGCCTCCTCTGAAATTAGGGTAATTTTTAAAAACTGGTATGGCTCCTCTTTTCCTGCATTCTTCTTCAGCAATCTGGTTAAGATACGCTGTGGTGATTCCAGGAGCTACCTTGCTTTCTAAAATTTTTAACACCTGAGCTACTACCTGCCCGGCTACTCGCATTTTGGCAATTTCTTCCGGGGTCTTAATTAGTATCATTAAATTTTCTCCAAAAGATCTTTTATATCTTCAAATACTTCTTCTGACTCACGGTTGCCATCAACACTGTTTAAAACATGTCTTTCCTGATAGTACTGCAGCAAAGGCAATGTCTGTTCCAGATAAACTTCTAAACGGGTTTTGGCAATTTCACCGCGGTCATCACTGCGATATCCTAACTCTCCGCCACATTTTGGGCAGGTTTGGTGGTCTTGTAAAAATCTTAAATTGAAAACAGCTTTACAATTATTACAGGTAACCCTGCTCAGAATTCTTTGTAAAAGAATTTCCCGGGGGACAAATATATTAATTACCGACTCAATTTTCTTTCCTAAATCACTTAATACCTGATCCAGCGCTTCGGCTTGAGGTGTAGTGCGGGGAAACCCATCCAGCATAAATCCCTTTGCACAATCAGGTTGAGCCAGTCTTTCTTTGACTATCCCGATAGTCACTTCATCGGGTACCAATTTACCTTCATCCATAAAACTCTTGGCTTTTAGGCCTAACTCAGTAGCATTCTTAACTGCTTCTCTAAACATATCACCAGTAGCAATATGCGGTATAAGGTAGTTTGCTTTAATAAGCTCTGCCTGTGTTCCTTTACCGGCGCCAGGAGGACCCATTAATACTATATTCATTTGATCATCTCCTACTTAACAAAGCCTTCATAACTGCGTAATAATAAATGTGACTCTATCTGTTTCATAGTGTCAAGGGCTACACCTACAACAATAAGTAGAGCTGTTCCCCCAAACCATAAACTGGTTATCCCCGTAAGTCCGATTACAAAGTTTGGTAAAATAGCAATCAGCCCCAGGAATATTCCACCGGCCAGAGTAAGTCTTGACAGTACTCTGTCAATATATTCTGCGGTTGGTCTGCCCGGTCTGATTCCCGGTACAAAACCACCGTATTTTTTTATATTTTCCGCTACATCTACAGGGTTAAAAATTATAGCCACATAGAAATAGGTGAAAAATACTATCAGCGCTGCATAAACCAAGTTATATGCAATACTGCCAAAGTTAAAGTACGTATTTAAAAATTGGTTAATGGCTGAATCCTGTGGTGCCCATGAGGCAATAGTTGCCGGAAACATCATTAAGGACATCGCAAATATAATAGGAATAACACCTGCCGCGTTTACCTTCAAAGGTAAAAAAGTGCTTTGTCCACCATACATTTTGCGTCCTACTACCCGCTTGGCATATTGAATGGGTAAGCGCCGCTGTCCTTCATTAACCGCAATTATCGCTGCTATTATCGCCAGAGCCAGAACTATAAAGAGAAGAATATTGAAATATCCAACTATTCCTCCTGCCAGTTCTTGCCCAACCCCAGCAATCTGCGATGGTAGTCTGGAAACAATACCGGCAAAGATTATTAAGGATATTCCATTGCCGATGCCTTTTTCCGTAATCATTTCACCAATCCACATAAGGAAGGCGGTACCTGCAGTTAATGAAACTGCGATTATAAGATAAGTAGCTATTCCAGGGGCTTCTATGGCTCCGCTTCTTCCCAGTGCAAAGGTCATACCTATAGCCTGGATAAAAGCCAGAACGATTGCAAAGTAACGTATATACTGAGCAATCTGTTTTTTACCTTCTTCGCCCTCTTTGGATAATTCTTCAAGTTTAGGTACAATTACCTGCAACAGGTTCATGATAATAGATGCATTAATGTACGGAGTTATGCTCATGGCAAAGATACTGAACCGCTTGAATGCTCCGCCGGAAATGATATCAAAAAACCCGAATAATTGCCCGGTTAATAGGCTTGCAACTGCTTCAGCGTCTATCCCGGGGACCGGGATATGCGCACCGAGTCTAAAGACTAATAACATAAACAAGGTAAATAATAATTTAGTTCTGAGGTCTCCTACTTTTAACGCCTGTGAAAAGGAGCCAAACATTAAATCACCTCGACTTTGCCACCCAGGGCCAAAACTTTCTCTTCGGCTTGTTTGCTGATCTTATTTGCCTGGATAAAGAGTTTTTTATCCAGTTCTCCATCACCCAGTATTTTTACTCCATCTTTAATAGATTTAATAATACCTTCTTCCCATAGAAGCAATGGAGTAACTTCAGTGCCATCATCAAATACGTTTAAGTCCCTTATATTGACAATAGCATATTCTTTCTTAAATATATTGGTAAAACCGCGTTTGGGAATGCGTCTTTGCAGCGGCATTTGTCCGCCTTCAAAACCAAGTCTTATTCCTCCGCCCGAACGGGATTTTTGACCTTTATGGCCCCGGGTCGATGTTTTTCCATGACCAGAACCTGTTCCCCGACCTACTCTTTTAATGCGCTTATTGGCACCAGGTGGAGATTTTAGTTCTTCCAGTTTCACTATTAAAACCTCCTTATTAGTCTACTATTTCTTCAACGGTAACCAGATGGTTAACTTTATTTATCTGTCCTCTGAGTTGTTCTGAATCTTCTTTTATAACGCTCTGGTGCAGCTTATGCAGTCCCAGGCTTTTTACTGTTTTACGCTGGGTTTCAGGATAGCCTATAAAGCTCTTAGTCCAGGTTATCTTAAGCTGTTTAGACAAGTCTTATCCCTCCCTAGTTCAATATCTCGTCGATGGTTTTGCCCCTTTGTCTGGCCACATCTTCAACCCGTTTGAGGGATTTGAGACCTTCCATGGTGGCATGCACAATGTTATTTGCATTAGTAGATCCCAGGGACTTGGTCAGGATATCATGGACTCCGGCAGCTTCCAATACAGCTCTGACGGGACCACCTGCTATAACTCCGGTTCCTGCGGAAGCAGGTTTCAAAAATACCTGTCCAGCACCAAATCTGCCAAGGATCTGATGAGGAATAGTCCTTTGGTCAATTAATGGAATCAGTATCATATTCTTTTTGGCATTTTCAACTGCTTTTCTTATGGCTTCCGGAACTTCAGTTGCTTTACCCTTACCAGTGCCAACACTACCTGCACCGTCTCCTACAACAACCAGGGCGCTAAATCTAAATCTCCGTCCACCTTTTACAACCTTGGCAACCCTTTTAATGGTTATAACTTTTTCTACTAATTCCGGGGCAGCCTGTTCTCTGTCTTGCATCGTTTCCCTCCTAGCTTTGGAAATTTACCGATTAGAATTCCAGTCCGTTCTCGCGGGCCGCGTCTGCTAAAGCCGCTACCCGTCCGTGATATTTATAACCGTTGCGATCAAATACAACACTGGTTATTCCCTTTGCTTTAGCCTTATCAGCGATCATAATACCGACTTTTTTTGCGGCTTCTATATTTGTTTTTGAGCTGAGTTCCTGGGCTTCTTTTTCTAAAGTAGAAGCAGCTGTCAGGGTGACTCCGTTCTTATCGTCAATTATTTGTGCATATATATGATTTAGGCTTTTATATATACAAAGCCTTGGCACTGCATTGGTGCCGGATATTTTTTTGCGGATTCTTTCATGTACGCCTTTTCTGAGCAAGTTCTTACTTTTTTTCTTAATCAACGCCGGTCACTCCCTTCCTGCTTATTTAGCACCCGATTTACCAGCTTTACGTCTTATTGTCTCATTTTCGTATTTAATTCCCTTGCCTTTGTAAGGTTCAGGTCTTCTGATTGCTCTAATATGAGCAGCAGTATTGCCTACCAGTTGTTTGTCAATTCCCTTAACAGTTATTTTTGTAACTGCAGGAACTTCAAATACAATTCCTTCCGGTGCTTCAACTTCCACCGGGTGTGAAAATCCTATGCTTATTACTAATTTGCTTCCCTGCATTTGGGCTCTGTAGCCCACTCCTACCAGTTCCAGCTTCTTTTCAAATCCGTTAGTTACTCCATCAACCATATTGGCTATTAAGGCACGGCTGAGGCCATGAAAAGCACGATGCTTTTTATTATCTGAAGGTCTGGTAACTATTAGCTGATTATCTTCTTGATGCACGGTAATTTCAGCTGGTATTTGCTGGCTTAAGCTACCTTTTGACCCCTTAACTGTAATAACATTGCCTTCCATTTTGAACTCAACATCTTTGGGTAGACTGATAGGTTGTTTACCAATTCTTGACACTTAATTTCCCTCCTTCAGCTACCAGATATAACATATTACTTCCCCGCCGACACCTTCTTTGCGGGCATTTTTATCGGTCATTACACCTTTGGAAGTTGATAGTACTGCTGTACCTAATCCACCTAATACTTTAGGTATTTGATCTTTTTGCACATTTACCCTTAAACCAGGTTTGCTGATTCTCTTGAGTCCAGTTATAACTCTTTTCCGATCGGGACCGTATTTCAGGTAAATCCTGATAATGCCCTGTTTGCCATCTTCTATATATTCATAATCCTTGATGTACCCTTCGTTCTTTAAAATCAATGCTAATGAAACTTTTATTTTAGAACTGGGAACTTCAACGGTTTCATGCATGACCATGTTACCGTTTCTGATTCTGGTCAGAAAGTCGGCGATGGGATCAGTCATGACCATTCTCTATACCTCCTTCATATACAACTACCAGCTGGCTTTAGTAACTCCGGGTATTTCTCCCTTGTGGGCCAACTCTCTAAAACACACTCTGCACATGCCAAATTTACGCATATAGGCTCGTGGTCTGCCACAGATTTTACATCTGTTATACCCGCGAACTTCAAATTTAGCATCCCGTTGTTGCTTAACAATCAACGCTCTTTTGGCCATCTAAAACTTACCCCCTATCTGAATGGCATTCCCATGCTTTTCAATAATTCTCTAGCTTCTTCGTCAGTTTTGGCGGTAGTTACAATTACTACTTCCAAGCCGCGGATTTTATCCATCTTGTCATATTCAATTTCAGGGAAGATAGTTTGCTCTTTAATTCCCAGTGAAAAATTACCGCGTCCATCAAACGCCTGGGGGGATACTCCTCTGAAATCGCGCACCCTTGGCAGAGCCAAATTCATTAAACGATCCAAAAAGTCATACATCCGCTCACCACGTAAAGTTACTTTACAGCCGATCGGCATTCCTTCCCGCAGCTTAAATCCGGCTATAGACTTCTTGGCTTTAGTAATAACCGGCTTTTGTCCGGCGATAACCATTAGATCATTGACTGCTCCGTCCAGTGATTTAGGATTCTGAACAGCTTCACCTACTCCGATATTAAGAACGACACGCTCAATTACCGGTACCTGATTAATGTTTTTGTATTCAAATCTGTCCATCATTTTGGGCACTATTTCCTGTTTATATACTTCGTACAACCTAGCCATTAAATAGCTAGCCTCCCTTCCTGGAGTTTTAGTCCAAAACTTCTCCGCATTTCTTGCAAATTCTTACCTTTTCAGAGTTATCAAGTATTTTATGTCCCACCCGGGTTGGCTTATTGCACTTGGAACATAACAACAAAACATTTGAGCCATCCATAGGTGACTCTATTTTTAGGATGCCTCCCTGGGGTATGGAACGGTTAGGTCTTTGATGCTTTTTGGCCCGGTTAATACCTTCTACTACCAGTTTGTTAGCATCTGGAATCACCCGTAAAACCTTACCTTTTTTCCCGGCGTCCTTACCTGTCGTTACCATTACGGTGTCACCTTTTTTGATTTGCATTAATTACACCTCCATTAACTAAAGGACTTCAGGAGCCAGGGATACAATTTTCATGAAGTTCCTGTCTCTCAGCTCTCTGGCAACAGGTCCAAATATCCGCGTTCCTTTGGGATTATTGTTATCATCAATAATAACAGCTGCGTTTTCCGAAAAAGCTATATATGAACCATCCGGACGTCTTATTTCTTTTTTGGTTCTTACTACTACGGCTTTGACTACATCGCCCTTTTTTACAACTCCACCTGGAGAAGCTTCTTTGACTGTAGCTACTATTATATCGCCTACTGTAGCATATCTTCTGGTTGAACCACCCAGCACTTTAATGCAGAGCACTTTTTTTGCGCCAGTGTTGTCTCCAACCTGAAGTGTGGTTTCTTGTTGAATCACACTGTAAACCTCCCTTCAATATTCAGGCTTACTCTAAAGTTTTGGCCTTGCGAACTACTTCAATTAGTCTCCATCTTTTGTCTTTGCTCAAGGGACGTGTTTCCATGATCTTCACCATGTCTCCTGTTTTGGCTTCATTGGTTTCATCATGGGTTTTATATTTCTTACTGGTTTTAATGGTCTTTTTATATAGAGGATGCTGCTTTACAGTTTCAACACTGACAGTGATGGTTTTTTCCATTTTGTCACTGGTTACTGTTCCTATCATTACTTTGCGTTTTACTTGGTTATCAGCCACCCTTAGACCTCCTTTTTTAAAATTACTTACTGGCTATCTCTCTCATTCTGAGAATAGTCTTGCATCTGGCGATGTTTTTTCTAACATCTCTAATTCTCATTGGATTGTCCAGCTGACCTGTCGCCATTTGAAAGCGAAGATTAAATAACTCTTCCTTGTAATCAGAAACTTTTTTATTTAATTCTTCGTCGGTTAGTTCCCGTATTTTATTAGCTTTCACTAACCTCACCACCCATTTCTTCTCTTTTTACAAATTTACATTTGATGGGGAGCTTGTGAGATGCAAGTCTCATAGCCTCCCGCGCTACTTCTTCCGTAACTCCTGATAGCTCGAACATTACCCGGCCTGGTTTTACTACAGCTATCCAAAGCTCAGGTGATCCCTTTCCTTTACCCATACGGGTTTCAGCCGGTTTTACGGTTAGAGGCCGGTCGGGGAAAATCTTTATCCACAACTTGCCGCCTCTTTTTATATGACGATTTATGGCAATTCTGGCTGCTTCTATCTGCCGATTAGTAAGAAAAGCTGCGTCCAGCGCCTGTAGACCAAAATCACCGTAAGTTAAAGTGTTACCTTTATTAGCCTTACCAGTCAGGCTCGGCCGATGTTGTTTTCTATGCTTTATTCTTTTTGGGGTAAGCATTATTTGTCTGCCTCCTCCACTTGTTTCTGTATTGGTCTATGCTTGGCTTCAGGTAATATTTCTCCCCGATTAACCCAAACTTTTATGCCTATTTTCCCATAAGTTGTATTGGCTTCGGCAAATCCATAGTCAATATCAGCTCTTAAAGTATGGAGAGGAACTTTGCCTTCTGAATACCATTCAGTGCGAGCTATTTCTGCGCCGCCTAATCTTCCTGATATAGCAATTTTTATTCCTACTCCGCCGACTCTCATAGTACGTCCTACGGTCTGTTTCATGGCTCTTCTGAATGAAATACGTTTTTCCAACTGCTGGGCTACATTTTCTGCTACTATCTGCGCATCTAATTCCGGTTTTTTAATTTCCTGAATGGAAATGTTAACATTTTTACCTGTCATTTTGGTCAACTCAAGTTTAAGTGCTTCTACTTCCGTTCCGCCACGACCGATAATAATACCTGGTTTGGCAGTATGGATAGTAATTCTGACCCGATTGCCGGTTCTTTGTATTTCCACTTTAGAAACTCCAGCGGTAAAGAAACGCTCTTTAACATATTTTCTTACTTTAAAATCCTCATGGAGGAGATCGGTATAATCTCTATCAGCATACCAGTTGGAATCCCAAGTTCTGATAACTCCGATTCTAAATCCTTTAGGATGAACCTTTTGACCCACTATTTTACCTCCCTTTCCCTGAGCACGACCGTAATATGACTAGTTCTGATACGTTTTACATCGGCTCTGCCATAAGCTCTGGGCTTCATTCTTTTATGAACTGGCCCTTCATCTATATATATACCTGCTATATATAAATCATCTGAATCCATATCATAATTATGTTCCGCATTTGCTATAGCTGAATTCAATACCTTTCCTATCAGGGGAGCGGATTTTTTATTGGTATATCTTAAGATACCTATAGCTTCAGCAACCTTTTTCCCTCTAACCAGGTCGGCTACTTGACGAGCTTTTAAAGGAGGTACCCTCAGGTAACGAGCCACTGCTCTTGATTCCATTTTTCTGCATCCTCCTTTCTTTATCTAGCTCTACTGGCTTTTTCAGATTTTCCAGCATGACCGCGATAGGTTCTGGTGGGGGCAAATTCTCCTAGTTTCATACCTACCATATCTTCGGTAATATAGACCGGAATATGCTTGCGTCCATCATGTACAGCGAATGTATGTCCTATCATCTGCGGGAATATAGTAGAGCGTCTGGACCAGGTCTTGATAACTTTTCTGGTTCCTGATTGATTCATATTCTCAACTTTGATAAGCAATTTTTCTTCACAATAAGGTCCTTTTTTTAATGATCTACCCATTTAGAAACCCCCTTTATTTCCGTTTCCTAACTATCATATTGTCAGATGGCTTTTTCTTGCGAGTCTTGCCACCAATAGCAATTTTGCCCCAGGGAGAAACCGGGTATTTACGCCCGACAGGTGCCCGACCTTCACCACCACCATGGGGGTGATCAACAGGATTCATTACTGATCCGCGTACTTTCGGTCTGATTCCTAACCAACGGGATTTTCCTGCCTTGCCAATAGTCTGGTTTTCATAATCTAAGTTGCCTACCTGACCAATTGTTGCACGGCATTTAATATGCACCAGTCTAACTTCTCCGGATGGCAGCCTTACATGAGCATAGGTTCCTTCTTTTGCCATCAACTGTGCTACAGCACCAGCTGAACGGACCATTTGTCCGCCTTTGCCAGCTCTTAATTCAATATTATGAATTAGTGAGCCTACCGGAATATTTTCCAGAGCCAGAGTGTTCCCCACCTTAATATCGGCTTTAGGACCTGACACAATTGTGTCACCCACCTTAAGGTTCTGAGGAGCTAGAATATATGCCTTATGTCCATCTGCATAATGCAAAAGAGCAATATAAGCAGACCGATTAGGATCGTATTCTATAGCTGCTACTTTGGCGGGTATATCATCTTTGCGTCTTTTAAAATCAATAATACGATATAAACGCTTATGTCCACCGCCCCTGTGTCTAACTGTCATCCGACCGTGAACATTACGACCGGCAGTTTTTTTCAGCGGCTGGGTAAGGCTTTTTTCCGGTTCAGTTTTAGTTATCTCCTCAAAGGTCATGATAGTCATGTGCCTTCTAGTCGGTGTTATAGGCCTGAATTTTTTTATAGGCATTTACTTCTTTCCCTCCTTAAAAGCTACCGAAACCCTGGCTACATACTTTCGAATATTCTTATTTTTTGTCCAGTCTTTAGGGTGACGATCGCTTTTTTACGATCAGAAGTTCTACCTTCAAACCGGCCAAGACGTTTCGGTTTACCCTTAACTTTGATGGTATAAACTTTTTCTACTTTTACATCAAAAATATTTTGTATAGCATTTTTGATTTCAGTCTTATTAGCCCGTTTGTCAACAATAAAAGTGTATTTGTTGTCTGCTAACAAATCCATTGATTTTTCTGTAACAAGCGGCTTAATGATTATATCTCTGTAGTCCTTCATCTTAGGCAAATACCTCCTCTACTTTAGAAACTGCATCTCTGGTAATTAGTAGAGTTTCGTGGTTCAGTAAATCATAAACATTGATAAAGTCTGCTCTAAGAGGTTTGACTCCGGGAATGTTACTGGCAGATTTAGAAACGTTTATGTCGCCATCTGCAGTTATCAGCAGTGTTTTTCTGCCAACATTAAGCTTTTCCAGAACCTGTACCATAAGCTTGGTTTTCGGTGCATCAAACTTCAATTCATCAATAATTATTATATTATTGTCCAGTACCTTGCTGGATAGAGCTGATCTCATTGCCAATCTTCTGACTTTGCGCGGCAGTCTGTAAGAATAGTCTCTGGGTTTTGGTCCAAAAGCTACTCCGCCAGCTTTCCATACAGGGTTACGACTGCTTCCTACGCGAGCACGGCCAGTTCCTTTTTGTCTCCAGGGTTTTTTCCCACCACCACTTACTTCCGCTCTGGTTTTAGTCGATGATGTTCCTACCCTTTTATTGGCTAGCTGCATTTTAACAAAGTCATATAAAACAGCCTTATTCGGTTCAATTCCAAATACTTGTTCATTCAAGTCGATTTCACCGATTTGGGCCCCGCTCATATCATATAACGCAACTTTAGGCATTTTCTTACCTCCTTCGCCAAGGTTATGCCTTGACAGAATTCTTTATGATAACAAGACCTCTTCTGGGCCCTGGAATAGCACCTTTAATAAGGATTAGATTTCTTTCCGGGTAAACTTTGGCTACCGTCAGACTTTGTATGGTTACTCTTTCTCCGCCTAATCTGCCCGGCATTTTTCTGCCTCTGAAAACTCTGGCTGGTCCTTTTGCTCCTAGTGAACCAGTGCGGCGATGGTATTTAGAACCATGCCCCATTGAGCCCCGGGCAAAATTATTCCTTTTTACGGAACCAGCAAATCCTTTTCCTTTAGATGTTCCTACTACATCAACTACGTCACCCGTTTGAAAGGTTTCAGCTTTTATTTCCTGACCTACTTCAAACTGGTCATTGTTTTCAAAGCGAAACTCTTTAATAAAGCGCAGTGGCTTAACATTAGCTTTTTTAAAATGCCCTTTTTGCGGAAGATTAACCTTTTTTTCATTGCAACTGGAGTAACCTACCTGAATGGCATCATAGCCATCGTTTTTGGCATCTTTTTTTTGCAGAACTACACATGGTCCTGCTGCTACAACCGTAACAGGGATAGCTACTCCCTGTTCATTGAATATCTGAGTCATACCAATTTTAGTACCCATAATAGCCTTTTTTAAATTTGCCACCTAATATATACCTCCCTCGCCTGAGATTTCTTTGCGATTGGTTGAAAGTGGGTCCTCCAACTTCACTTCTTTTTTTACCCGGTATTTTCTGCCTTTAGACTTTTTGTCCCACTAGTCTATTAGCACCGGTCCCTGGCTATAGCTTTATCTCGATATCTACTCCGGAAGGTAAATCCAGGTGCATAAGAGCATCTATAGTTTTGGGATTGGGATCAAGTATATCAATAAGTCTTTTGTGAGTTCTCATTTCAAACTGTTCCCGTGAATCTTTATTTACATGGGGTGATCTCAAAATAGTATAAATACTTTTTTGGGTAGGTAAAGGAATAGGCCCTGAAACATTGGAGCCATTCTTGCGGGCAGTGTCGACGATTTTCTGTGAAGACTGATCCAGCAGTTTATGGTCGAATGCCTTTAATCTGATTCTTACTTTTTGTTGGCCACTCACTCTTTAATAAACCTCCTTAGAATGGTTAGTCAGTACACGGCACCAAGCGTTCGGTCTTAGTAGCAAAGAACTATTAGTCCTTCGCTACTAAATCCTAATTAAACCTGGATACCGGTGATGACTCCTGATCCTACTGTTCTGCCGCCTTCGCGGATAGCAAATCTTAGTCCTTCTTCCAATGCTATCGGGGTTATCAACTCTATTGACATCTGAATGTTGTCCCCGGGCATTACCATTTCTACTCCTTCAGGTAACTGCAGTATTCCTGTTACATCGGTTGTCCTGAAGTAAAATTGTGGTCTGTATCCTCCAAAAAATGGTGTGTGTCTTCCGCCTTCTTCTTTGGTTAAGACGTATACTTCTGCATCAAATTTGGTTAAGGGCTTGATGCTTCCTGGCTTCGCCAGTACCATGCCTCTTTCTACTTCTTTCCGGTCTACTCCTCTTAACAGAGTTCCTATATTGTCGCCGGTTTCTGCATAATCCAGGAGTTTTCTAAACATTTCTACTCCGGTGCAAACTGTCTTTCTGATCTCTTCTCTCATACCGACGATTTCTACTTCTTCTCCTACTTTGACACGGCCTCTTTCTACTCTGCCGGTGGTGACTGTTCCTCTGCCGGTTATGGTAAATACGTCTTCTATCGGCATTAAAAATGGTTTATCTACTGCTCTTTCCGGCATCGGAATATATGTGTCTACCGCGTCCATTAATTCCCATATTCTACCACACCATTGACAGTCTCTGCTTCCGCATCCGCATTCTAAAGCTTTTAACGCTGATCCCTGAATGACTGGTATATCATCTCCGGGAAATTCGTATGCACTTAACAGTTCTCTGATTTCCATTTCTACCAGTTCTAATAGTTCATCATCATCTACCATATCAGTTTTATTCATGAATACTACCATATATGGTACTCCAACCTGTCTGGACAAGACTATATGCTCTCTGGTCTGCGGCATTGGTCCATCTGCTGCTGATACTACCAGTATGGATCCATCCATTTGCGCTGCTCCGGTTATCATGTTCTTTATATAGTCGGCATGTCCCGGGCAATCTACATGAGCGTAATGTCTGGTCTCAGTCTGATATTCTACGTGTGAGGTGTTGATAGTTATTCCTCTTTCCCTTTCTTCAGGGGCTTTGTCTATTGAGTCATATGAGGCCGCTACTGCACCGCCTACTTTTGATAGTACCAAGGTTATTGCTGCTGTTAAGGTTGTCTTGCCATGGTCTACGTGTCCTATTGTCCCAACGTTAAGATGAGGTTTTGTCCTCTCATATTTAACCTTTGCCATTTTCCTTCTCACCTTTCCTTCAAATAAAATTTTTAAATATTAAACTGGTAAGCCATATCTTCGGGCAATAATTTCTTTACTTCTGGATTCGGGCACTTCCGCATAGTTTTTTAATAACATGGAGAAACTTGCCCGTCCCTGGGTTAATGACCTCAGACTGGTTGCATATCCAAAGGTCTCTGCCAGTGGCACGCTTCCATTTACCAGTTTGCTGTCCCGATTCTCTTCCAAACTGAAAATCCTGCCTCTTCTGGCATTTAGGTCGGATATAACATCACCTACATAATCTTCAGGACAGATGATTTCAATATCCATAATCGGTTCCAGTAAAACTGCTTCAGCATTCTGCAGTGCTTCCTTTAAAGCCATAGCGGCAGCAATTTTAAATGCTGGTTCACTTGAGTCGACTTCATGATAAGAACCACCTATTAGAATTACTTCTAAATCATCAACAGGATATCCAGCTAAAATGCCGGCCTGCAAAGATTCAATTGCTCCAATTTCTACCGCTGGAACAAACTCTTTGGGAACTTGTTCCGGAGCTGATCTATCTATAAAAAGTTTGCCCTGGCCTTCTCCGCTTGGAAATAGCTCCAGAACAACGTGACCGAATTGACCCCGTCCTCCGGTTTGTTTTTCAAATTTGTATTCTGCACGGGATCTTTTCTTAATAGTCTCTTTATATGAAACCTGTGGTTTCCCTACATTAGCATTTACTTTAAACTCTTTTAATAACCGGTCGATAATTACCTCCAGGTGAAGCTCACCCATACCTGAGATTATCATTTGTCCACTCTCCAAATCCATCTTGGTCCTGAAGGTTGGATCTTCTTCGGCTAATCTTTTCAGGCTTTCGCCTATTTTATCGTAATCGGCTTTAGTCTTTGGTTCAATAACTACATCAATTACAGGCTCCGGAAAATTTATCGACTCTAAAAGTATCTCACTTTTTTCAATACAGAGGGTATCTCCGGTTACCGTTTCCCTCAAACCAACACCGGCAACTATATCACCAGCATAGGCTTCATCAATCTCTTCCCTGTGATTTGCGTGCATTCGCAATATTTTTGTTATTCTTTCCCGCGTTTCCTTACCAGGATTAATAACATAAGCTCCATTTTTCAGATGCCCCGAATAAATTCTAAAATAGGTTAGCTTTCCCACATAAGGGTCAACTGCTACTTTAAATGCCAGTGCGCAAAAGGGTTCTTCTATATCCGGATGCCTCTCTAACACTTCCCCTGTCCGGGGATCTATCCCTTTAATCGGCGGCATATCAATTGGTGAAGGAAGATAATTGGCTACTGCATCCAGAAGCATTTGTACTCCTTTATTTTTGAAGGATGAACCACAGAGTACTGGTACTACTTGATTTGCTATAGTTGAAATTCTCAAAGAACTATTGATCTCTGCTATGGAAATATCCAGCCCCTCCAAATACTTTTCCAGTATGTTGTCATCAAATTCAGCCAGTTTTTCCAGCATCAAATTACGATATTTCTGGACTGCCACTGCCTCTTCACTGGTCAAATCCCTGATCTGGTAATGCTCACCTTTGTCTTCAGCATAGACATAAGCCTTTTCGGCTATTATATCGATTACTCCCACAAAGGAATCTTCTGCGCCAATTGGTATTTGCAGCGGGAGCGTATTAGCTCCAAGTTTTTCTTTGATCATCGCTACGGCGTGGAAAAAATCTGCGCCTACGCGGTCCATTTTGTTAATATAGGCTATGCGGGGTACATTATATCTATCTGCCTGACGCCACACTGTTTCTGATTGGGGTTGCACCCCGGCAACTGCACAAAATATACCTATAGCCCCATCAAGCACTCGGAGTGACCGTTCTACCTCAACTGTAAAGTCCACATGCCCTGGCGTGTCGATAATATTAATTATAATATCATTCCATTTGCATACTGTAGCCGCCGAGGTAATAGTAATACCTCTTTCTTGTTCCTGGCTCATCCAATCCATTGTTGCTGTGCCTTTATCAACTTCACCTATTTTGTGAACTCTACCCGAATAGAATAATATTCTCTCCGTAGTAGTAGTCTTGCCAGCATCAATATGTGCCATAATACCTATATTTCTAATGGTATCTAAACTTGTTTTTGCGGCCATTTTCTTCTCTCCGATTTTACCAGCGGTAGTGAGCAAACGCCTTATTGGCCTCAGCCATTTTATGCGTATCTTCTCTTTTTTTAACTGACCCGCCAGTACTGTTGTATGCATCAACTATTTCACCAGCTAAACGCTGAGCCATAGTTTTTTCACCGCGTTTACGGGAATATGCTACCAGCCATCTAATAGCCAGAGTTTGTCTTCTTTCAGGTCTAACTTCAACAGGAACCTGATAGTTTGCTCCACCAACTCGTCTGGCTCTGACTTCAACGATTGGAGTTATGTTCTTCATAGCTTCTTCAAATGCTTCTATAGCATCTTTACCAGTCTTTTTTTCGACTAGTTCAAATGCACCATAACAAATACTTTCAGCTATACTCTTTTTACCATCCCACATGATTTGATTGACCAGTTTGGTAAAAATTTTGCTGTTGTATACAGGATCCGGTAAAACATCTCTTTTAGGTACAGGCCCTTTTCTAGGCATATTGCGCCTCCCTCCTATTTCTTCTTAGGTCTCTTGGTTCCATATTTAGATCTGCCTTGCTGGCGATTTTGTACACCGGCTGCATCAAGAGTTCCTCTTACAATATGATATCTGACACCTGGTAAGTCTTTTACTCTGCCGCCCTTTATAAGAACAACTGAATGCTCCTGAAGATTATGGCCTATACCAGGAATATATGCGGTCACTTCGATGCCATTGGTTAGTCTCACCCTGGCTATTTTACGTAACGCTGAGTTAGGTTTCTTAGGAGTTGTAGTATATACCCTTGTACATACACCTCTTTTTTGGGGACAACTTTTCAGGGCTGGTGCGTCTGATTTCTTTTCTCCCTTTACGCGTCCTTTTCTAACTAACTGATTTATTGTCGGCATCCCTGCACCTCCTTCCACATTTAATCATTTATTAAAGCAACTGTTGCAGAGCCGACTTCTATGCCTACGGCTCTGCCTAGTATTTGCATACTTTCAACTATTTCAATTTCAATATCTTTTTGTCGACATAAATCTTTAATAGGTTCTATTACATGAGGTTCTGCATCACCGGCTATATATATTTTCCTTACTTCTCCATTGGTTAGTTGTTTAATAACCTGCTTGGTACCTATTACCTTAGCAGCGTTTTTTAACTCATCAAGCGCCAAATACGATACCCTCCTCCAGGTAAGTAAACTAACTGACTTTGGGGGAGCTTATTTTCTGCGACGCATTATATTGTAGCACCAAGCAAGTCCCCAAGTCAAATAGTTTTGATTTTCGCACAAAGGTTAGTCTGTACTCCTGATTATTCGGTCGGTATATGATAAGAAGTATTTCGATATAGTGAATATCCTGTACCGGCCGGGATCAGTTTTCCTATTATTACGTTTTCTTTTAGACCAATCAAGTTGTCTACTTTCCCTTTTATAGCAGCTTCCGTAAGAACTTTGGTAGTCTCCTGGAATGAAGCTGCGGAAAGGAATGAATCAGTATTAAGTGATGCTTTGGTTATTCCAAGTAACATCGGTGAACAAACCGCAGGTAATCCGGCTTTTTCTATTATATGCAAGTTTTCCTCTTCAAAGGTAGCGATATCGATAAAAGCACCGGGCAGCAATGAAGTATCTCCCGAATCTTCAATTCTCACTCGCTTTAACATCTGACGAATCATTATTTCAATATGCTTGTCGCTGATGTCAACTCCCTGTGAGCGGTAAACTTTTTGCACTTCCTGCAACAGATATCGCTGTACTTCCTGCAGTCCTTTAGTCTTTAAAATATCATGCGGATTAAGCGGTCCTTCGGTTAAGGCATCGCCGATTTCTACCTCGTCGCCTTCGCGCACTTTTAAGCGGGAACCATAATTTACAATATAGGCCCCAAAAACTTCATCGTTTTCGCCTAATAAGCTTACTTCCCGACGGCCTTTGTTTTCACCGAATCGAACTTTACCATTAACTTCGGCAACTACAGCTTGACCTTTAGGTTTACGTACTTCAAATAGTTCTTCTACCCTTGGCAAACCGATTGTTATATCATCACCGGCAACACCACCGGTATGGAAAGTTCTCATTGTTAACTGGGTACCTGGTTCACCAATGGACTGGGCAGCTAAAATGCCAACTGCTTCTCCTATTTCTACATCATAACCAGTTGCCAGGTTGCGCCCATAACATTTTTTACATACACCATGCCGCGTTTTACAGGTAAGAACGGTCCTGATTTTTACGTTTTCAATACCTGCTTTTTCTATTGCATAGCCGTTTTCATCGTCTATTAACTGGTTTTCATCAATTAACAGTTCGCCGCTTACCGGGTGATAAATAGCGTCAACTGATACTCTGCCGATTATTCTTTGATTAAGTGGTTCAATTAGCTGGGAACCTTCCATGATTTTGTGGACCCAAATACCTTCAACTGATTCGCAATCATCTTCCCGAACTATAACATCCTGCGATACATCGACCAGACGACGGGTCAGGTAACCTGAGTCAGCAGTTCTTAAAGCAGTATCAGCCAAGCCCTTACGTGCTCCATGGGTAGATATAAAGTATTCTAATACTGTCAAACCTTCACGGAAGTTAGCCTTGATAGGCAAGTCGATAATTTTCCCGGATGGATCAGCCATCAGTCCGCGCATACCAGCCAACTGTCTGATTTGCTGGAAGTTACCACGGGCTCCGGAAACAGCCATCATATAAACCGGGTTGTCTTCTTGTAAATTTTTCTTTAAGGCATCGGTTACATCATCAGTTGCCTGATTCCATACTTCAATGACCTGTGCATGTCTTTCATCTTCAGTTATCATTCCTACCTGGAAATCTTCTTGTATAGAATCAACTACTTTATCTGCTTCGGCTAAAATACCGGCTTTGGCTTCCGGAGTCTGAAAATCTGTTACACCAACTGTTATTCCAGCCTTAGTTCCATATTTAAAACCCAGCATTTTTATACCGTCCAGCATTTCTGCAGTACGGGCATTTCCTTCCATACGGTAAGCTTCGTAGACTATTATACCCAGTTTCTTTTTATCGATAACTTCATTATAATAGCCAAGACTGTCTGGAATCATCTCATTGAGAATGACTCTTCCAACTGAGGTTGCAAACAACTGAGGCTTATTATCTGCTTTTTCGACTTTAGGGTCTGGCACCACCATTTTTACCCTTACTTTTTCATGTAAGCTAATGACTTTATGCTCATAGGCCATCTGCGCTTCTTCCGGTGATGAAAAAGATTTGCATTGTTTGTTATCCTTTTCCCATTCAACCTTGCTCATATAACTTAAATAATAAACTCCAATAACCATATCCTGAGTCGGAGTTACTACCGGTCTCCCGTCTTTGGGATTTAATATGTTATTGCTGGCCAGCATGAGTAAACGACACTCAGCTTGCGCCTCAGCTGATAAAGGAACATGAACTGCCATTTGGTCTCCGTCAAAGTCCGCATTATAAGCAGTACATACTAATGGATGAAGTTGTAAGGCCCTTCCTTCCACCAGTATCGGTTCAAAGCTCTGAATACCCAGCCTGTGCAAGGTCGGAGCACGGTTTAACATAACCGGGTGCTCCTTGATTACATCTTCCAGGATGTCCCAAACTTCTTCCCGGCCTCTTTCCACCATTTTTTTAGCGCTCTTAATATTGGAGGCGATAGCCCGATCGACCAATTTTTTCATTACGAAAGGCTTAAATAATTCTAAGGCCATTTCTTTCGGTAGTCCACACTGATGCATTTTCAGATTAGGTCCTACAACAATAACTGACCGTCCTGAATAGTCGACCCTTTTTCCTAACAAGTTCTGTCTGAAACGACCTTGTTTTCCTTTTAACATATCACTTAAGGATTTTAAGGGACGATTGCCAGGACCAGTAACAGGTCTGCCGCGGCGTCCATTATCAACCAGGGCATCTACTGCTTCCTGCAGCATTCTTTTTTCATTGCGAACGATAATATCCGGTGCTCCCAAATCTAACAATCTTTTCAAACGATTGTTACGGTTGATTACCCGGCGGTATAAATCATTTAAGTCAGAAGTGGCAAAACGGCCGCCGTCAAGCTGCACCATAGGCCTTAACTCAGGAGGAATAACCGGCAATACATCCAAAATTATCCACTCCGGGTCATTATTAGATAATCGAAACGATTCTACTACCTCCAGACGTTTGATAGCCCGACTTTTTCTTTGTCCGGAAGTTGTAGAAATTTCTTCTTTTAAATCAATTGACATCTTTTCCAGTTCTGTGTCACCCAACAGTACTTTTACAGCTTCGGCACCTATGCCGGCGTAAAAGTTATCACCGTATCTTTCCCGGCTTTCTCTGTATTCTCTTTCATTGAGTAACTGTTTTTTTAGAAGCGGCGTATCACCAGGGTCTAAAACTATATAGTTAACAAAATAAATTACTTTTTCCAGTACCTTTGGTGACATATCCAGTAATAAACCCATCCTGCTGGGTATACCTTTTAGATACCAGATATGACATACCGGAGCAGCTAATTCAATATGCCCCATTCTTTCCCGACGAACTTTAGAAGTAGTTACTTCAACGCCGCAACGGTCGCATACTATCCCTCTATGACGAACTCTTTTATATTTTCCGCAATGACATTCCCAATCTTTTACGGGACCAAAAATCTTCTCACAGAATAGACCTTCTTTCTCCGGTCTTAAGGTACGATAATTTATAGTTTCAGGTTTTTTAACCTCGCCGCTGCTCCAGGAACGTATTTGCTCCGGAGAAGCAAGGGATATTTTGATCCGGTCAAAATTGTTGACATCTAACAAATCAGTCTCTCCCTTCCAGAAGAATTTTACCGCTGTTTACTTATATCAAGTTATTTATCAGTCAAATCCTCATTTAATTCATCATCAACGTCTTTATCTATGTCCATATCAGTATCCGCATCGATTTCCATATCTATATCAAATTCATTGTCCAGTTCCTCCTGGTCCTCATCTCCCATGTCGGCGTCGGCATCGATAACACCGGTTGTTCCAAGGGTGGTAATCGGTATTTCCAATCCCAGTTCCTTAGCTTTTTCTCTTTCGTTTATTTCATAGTCTATATCCTTTATTAATACTTCTTTTTCATCGACTGATAAAACCCTGACATTCAAAGCCAGACTCTGCAGTTCTTTGATCAAAACTTTAAAACCTTCCGGGACTCCCGGTTCTGGTATGTTTTCCCCTTTTACAATTGATTCATAAGTTTTTAATCGACCCACTACATCATCGGATTTAACAGTTAGTATCTCCTGCAGAGTGTAAGATGCTCCATAAGCCTCCAGAGCCCAAACCTCCATCTCTCCAAAACGCTGTCCTCCGAATTGGGCTTTTCCTCCTAGTGGCTGCTGAGTTACCAGAGAATACGGCCCGATGGAGCGGGCATGAATTTTATCATCAACCAGATGAGCCAGTTTTAACATATAAACATAACCGACGGTTACTTCATGATCAAAGGGTTCACCGGTACGACCATCATACAAAACGGTTTTACCGTTCAGACCCATTCGTGCTGCCTTACCCTTGGGACTCTCAGCTGCTTCGGTTATTTTATCAAAAACATCTTCTTCGCTGGCTCCATCAAAAACTGGTGTAGCAATATTCATCCCCAGAATCTGAGCCGCCCATCCCATATGGCATTCCAGTATCTGACCAATATTCATTCGCGAAGGAACACCTAAAGGATTAAGTACTATTTGTACCGGTGTACCATCTTCTAAAAATGGCATATCTTCTTCCGGTAAAATTCGGGAAATTACTCCTTTGTTACCGTGGCGTCCAGCCATTTTGTCACCTTCGGATATTTTTCTCTTTTGTGCAATATAGACCCGCACCAGTTGGTTAACACCTGGCGGCAATTCGTCACCATTTTCACGGGCAAAGCGCTTAACAGCTACAATCTTACCGGCTTCGCCATGAGGAACTCTAAGGGATGAATCCCTTACTTCGCGCGCTTTTTCACCAAATATTGCCCTAAGCAATCTTTCTTCTGGAGTCAGTTCAGTTTCACCTTTGGGGGTTACTTTCCCAACTAAAATATCGTCAGGTCTTACCTCGGCTCCAACGCGGATTACGCCGTGTTCGTCCAGATTCTTTAACATATCTTCCGATACATTAGGAATATCACGGGTAATTTCTTCGGGTCCTAACTTGGTGTCACGAGCCTCGCATTCGTACTCTTCTATATGAATTGATGTAAAAACATCTTCTTTAACCAGTTTTTCTGATAGTAAAATAGCATCTTCGTAGTTGTACCCTTCCCATGGCATGAACGCCACCAGTACATTTCTGCCTAATGCCAATTCACCATTATCGGTACTGGGACCGTCAGCTATAATTGTATCGGCTTCTACTCTTTCGCCGGTTTTAACTATCGGTCTTTGATTGTAGCAGGTTCCCTGGTTGGAACGGACAAATTTGAGTAATGGATAAACATCCACTTCACCGTCATCAGTTTTCAGTTCAATTTTGGAGGCGCTAACTTTGGTTATTGTTCCGCCCCGTTTATTTACTACTACTGCTCCAGAGTCTTTGGCAGCTTTATATTCCAGACCGGTTCCTATTGTGGGGGCAACTGTTTTAATAAGAGGCACTGCCTGCCTTTGCATGTTAGCTCCCATCAAAGCCCGGTTAGCATCATCATTTTCCAAAAAGGGTATCAATGAGGTTGCAACGCTAAACACCTGCTTCGGCGATACGTCCATGAAGTCGACAGCGTTAACTCCTACTTCTTTTATTTCCTCAGCATAACGAGCCTCAACCAGTTCATCAACAAAGTATCCTTTTTCATCCAGGATGGAGTTAGCTTGCGCTACTGTAAATTCGTCCTCTTCATCAGCTGATAAATAATGTATTTCATCTAACACCCGACCGTTCTTTTTATCTACCTTCCGGTAAGGTGTCTCAATAAATCCAAAACTATTAACCCGTCCAAAAGTCGCCAGCGAGCCTATTAAACCAATGTTTGGACCTTCAGGTGTCTCGATTGGACAGATACGCCCATAATGAGAATGGTGAACGTCACGCACCTGGAATCCTGCCCGTTCACGAGTTAATCCACCTGGTCCCAGAGCACTTAAGCGTCTCTTGTGTGTAAGCTCTGCCAGAGGGTTCGTCTGGTCCATAAACTGTGATAGCTGTGAACTACCAAAAAATTCTTTGACCGCAGCAGTTATCGGTCTAATATTAATTAATACCTGGGGAGTAAGAGTTTCTACATCATGAATACTCATTCTTTCTCTTACTACTCTTTCCATTCTGACTAAACCGGTACGAAATTGGTTTTGCAGAAGTTCCCCGATAGAACGCAGCCTTCTGTTGCCCAGATGATCGATAACATCTGTTCTCCCTTCTTCACTGATAAGTTTTAAGAGATAGGCAATAGTAGCAGTAATATCTTCTATAGTAAGATAACGAATTTCCACCGGAATATTAAGTCCCAGTTTTTTGTTTACTTTATATCTACCTACCTGTGCCATGTCATAACGACGGGGGTCAAAAAACAGGTTTTTGAGCAGTTGCTCAGCAGCGTCTTCTGTTGCCATTTCCCCGGGCCGCAATCTTTTGTAGAATTCTATTAAAGCTTCTTTCTTATTGGTAGTTGGATCCTTTTCTAAAGTTTTAATGATAGTTTCATCATTATCAAAGCGTTCCAGGATAGCTTCATTGGTTGAAAAAGCTATTGCTCTTAAAAGGACTGTCACCGGTATTTTTCTGGTTTTGTCGATACGGGTATAGATTAACCCGGCGCTATCCATTTCTAATTCGAACCAAGCACCACGATTGGGAATAACTGTTGCTCCGAACAGTTTTTTTCCAGCTACATCAAAACGCTCATTAAAATAAACACCGGGAGATTTCACTAGCTGACTTACTACTACCCGTTCCGCACCATTAATAATGAAGGTGCCGTTTTCAGTCATTAAAGGTAAGTCCCCCATGTAGACTTCCGATTCTTTAATTTCACCGTTTTCTTTGTCTGTCAGCCTTACTTTAAGTTTTAAAGGAGCCTGATAACTTACATCACGTTCTTTACATTCCGCGACAGAATATTTAGGACTGCCCATACTGTAATCAATGAAATTAAGAGACAGGTTTTCTGTGAAATCGCTGATCGGAAATACTTCCTGCAGCGCTTCCCTAAGACCGTGAGCTAGAAACCACTCGTAGGAGCTTAACTGAATTTGAATCAGATTGGGTAATTCTATTGGTTCTTTGATTCTGGAGTAATTGAGTCTTTGAACTTTACCATATTGTTCTATGTGAGCCAATTTAATGTTCACCCCTTCTTTTAATTCTCAAAAGAGTGAAAAGCAAGGCCTAACCTTAAACCTCGCTTTCATATCTAAACATCGCATTACTAGCGCTTTTGCATAAACTACTACCATTATAACTATAATGGCAATTATTAATGTTATCACAAGAAAATAAGGTGGTCAAGAAAATTATTGCTTTTTTTAAATATTTTTCTTATATCTAATTAACTCCAATCATCATAGTCTTCATTCTGATATTTATCTGCTTCCTGCTCTTCTTCCAGGCTGATGTTTTCCAGAGAATATTCTGCTTCCATCATCTGTTCAACCTTTTTCATCCGTCTGATAAATACGATTCCTATTATTATTAATCCCAGCAGAAAACCTGTAACGCCAATCAAAAATCCTTCTAAAGTTACTGCTTCCAGAATTACCTGTCCTTCAGATAATTGTTTCATTTGTTGTGTGTTCCAGGCAGCTGACATTTCATTTAGTTTTTCTCCACTGGTAGCCGTTATAAAGCCAGGTACAGAAATAGTAAGATGCACTCCTTGCCTATCTTTAGTCTGAGCAAATACTATTCCGTCGGTCGTTTGATCTGCTGTTACTACCAGGACCGTTTTGTGCCACAGAAAAAAGTTTTTAACCTTTGCCTTGATAGGTAATTTGTCGGTTAATTCATTGTAGGATTGCCAGTTATCAACTGTTCTGACCAGTGTCGTTACTTCCCCATCTACTTCTTTTTCCCATTCAAATGAATTAAAATTAATATCAACATTATTAAGCTTCACTGTCTCTTTAATTGTATGGTTATCATATGTTACAATTTCCCAAACAACCTCACTTTTATCATTAGCCTTCACATAACCCGGACTAATAATAATAAAGAGGATAAGCACTATTACACCCCATAAAACTCTTTTAGCTATTATCATCATTTCCCCCCTTGATGAAAATTTATCTAAATAGAGATTATAACAGAAAATATATTTAGACAATAGAAAAACCATCTTTTGCCTTATTTGTAGCAGAAAAGTACTGCATCTTAAAATGCAGTACTTTTCAACTTATTAACTAATTATATTATTTAACTTCTACGCTGCCGCCAACTTCTTCAATTTTAGCTTTGATTTCATTAGCTTCTTCTTTGGTTATTTTTTCTTTTATTGGATTCGGAGCTTCGTCAACTAATGCTTTGGCTTCTTTTAAGCCCAGACCGGTGAGTTCGCGAACTACTTTGATAACATTAATTTTTTTCTCTCCAGAGGAAGTTAAGATTACGTCAAACTCGGTTTGTTCTTCAGCAGCTTCCGCTACTGCAGCTGCTGGTGCTGCAGCTGCTGCCGGTGCTGCAGCACTTACACCAAATTCTTCTTCCAGAGCTTTAACTAACTCTGATAATTCCAATACAGTTAAACCTTTTACTATTTCAATAACATCTTGTACTTTACTCATTATTTTTTGCCTCCCAAAATTTATTTTTATTTAACTTGCTTGCTTCTGTTCCCTAATTTGATCCAGTGCACGTGCTAAACCAGTAATATTAGCATTTAGTACATATACAAAGCTGCTTATCGGTGCCTGCATGGTGCCAAGTACTTGAGCAATAAGCACGTCGCGTGGCGGCAGATCGGCTAAAGCCTTGATCTTATCCACACCTATTATCTGACCTTCTAGAATTCCAACTTTTATCTCCATCTTTTTATATTTAGAGATAAAATCGAAAATCGTTTTAGCCGGCCCTACTACATCTTCACTACTAAATAAAACTGCATTAGGTCCGTCGATATGCTGAATCAACTTTTCGTAACCAGTATTCTGCAGTGCAAATTCAGTCATAGTGTTAGTTACAACTTTGAATTTGACTCCAGGAGCTCTAAGCTTATTTCTTAAATCGGTCATTTCAGCAACGGTTAAACCACGATAATCAGTAAAGATTACTAATTTAGCATCATTTATTCTTTCTTCTATTTCCCTTACTTTTTGTTGTTTAACTTCCAGTTTGGGCATTAATTTTCACCCCCTTTTAATAATTTATTAAATCAAAAAACCTCTGCAAGAGTCCTGCAGAGGTTAACAATTTACTGTTTGTAAATTATAATTAATAACCTCGGCAGGCGAACTATTGTTCATTATGGCTTTTGCCACCGGCTGTCTACAGTCCTTATTTTCATATCTATTTTTCTAATAGTTTATTTTACTTGTTAGCCGCCATTATTACAAGCGGGTTAATCTTAACGCCCGGGCCCATAGTAGAACATACACTTACAGAGCGCATATATGTTCCCTTGGCTGCAGCAGGTTTTGCCTTTATAAGTGCACTGGCAAAAACATTAAGATTTTCCTGTAATTTTTCAATATCAAAGGATACTCTACCAATGGGAACATGAATTATTGAATTTTTATCAACCCGATATTCAATTCTGCCCGCTTTTAATTCATTGATAGTTCTTTCAATATCAAAAGTAACAGTTCCTGCTTTCGGATTAGGCATTAAGCCACGTGGTCCTAATATCTTACCCAGTTTGCCGACTACTCCCATCATATCTGGAGTGGCAACTGCTACATCAAAATCGAACCATCCGCCCTGAATTTTTTCAACTATGTCTTCGGCACCAACAAAATCGGCTCCAGCCGCTTCAGCTTCTTTTATTTTTTCACCTTTGGCAAATACTAAAACTTTTCTGGTTTTTCCAGTTCCATGCGGTAAACTTACTGTACCTCTAACCTGCTGGTCAGCATGACGCGGATCGACTCCCAGTTTTACATGTACTTCAACTGTCTCATCGAATTTAGCAGACGCTACTTCTTTTACTAATGCCAAGGCTTCTGCTGTTTCATACAGTTTAGCACCTTCAACCTTGGTTATAGCTGCTTTATACGCTTTACTTCTTTTCATTAAATAAACCTCCTTGTGGTTATTGCGGAATTCTTCCTCCCACATATTAAAAAACTAGTCTACTACTTCAATACCCATACTGCGGGCAGTTCCTTCGATCATTCTTATGGCTGCATCCATATCTGCTGCATTCAGATCGTCTTTTTTAGCCTCGGCGATTTCCAGTAGCTTAGCCCGCTGTATTTTAGCGACTTTTTTCTGGTTAGGTTCTCCGGAGCCTTTAGCCACATTAGCTGCTTTTTTCAATAAATCGGATGCCGGTGGTGACTTTAATTCAAATGAAAAGGATCTATCTGCATAAACAGTTATTTCTACTGGAACTATGTATCCAGTTTGATTAGCTGTCTTTGCATTGTATTCTTTACAAAAGCCCATTATATTAACACCATATTGACCTAAAGCAGGCCCGACTGGTGGTGCCGGTGTTGCTTTTCCTGCTGATATCTGTAATGATACTTTGCCGATTACTTTCTTGGCCACAATTTCACCTCCTATATCTTATCGATTTGTTCATAATCCAGTTCTACAGGAGTTTCCCTGCCGAACATAGAAATCGCTACCCTTATTTTGCCACGGTCAGGTAACAGTTCTTTGACTACACCTTCGAAGTTAGCAAATGGTCCAGTCTTAACCCGTACATTTTCTCCGATGTCTATATCGAGAATCTTAGGTTTACTGTCAATTAACCCCATCTGCCGAAGAATTTTGTGAATCTCCTCGGGCTGCAGAGGAATTGGCTTGGTGCCGCTGCCAACAAAACCTGTTACACCAGGAGTATGGCGCACTGCATACCAGGAATCTTCGTCCATCACCATATTAACAATTACATAGCCGGGAAAGACTCTTTTGGTAGTTACTTTTCTTTTGCCGCCTTTGTATTCGACTTCCTGTTCTTCAGGTATGATAACATCAAAGATTTTATCCTGCATGTTCATGGATTCAACTCTTTTAGACAGGTCGACTTTTATTTTGTTTTCATAACCGGAATAAGTATGTACAACGTACCATTCTCCTTTAATTTCAGGAACTTCTACGCTGTCCTCTTTATTCTGTTCCAATTGCTGTTCAGTAATTGGAACCACCTCCTCCATTTAAGCAAAAGCCTCAAAAAGCATTTCCAGTAAATAAGAAAGACCTGTATCAAAAAGCCAAATAATTAAAGCCACCAATGCAACCGCAAAGAGAACTACCCCTGTATAAGCTATCATTTGCCTGCGGTCAGGCCAATGAACTTTTTTTAGTTCATTATATACACTGATAAAATAACCTTTAACGTTTTCATATCGATCTTTAATAGTCACCTGTTTTTTGACCGGCGAGCTGCTCTTTACCATATTATTCACATCCCTGATATTACTTAATCTCTTTATGGATAGTATGAGCGTTGCAAAACTTGCAATGTTTGCGCAGTTCTACTTTTTCGGTAGTTTTTTTCTTATCTTTGGTAGTTGTATAATTGCGTTGTTTGCATTCCGTGCATGCCAGGGTGATTCCGACTCTCATGACTACACCTCCGTCCTGTAGACAAAAATCCTAGATTACTCTATCACATGGCTAAGGCCTGTGTCAATAATTGATAGGTCAGTTACAAAAGATAATACAGCAGGAAACTTTACTTTCCTGCTGATTGTTCTTAAATAATTTACCTGACCTAATTAAACCTGGATACCGGTGATGACTCCTGATCCTACTGTTCTGCCGCCTTCGCGGATAGCAAATCTTAGTCCTTCTTCCAATGCTATCGGGGTTATCAACTCTATTGACATCTGAATGTTGTCCCCGGGCATTACCATTTCTACTCCTTCAGGTAACTGCAGTATTCCTGTTACATCGGTTGTCCTGAAGTAAAATTGTGGTCTGTATCCTCCAAAAAATGGTGTGTGTCTTCCGCCTTCTTCTTTGGTTAAGACGTATACTTCTGCATCAAATTTGGTTAAGGGCTTGATGCTTCCTGGCTTCGCCAGTACCATGCCTCTTTCTACTTCTTTCCGGTCTACTCCTCTTAACAGAGTTCCTATATTGTCGCCGGTTTCTGCATAATCCAGGAGTTTTCTAAACATTTCTACTCCGGTGCAAACTGTCTTTCTGATCTCTTCTCTCATACCGACGATTTCTACTTCTTCTCCTACTTTGACACGGCCTCTTTCTACTCTGCCGGTGGTGACTGTTCCTCTGCCGGTTATGGTAAATACGTCTTCTATCGGCATTAAAAATGGTTTATCTACTGCTCTTTCCGGCATCGGAATATATGTGTCTACCGCGTCCATTAATTCCCATATTCTACCACACCATTGACAGTCTCTGCTTCCGCATCCGCATTCTAAAGCTTTTAACGCTGATCCCTGAATGACTGGTATATCATCTCCGGGAAATTCGTATGCACTTAACAGTTCTCTGATTTCCATTTCTACCAGTTCTAATAGTTCATCATCATCTACCATATCAGTTTTATTCATGAATACTACCATATATGGTACTCCAACCTGTCTGGACAAGACTATATGCTCTCTGGTCTGCGGCATTGGTCCATCTGCTGCTGATACTACCAGTATGGATCCATCCATTTGCGCTGCTCCGGTTATCATGTTCTTTATATAGTCGGCATGTCCCGGGCAATCTACATGAGCGTAATGTCTGGTCTCAGTCTGATATTCTACGTGTGAGGTGTTGATAGTTATTCCTCTTTCCCTTTCTTCAGGGGCTTTGTCTATTGAGTCATATGAGGCCGCTACTGCACCGCCTACTTTTGATAGTACCAAGGTTATTGCTGCTGTTAAGGTTGTCTTGCCATGGTCTACGTGTCCTATTGTCCCAACGTTAAGATGAGGTTTTGTCCTCTCATATTTAACCTTTGCCATTTTCCTTCTCACCTTTCACATTAATATTTTTTGTTTACTTACATTATCTTATATTTTAACCAAAACATATATAAATTAAAAGGAGTAGGAATAATCCCACTCCTTATTTTGTGCAGATGGTAGCGGCGAAGGGATTTGAACCCCTGACACTACGGGTATGAACCGTATGCT
>CAZLVY010000006.1:12025-63214 GCA_964563125.1 uncultured Syntrophomonas sp. | reverse complement strand
ACTGGTTGCCTGGCCTAATCTATTACAAGCAGATGATGAGACTGTCAAGATAAGTTTAAGATGGGATAAGTTTTGTCATGAACTTTATCATGCCTATCAGGATATCGCTCTGGCAGAAGTGGAGAGAGAATAACTAAATATATACCTCAAAAAACTTTGCAGGATTTCCTCTCTGAATTTAATCAGGATCAGTAATCTTATCACCAATATTAGGTGGGGAAAACACAATCGTTATTTAGATGGCATGCAAATTAGTTGTTGACAATGTAAATTTATGAACTTAAAATTATAAAAAAGCTTGCCTGGCTTAATGAAGAAATTTAAGCATCCGGCAGGCTGCCGAAGGAGTGTAAAATATGGATTTTAAGCTCAGCGATGAACAAAAACTGATTAAGGCTAATATGAGAGAATTTGCTAAAAGGTATGTTGATCCTATCGCAGTGGAGATAGATGAAAGCGGTCGTTATCCGGAAGAGGTCATAAAACTGCTGGGCGAGAAAGGTTATATAGGTATGCCTTTCCCGGAAGAATTCGGCGGATCCGGGGTCGACTACTTAACTTATGCAATAGCTGTTGAAGAACTTTCCCGTTCCTGTGCTGCTACCGGTTTTACCATGTCGGTACATACCGGATTAGCCTGCGGACCTATAGCCCTTTTTGGCAATGAAGGACAAAAGAAAAAATACCTTACCCCTATGGCCAAAGGTGAGCATATAGGAGCTTTTGCCCTGACCGAACCCGGGGCCGGAACTGATGTAGGTTCTGCAACTACCCGGGCCGTACTTAAAGGGGAGGAATATGTATTAAACGGTTCCAAAACCTTTACCTCCAATGGACCGGTTGCCGATACTTTTGTCACTTTTGCCTGGACAGACCCGGAGGACAAGAGAAAAGGTTTGAGTGCCTTTATCGTAGAGAAGGGAGCACCGGGCTTATCCATCGGCGAACATATCATGAAAATGGGGATTCGTGCTTCGCAGACTTCGGCAGTATTTTTTCATGATTGCCGGATACCCAAAGAGAATTTGATTGGCAATCTGGGCGATGGCTTGAAAATTGCCATGTCCTGCCTGGATCATGGTCGCATAGGAATTGCTGCTCAGGCGGTAGGAATTGCCCAGGCCGCTTTGGATGAATCGCTAGCATATTCCAAAGAGAGAATACAATTTGGCAAGCCGATTTCTAAAAACCAGGCTATTCAATGGATGCTGGCTGATATGGAAACCGATATCAATGCGGGAAGGTTTATGTATTATTATGCTGCCTATCTGAAGGATCAGGGACAGTCCTTTGGCAAAGCGGCATCTATGGCTAAATTATTTTGTTCGGAGATGTGCTTTAAACATGCTTCCAAAGCTGTGCAGATCTTTGGCGGTTATGGCTACTGCAAAGGCCAGAAAGTAGAAAGGCTATTGCGGGATGCTAAAATAACTGAGATTTACGAAGGCACTTCTGAAGCTCAGAGAATGAACATTGCCAGCAATTTGTTGCGATAATAGGAGAGAAGTATTATGGAATTAGAACAGTGCGTAAATTTTACGCTTACACGGGCGCAAAATATAGTCCATCAGTTTTTCAAAGCCAGGTTAGCTCCATTTGGCGTGACCCCCGGGCAATATGGTGTGTTGAAGTGTCTCTGGGATGAAAATGGACTGACTGTGAAACAGCTTGCGGAACGGATGTATTTAGACAGTTCTACAATTACAGGCTTGCTGGACCGAATGGAGCAGAAGGGTTTGATTAAGCGACTTCCCGATGCTTCTGATCGGAGAGCCTTAAGTGTAATGCTCACCCCCGCAGGGGAGGAATTAAAGTCACCAGTCAGTCAGGCTATATTAGATGCAAATAAAAGTGTTTTGCATAATTTTAGCGAAGCAGAGGCACAAGTTTTCAGAAAATTGCTATTGGAGCTTAATGGCAATTGATGAATTAAACTACCATTGATTCCACTGTGAAAAGTATTATTTATAGATTATAAACCGTAGGGGAGACTTCAGTCTCCCTCAATACCGCTATCATCTGGCTGACCGGAGACTTAAGTCTCCTCTACAGATATCAAAATTGGGATTTTCGCAGTGGAATCACCATTAAATTAAGAATGGACAGTGCCGGCAAAGGTACTGTCCATTTAATATTTCTATTAGGCACGCTGCCTGGCAAAATCATCGATCCAGGTCTTAATTTCCCCCCAGTTTTTGACCCTGATTATATTGTCATTGGTCAGATGACTGTTATAAGGGTAGTCAAAAACTAATACCGGCAGCACCGGGCATATTTCCTGTATCAATTCATGATGGTCTTCTATCATCACATCTACACTGTTATCCATGCATACCTTGAGTTTGCTGAAAAAGTGCATATTCTCAGTAGCGTTTAGGATTAACTTATCATAGACTATGCCGTTTCTATGCAGCCAATCAGCTGTTACCTGCTCCACATTATGAAATCTGCGGTTGCGGGAAGTAATCAGAATCAGCTCATGGTCTTTTTTTAGTTCCCGGATAACTTCGGCAGCTTTTTCTTTGGGCTGAATATCGTTATAAATACTGTGCAGATTTTGATCCAGAAAAATTTCCGCGGTTTCTTTATCCCATCCCAGGGCATCCTCCAGATAATAATAGCTGGGATCCGGAACTATATTCAAGCCTCTTTCCTGGCCAAAGATGCGGGCATAATGCATTATCATTTCAGTTGTATAGGATATGGTATTATCAATATCTATACCAATTTTCACTTTATATTCTCCTCCCCCCAAAAATTCCGTCACTTACTATCCTACTTCTTTACCCTCACTAATTTCAAGCCCCTTTTGTTGCCATCGGGGTCAGGCTTCAATGTTGCCGAAACTTTTTCGCATAACCAATTGCTAATGATGAATATAAAATCAAGCAATTATACTTATGAAAAAATCGGTGTTAGTATTTTCACATAGATACTAAGAGCGTGAAAGCCAGCATACAAATCAAGCAGAATTTTAATAGAATTCTTATTGTATGCTAAAGCAAACCGGGGTAAAGGAAGTCATATATGGGATGTGGACGGCAATGAATATATTGATTACATGTGCTCTTTCGGAACCAATATAATAGGTTTGTGTAATGAAGAAGTGGACGCAGCAGCTATAGAGCAAATGAAAAATGGTGACTGTTTTACCCTGCCCGGTAGTCGCTGGAATGAGCTTGCCGAAGCTATGGTTGAGCAAATACATGGACAGGATTGGGTGGTATTTGCCAAAAACGGTTCTGATGTGACCACCTATGCAACTACTATTGCCCGCGCATATACCGGCAAAAACAAAATTATTCTGGCCGAAGGTGCTTATCATGGTTCCCACTACTGGTGTACTCATTCAAACTTCGGCATTCCCCCCGAATATCAAGCCCATATACTTTATTTTAACTATAATGATATGGAACAATTAAAGAAAATAATAGCTGATAACAGTGGACAAATTGCCGGCATTATGCTAACTCCTCACCATCATCCGGCATTAGCCGATCAGCAGATGCCTGTGCCCGGTTTTTATAAGGAACTGCGTGAAATGTGCGACCGGGAAGGAATGTTGATGATGATTGACGATATCCGCTGTGGGTTCCGTTTACATGAAAATGGCTCCCATTGCTATTTTGGAGCAGATCCAGATCTGGTCTGCTTCGGTAAAGCCATGGCTAATGGTTATCCTATTTCTGCCATGACCGGTAAAGCCCTTTATAAAGGTGCTGCTGAGGGAGCATTCTTTACTGGTACTCACTATTTCAGTGGAGTACCGATGGCAGCAGCCATTACTACTATGAAAGTTATTGTGCGGGACGGAATCGTAGATTATGTAAAAGAAATGGGGACAAAATTAAAACAGGGGATTGTGGAGCAGGCTGCAGCAGCAGGGCTTAAAATAATCTATACCGGACCTCCGGCCATACCTTTCATGCGTTTTGAAGGGGATAATGATTTTTCCGTTAATCGTTTCTTCTGCGGTGAAGCCGCTAAAAGAGGTATATTTTTACATCCGCACCATAACTGGTTCCTATCCGGTGCCCATACAGTTGAAGACATAAATAAAACTCTGCAGGTAACAGAGGAATGCTTCAGACTAACTAAAAAAGCGTTTGAATAGGGGGCTAATGATGCGAATTCATCATTTTGGCGTACGGGTGCGAGATGTTGGGAAGGCGATGGATTTTTATACTAGGGTTCTGGGATTTAAGCTGATTGAAACAGTAATCCTTGCCGGGCAGCCATTTTATTTTGTAGGTGATGAAAACATGATGCTGGAGATCGAACCTGCTTATGATGAAGAGCGGCAAAAATGTGACCATGGATTTGGGCATCTGGCTTTATGTGTAGATAACCTGGAAGAATACTGCAGGAAGCTTAAAGAGCATGCGGTTACCTTTATAATGGAACCTTCACAATTTATTCCGACCCGAAAAATTGCTTTTATAGAAGATCCGGAAGGTAATGCGATTCAGCTCATAGAATTTATAGAGACTACTAATTAATTTGATAAAATATTCAATTGTATATTTATCAGGAGGGTAAAATATGTTACTGGGAAAGCAGCTGCAGAAATGGCGGCAGGAACAAGGAATTTCATTGGAAGAATTAGCCCGGCAGCTGAACACTGCTCTTTCGTCGGTTATTGATATAGAAGAGGGAAAAGAGATATCTGCTGATAAATTATTGCAGATGGCAAGAGTTCTGGACAATGAGCCGGAAAACAATACCAGAAAATACTACCGGCGTAATGGAGAGACGGGGAACCAGTCGGTAGGTTCGCGCCTTAGATTTTATCGTGAAGAAAGAGGCCTGAGCTTAAATGAGCTGGGTCGTCAGGCCGGACTGTCGGCGGCCCATCTCAGTGAGATTGAAAGGTCTTTAGCTACACCATCCCTAAAAACGCTGGAGAAAATCAGCCAGGTTTTGGATGTTCCTACCGGCAGCCTCTTGCCAACTGATATGGAAGAAACTCTAGGCCAGAAAGTTCGCCGTCTGCGTGAAGCAATGGGTATAACGCAGAAAGAACTGGGGGAAATGCTGGGAGTTTCCTATAGCATGATTACCCAATTAGAAACTGACCGTACTCAGCCATCATTAAAAATTCTTAATAATCTGGCTGATATATTCGGTATAAGCAGCGTCTACTTTGTAATGGATATTGAAGATGAATATTATCGTGATCAAACTAATTCCAATGCTTTAAAAACTGCTCTCAAGCGACCTGAAATCAGGCAGGTGATCGATCTGATTGCAGCCTGGACCGATAAAGAGCTGGAAGGGCTGGTAGGGATCATTGAAAGACTTAATACCTATCGCAGTCCTATGGATGTCCAGTACCATGAAGTAAAAGTATTCCTCGAGAAGTCAACTAATGAGGAAAGACAACTGCTGTTAGATATGATCGAATTAATGAAACAACCAGGGGAAGAAAAAGAGGAAAATTAGACTGTATAAGCAAACGATTGCTATAAAGCTGGTAAGGAGGCCAGGGCTTGTGAATCTAAGACAACTGGAATTATTTAGTTTAGTAGCTGAACTTAGCAATGTAACCGAAGCGGCCCGCCAGCTTTATATGACTCAGCCAGCGGTTAGTCAGACCATTGCTGATTTGGAGGAAAATCTGGGGCTCAAACTTTTTGACCGGATAAACCGCAAAATGCATCTGACTTTTGCCGGGGAAGTGCTCTATAAATACAGTAAAAAAATTCTGTCCCTGGTTGAGGAAGCCGAATCGCATATGCTGGAAATAACTAATAACAGAATTGGACGCTTGCGCCTGGGAGCCAGTACCACTATCGGGATTTATCTGCTGCCAATGCTGGTTGGGCAGTTCAAACAGCAATACCATGACATTCAGAGCACTTTTGTTATTGACAATACCAGTGTTGTGGAAGAAATGCTGCTGGAAAATCGTCTGGATATGGGATTTGTGGAGGGTTTGGTCCATTCACCCGAGATAGTAGTGCAAAAGGTTAAAGATGATGAACTGTGGCTAATCTGTTCTCCCCGGCACGAATGGATAAAGCAAGGCAAAACTATCATTGCACCGGAAGAAATTGCCGGGCAACCTCTGATTCTGCGTGAACAGGGCAGCGGGACCCGGGAAGTGGTAGAAAAAGTATTGCAAAAAAACAAAGTCAATTATAAAACCTGGCATGTGCTCAATAATACCGAAGCTATCAAAAGAGCAGTCATGGAGGATATCGGTATTGCCTTCGTATCCCAACTGGCAGTAAAAGATGAAATAGATAGCGGCCGTCTCGCCAAAGTCGCAATAAAAGATATACCGATTTCCCGCGAATTTCGATTAATATGGCATAAGGATAAGTTTCATACCCCACTCTTAAATTCCTTCATCGAATTAACCATGAAACTCGCCTAATGTTGCCAAGGGGGTCAGGCTTCATGTTGCCGAGATGGTGCCTGACCCTTATAAATACTACTAAGCTTCATATGTATCCCTGCATCCTACAGGGATTTGTTTTTTATTCCATGGTAAAAATTATTTTTACTCCCTCTTTGTCTTTAAAGGCCTGGAAAGCTTTTTCCCATTCATCCAACTTGAATCTGTGCGTAATCAAGGGCTTTAATGAAATTTGCTGCGACGCTACCATCTTGATGGCTTTTTTCCAGGCATAGTCGGAATGGGATAAAGAACCTTTTATAGTGGCTTCTTTTATAAGGGCTATGTTGAAATTAAAATTAACATCGGCACCTAATACTCCTATCTGATTATAAACTCCCCGCGTTTTTAACATGCATAAATTTGAAAATACTGTCGCAGCTGCACCGGAGCATTCCAGAACCACATCTGCACCGGCATTGTCAGTTGCATCGAAAACAATACTAAACAAGTCCTCGGCTTCAATATTTACAACTTTATCTATCCCTAATGATTTGGCGATTTCCAAACGATTAGCATCACTGCTGGTACCGGCTAAAATAACCTGTGCTCCTGATGCTTTTGCAATCATAGCAGCAATGATTCCTATACTGCCCGGACCTGTTATCAAAACTACATCACCTGGTTTTACAGGAGTCTGTTCTAATATGGCGTGGGCACAAACCGTAACCGGTTCCATCAAAGCAGCTTCCTCAAAAGATATGTTATCAGGAATTTTATAAACATTTCTTTCCCTGCAGGCAACATAATCCGTAAAACCGCCATTTATACTAATACCCTGAACTTTTCTGGTTGCACAAATATGGTGATGTCCGGTTAAACACATAGAGCATTTTCCGCAGCCGCTGTCAACATTCTCCACCACTACCCGGTCACCGATTTCTAAACTTTCAACGTTCCTGCCTTTTTCGACGATAATACCACAGAACTCATGTCCTAAAACTACAGGCGCCTCATAAGGGATATCGTCTTGTTCGATATGCACATCAGATCCACATAAACCAACTGCCTTTATCTGAATCAGCACCTGATCATCCTGACATTGAGGTTTGGGAATATCACGTAATTCTATCTGCCCAATTCCTCTGGCAATTTTCATCAAAGCTTTCATTCGCGCATCTCCCATCATTTATTTTTATGCTAGCACAATGCGTTAAGCCTGAATAATAGTAAGTTCTGATGATAAACATATGAAAAAACTTATTGTTGCTTTTGGGGTCAGGCACCAATGTTGCCGAAACGTTGCTTCTGCCGCATAAATTCATTTAGGCCTTTATCTTTTAGAACACTTAAGGTTAAAATTGTCTAATAGTAAAAATATGATAAGGAATGGTTAATAATGAATAATTCCCCGCATTTCTCCCCACTCGATTTTAGCAATATCGGCAAATCTTTTCTTATAGCTGATGGGTTTATGTTTACGGAAGGACCTGTATGGAATCGGCAGCAAGAGTTCTTACTGTTTAGTGATATTGCCGGTAATACTATATACCGCTGGACACCGCCCAATAAAATAGATGTAATGCGCAGGCCCAGCGGCAACGCTAATGGTTTGGCATATGATTTGAATGGGGAACTGCTGGCAGCAGAGCATGGCTCGCGGACCTTAACCCGGCTGCTAAAAAACGGTACTGTTCAAACAGTTGCCAGTCACTATATGGATAAAAAACTGCACTCTCCCAATGATATTGCAGTTCGTTCCGATGGTATGATTTACTTTACCGATCCGCCTTATGGCTTGAATGGCCGTACACCTGAACTGGATTTTATGGGATTGTACAGAATTACCCCTGATGGGAGACAGATTCTGGAAGGCAAATATAATCAGTATCTAAATGGGTTAGCTTTTTCTCCTGATGAAAAGACTATGTATCTGGCCTTAACTGAAGCCGACCTGCTTCTGGTACTTAATGTTGGAGATGATGGTGCAACCAGCAATCCCCGCCAGTTTGCCGAAGTTACTTATCCTGACGGAATAGCAGTTGACATAGCCGGTAACATTTATGTGGCGGGTTGGAAAGGTATAGCAGTTTTAACTCCGGAAGGTAATCTTCTAGGCACCATATCTACTGACAGGCCCCCCGCTAACTGCGCCTTTGCCGGAGCAGACGGCAAACTGCTGGTCATGACTGCCCGTGACTGTCTCTTAGGCGTTCAGATGCCCATCCCCGGTTTTTAGATGTTTCCAAAGGGGTCAGGCCTCAATGTTGCTTTTATTCTTGAGCAGGATTAACAAAAGGTTAATTTTATGTAACGATATGATAAATAACTCTATTCAGGGGCGAATAAAATGAGAAATAATAATTTGGCTGAATTAAGAATCAAATGTCCAACCTGTAAGAGATCTTCCAATGAATACAACTGGACCTTAAAAACGGCTGCACATTATTCACAAAAGGAAGAAACCTGCCCCACCGTAATCAGTGTTATACAAGCTATCCACAATGGGGAAGGTGAAATGTTTTATGGATTTCGTATGTTTTGCCCTCTGTGTAACTACGGTGTTGACATTGAAGAAGTAGAAATTCCGGATTTTGAAGAAGTTAAACAATATGTGCAGGAAGTCGGGGAAGAATATTGTGAGACCTGGCTATAATTATTATCCCAACGCAAGTATTAATCACAGGCTGTTTGGGGTATGCTCGCAGGATATCTGCCATGTATCACCAGTTGGTTTTAGACCCGCGATGAATTAATGAAATTTATTACGAACCTCAAATATATAATGTTATAATATAAATTAAGAAATTAGTGATGTTGTATTACGTAATATTAAGGGGGAATTTGATGGCATACGATACTTTAAAGGCTCTTGCACCACGGATTAATTACACCGAAAAATATCAGAAAGAAAAGGCGTCACTAGAAAAGGAATTCCAGCAATATCTGGATGAATGGCAGACCAGTTCGATAATGGTTGTTAATTATGCCAAAAAATATGGCGATTTGCCGGTGATGCACCACAAACCGTACGGTGAGTGGGAAACATTTTCCTGGAACCAAGTGAGCGAAATATTGTTTGCGGTCGCTTCGGCACTTCTCAATGCTGGTATCAAAGAAGAAGAAAAAGTCGGAATTTTCTCAGCTAACCGCGCGGAATGGCACCAATCTGATTTAGGTGCAATGCTGATGAGATGTGTTAGTGTCCCAATCTACGCCACCAATACCGAAGAAGAAACCGCCTATATAATCAATGATGCTGAGATCAAGGTGCTTTTTGTAGGCCGGCAGGTTCATTACGACAAATCATATCCCCTCTTAGACAAATGCCCGTCGCTGGAAAAGATCGTGGTATTCCATCGCGGCACTAAAATTCATGATGACAAACGGGTTATCATGTGGGATGACTTCCTGGAAGCGGGCAGAAAAGCTTCCCGTAAAAGCGATATCGAAGAAATTATGAAAAGAGCCGGTTATGATGATATGTCCATGATCATATATACTTCCGGAACCACCGGCGAACCAAAAGGCGCAGTGCATACTCATAAGACCATGATGCATAATGCCTGGGGTGTAGGGCGCTACACCGAGCTGGGCTGCTTTGTGGAGGGCGATTCTTCGATGTGCATGCTGCCGTTGACCCATGTGCTGGAAAGCTCCTGGTCATTAGGGATTTTATCTATGGGCATGCAGCTGTATTATTGCGAGGACCACAATGAGATCCTGCAATACCTGGCCGAAACCAATGTGACGGTTATGAACAGTGCTCCCCGCCTATTTGAAAAGATTTACTCGACACTCTACACTGGAATCAGAGATGCATCCCCGATGAAACAAAAGATCTTCAATTGGTCGGTATCAGTAGGAAAGCAACATGGGGATCTGGTCTTAGCAGGGATCCAACCGGGAGCTGGTCTCACACTTAAACGGAAAATCGCTGATAAACTGGTGCTTCATAAAGTTCGGGCATTATTTGGCACTAATTTGCATCATTTAAACTATGGAGGTGCGGCCCTCAACCCGGAAATCGAGAAGTTTTTCTTCTATTGCGGTGTACTGATCACTTCAGGTTACGGACTTACTGAAACATCGCCGGTTTTGGCCATGAACGGCACCCATTGTTTCAAATTCGGTTCAGTTGGACCTGCCGCGCCTCTGGTGGATATCAGAATCGATCCTGATAACGGTGAAATTCAAGCCAAAGGCCCTAATGTAATCAAAGAATATTATAAAAAACCTGAGCAGACCAAAGAAGCATTCACTGAAGACGGATGGTTTAAAAGCGGCGACATTGGAAAGATTGACGAGGACGGATATGTTTGGATCACTGACCGTCTAAAAGACCTTATCATTACTTCGGGGGGCAAGAATATTGCTCCGCAGATGATCGAACTCATCATGGCCGAGGATCATTTCATCGAATATATAGCAGTAGTAGGTGATGGCAAGAAATATATTTCGGCGCTGATTGTCCCGACCTTTGTAAACCTTGAGGCTTGGGCAGCTAAGGAAGGTATTACCTTTGATGACCGGTCTGAACTGATCAAACATCCTAAAGTAATTGCATTCTATGAAAAAATCATAAATAATCGCCAACAGAGCCTCGGGCAAGTTGAACACATTAAGAAATTTACTCTACTTGAAAAAGAATTTTCACAGGAAACAGGTGAAATTACACCTACTATGAAGGTTAAAAGGAAAGTCGTACAGGAAAAATACAAGGATTTAATCGATGCAATGTATACTGATTAAATAATCATAAAGAAATAAAAATCATTCCGGCTATTAACAGCTGGAATGATTTTTTTTGACGAAGCCTGGGGTGAAGGGGAGCTTTTTCGTGTTTGGCATATGGTAAAGGTTTTTGTATCCGGCGTAAAAAAAGGGGGATAGCTAATAGCAATCCCCCTCGATAATTTAAGATTATGTTAGTGGCGTAAACATGAAAATAGGCGCTCCGCCTGCTTTGGCCACTTCAGGCTTATAGGCAAAATAGTCAGGGTCTTCATTGACCATTTTGTCCATAACATGCTTGTAGGTTCTTTTTTTCATCTCGGCCATTGTGGTTCTGGATTTATTAAATGTTCTGGCGAAAGCTACTGCTTCTTCAACAGTTTTTTCAGCATTTTCACACGCTTTCATAATTACATTATGCTGCGCAAGCTCAGTTGCTCCAACTTTATCTCCGGTTAATAACATTCTAGTGTAGAAATGGTAGGGCATGATGCGTTTCATCCATTCCAGCATTGATGGGGCTAATTGAATACCGATATCGATTTCCGGCAGACATAAATAACCTCTGTCCGCTCTCATGAATCTGAAGTCACAGGCTCCGGCCAGCATGGCACCATTGCCAAAAGCATGTCCGGTAATTGCTGCTATGGTAGGAACCGGAGCCATAAGCATTGCAGCAAAAACCTCACCGTTTCTGTGCAGCCATTTGCTCACAATGGGGTAATCATTTTCGCCCATAACTTTTAACATCCAATCGGTGTCAACTCCCAGGCAAAAATTTTTCGGATCGCTGGAAGTAAGTACTATGGCTTTAATTTCACTGTCGGCCAGAATTTCATCATATGTAGAGAGCATGGCTTCAGCCCATTCAGGGTTGTGCCTGTTCTCACCGTTATTCATGGTCATGATAGCAACAGTACCGTCTTTTTTCCATTCTACTATAGCCATTAAATCCCTCCTTAATGTTTACTATTATTCTAACTTTAAATATTACGAAATCCAACCAATATTTTTGGCCTGGGAAGTCAATTGTTCAAAAAAATCTGGATTAAGTAGAAGCAAGGCAAGGATTCATGCAAATATAAAAATCGCTATATAGTAATTAAGAAGCAATGTTACACGGGAGCTTATGGCTAATCGCAATTATGTGAAAGATGGCATAAAACAGCAGGCAGTTTGCCACGGCTGCATTATTCTCTAAACCAAGCATGGCGCTTTACTAGCTGAGGCAGACTATTGTATACAATAAAAAACATATAATATTTACAGGTGCTGCGTTATACTTTATCTAAATATTTATTAACCCATAAAAATAAGGAGGCGCCAAAAGTGACAGACAGTTCTTATAATCCCTATCAAAATGCTCAGGCCCAATTTGATCGAGTAGCGGAAATGATTGGCCTCGATAGCGCAACCAGACAGTTTCTACGTCAACCTATGAAAGAATACCATTTCACTATTCCGGTACATATGGATGATGGAAGTACCAAAATATTTAACGGCTATCGCATCCAGCATAATGATGCCAGAGGTCCTGCTAAAGGTGGCATACGCTTTCATCCCCAGGAAACAATCGATACCATTCGAGCCTTGTCCATGTGGATGACCTGGAAATGTGCCGCAGTTGATATCCCTCTGGGCGGAGGAAAAGGTGGAATAATATGTAATCCCCGCAATCTGACCGAGGGTGAACAAGAAAGACTTTGTCGGGGTTGGATTAGACAAATAGCTAAGGACGTAGGCCCCTTTATTGATGTACCGGCACCGGATGTAATGACTAATGGCAAGCATATGCTTTGGATGCTGGATGAGTTTGAACTAATTCACGGCGGAAGATACCCGGGCTTTATTACCGGTAAACCTGTAGGAATGGGTGGCTCCTTGGGAAGAACAGAAGCTACCGGCTACGGAGTAATATATACTGTGCGTGAGGCACTGGCAGGAATGGGACTCAATATTAAAGGAACTACCGCCAGTATTCAGGGCAGTGGTAATGTGGCTCAATATGCTGCCCGCTTGTATCAGGAACTGGGTGGTCATGTGGTGGCGGTTTCATGTTGGGACGCTGCTGACCAGAAAGCTTACTCATACTGTAAAAATGATGGATTGGATGCAGAAATGCTGGGTGAAATAACTGATTCTTACGGCAGTATTGATAAAGACAAAGCTTGTGACATCGGCTGTACCATTACACCTCAGGATGCATGGCTGGAGCAGGATGTAGATATTCTGATTCCTGCTGCCATGGAAAATCAAATTACTATGGCTAATGTGGGCAAAATCAGCAAACAGGTCAAAATAATTGCCGAAGGTGCTAATGGCCCCATTAATACCGATGCTGACGAAATTATCAGAAATAGCGGTATTTTTGTTGTCCCTGATTTCCTGTGTAATGCCGGTGGAGTAACTTGCAGTTATTTTGAGCAGGTACAATCAAACATGAATTACTTCTGGGAAAAAGATGAAGTACTGCAGAAGCTGGATACAAAAATGACTTCAGCATTCAAAGCGGTAAGGGATCTCTCAGAGCGCAACCAATTATATATGCGTGATTCTGCCTATTTCATAGCCATTAACCGCGTAGCTCAGGCTGTTAAAATGCGGGGTTGGGTATAGTAATAAAAATAAAATTTCAGGGAGATTGCCTATGAACGAGAGGGAGACATCCAAGGACAATTTATTAAATAATCTGAGAGAACGGGTCTTAAGCGGTTACACCGGGCATATTAAAAAGACCTGCCTCTTAGTTTACTAATATAAACTGTCAACATAACCCTGGCCAACTGCCTCTACATATTGCTGTATCAGGTCCAGGTCTGGAAGCGGTAGCAATTTTCTCACCTGCATCGATTCATGGCAGCGTGGACAAAGCACCTTGAATTTTTCCCATTCTTTTAAATTACCCGCTGCCACTTCCAGCAAAATGTAGATTAAGGTAGGGGTTTCTTTACCATTCACCGAATATTTAGCAGCAGTCTCCAGAGTCCAGTTATATTCGTTAGCCCAGAGTCCGCATTTCGTGCAGTAAACCAGCAATTCCGCATTTTCATTCTGGCGCATATTAAACCTCATCTCAAGGGGCGTTCTTTGAGTAGATATTAACAAAATGTATATTGTATGTAAAGGCAGTAAAAAGGAGTTTAAGACCTGATTAAATGGTTTCGCATGACAACTTTTTTTATCATGTTAGTTAAATAATATTTACACAGCATTTATGCAGGGATATTTTTATAGTTGCGGAATAGTAAATATATAAGCTGGTAGCCTTTTAAGGGGAGCGTATCATGAAGGATAGCGGAAAAGGCATTATAATCACTTCTTCGCTGGCAATGGCGGGTAAGTTTGCCTGTGATGAAATCTGGCAGATTACTATCTCTGACCAGGTGATAAAAGGTGCCCGCTGGGTGCCCAATTTAGCACCCAGTTTTTTGCTTTTTAATAAATACCGACTGCTGTGGAAAGGCCGCCCGGAAGAAGAATGGTGGCCTCAATACGAAGAGGCTTTTAAAGAAGAAATGACATCGCGCACAAAAACAAATCAGCTGCGAGAGCTGTGGAACCTAATCAATGATGGAAAGGTTATTGCTCTAATATGCTTTTGTGCTGATGATAAATATTGTCACCGCCGCTTAGTTGCTGAGTTTCTGGAGAAGAGCGGCATAAAGACGCAAGAGTTTAGCCCCCAGTTAATTGAGACAATTGAAACCCCCGAGCAACCATCATTATTTTAATAATGCGGAAAAAGGGGAAGACCTGCAGGGTGCTTCCCCTTTTGCTTTGAATTATCCAGTCTCTGACCTGTATTAACTAAAAGCTATTGACCTCTTTGGGCCATTTCTTGCTGACGCAGAGCATTGCGCATCGGTTTTCCTACGCTGGTCCGCGGTAGTTCATCAATAAAGGCAACATGAGTAGGGACTTTGTATGGAGCAAGGCTCTTGCGGCAGTGCTCTTTTACTTCATCTTCAGTCATAGTTTCTCCCGCTTTTAGTATAACAAACACCTTGGGAGTTTCGCCGCGTTTAGCATCTGGAACCCCAATTGCACAAGCATCCAGCACTTTGGGGTGTGCATAAAGCACTTCATCAATTTCACGGCAGAATACATTAAAACCGCTGCAAAGAATCATGTCCTTTTTACGATCTACGATAGTAATGTAACCGTCTTCATCCATAGTGGCAATATCTCCGGTATAGAGCCAGCCGTCACGCAAAACATTGGCTGTTTCTTCAGGGTTTTTCCAGTAAGCACTCATATTCTGGGGCCCTTTGGCAATCAATTCTCCCGCTTCACCGGTGGGCATGTCTTCGCTGCCATTTTCCAGGTCAACGATGCGGATATCCACATCCGGCCAAGGTATTCCCACGCTGCCAATTATCCGCTTGGTGTACATGGGGGTACAGGTCAATACATTGGAGGTCTCTGACATGCCATAACCTTCGGTAATAACTGCTCCAGATAGTTTTTCAAACTGGTTTAATCCTTCCACTGCCAGCGGCGAGGAACCGCATATCATGGCTTTTATTTCTCTAACCTTGGAGCTGCCGATATCGGGATGATTGTTAAGGCCGTAAATCATGGCCGGTACTGCGGCAAAGAAGTTGGGTTCATGTTTGTTGATATTATGCAGGAGATTATCAGGTGTCGGTCCATTTACTATAATAATATTTCCTCCGGCCACCATATTAACATTGACACTGGTGTTGAAACCATAAATATGGTAAAGCGGCATAGCCGCCATAATCCTTAGATCTTCTGGCTTTTCAAAGGGAGGAGAAAACCAAACCGTATCCTGCCAGGCTATAGCTTCCAAATTGGCATTACTGAGCATACACCCTTTTGACAAACCGGTAGTTCCACCGGTATACTGCAACATGGCAAGATCCTGAGAACTAACCTTAATATCTGGCTCAACTGCTTCACCGCTGGCCAACAGGTCAGCAAAAAGAACAATGTCAGCGCCAGGTTCTACTGGATTATTAGTATGAGAATCCAATACCACCAAGGTTCTAATTATGGATTTACCTGATTTCATAATTTCTATGACTTTGCTGGCAAAACGGTCCTCGGCAAAGATAATAGTAGTCTCACTGTCGACGAATTGATGGGTTAATTCCGGCACTGTATACATCGGATTAGTGGGGACAATTGCTGCGCCAATCTTATAACAGGCCTGTAAGAGTATTACATATTCATAGAGGTTGGTGCTCATTAAGGCAATTCGATCACCTTTCTGATATCCCAGCTTTAGAATAGCATTTGCTGTCTTACGAGCCATCGCATTGGCTTCAGCATAGGTCAGCTGTTGATCGCCCCAGATAAGATAAATTTTATCCGGATTTTTGTCTGCCCAATCATTGAAATAATCTTTCATGGGCTTACCAGGATAATCAATGGAAGGCGGGACTCCCTTATCATAAAACTTATACCATACTCTATCCATCTAAAATTCTCCTTTCATAATTTGCCACCGCTAACAGAGTTCAGTTAGCAGAGGCGAAATATAATTTCTAATTGCACTATCCCCCTTTGTATTTTTATAAATCTAAATAAAAAATTCGCCTATTATGCAGAATATCCTTCGCAGAAATATTCAAAAAAATATTGCCGGAGGAAAACTGCAAGACATTTACAGCAACACAATTAAGCACAGCAAGCCTGCTCCCAAAGGCAGAATAAAAAATTGCCCAGTTATATTTAAATTTAGTTGTTTACTTATTTAACGAACTAAAGTAAAATAAATTCATTGAAGATTAGGGGGTCGAGGATTCATGAAGAAAAAATTGGCACTGGTATTGATTTTATGTTTGTCACTTAGTTTGATGTTTGGCTGCGGCGGCGCTGCAGACAAGGAACCTGCTCCGGATAAAGATGTCGCAGCAGATGAGTCCCTCACTAAAATTGAGGATAAGGGTAAGTTTATTGTAGGTCTTGATGATGCTTTCCCGCCGATGGGATACCGGGAAGAAGGAACCAATGAAATTATAGGTTTTGATATTGATATGGCTAAAGAAGTTGCCAGCCACATGGGAATTGAAGTAGAATTTCAGCCGGTTATTTGGGACACCATTATTGAAGAATTAAATGGCGGCAATATTGATTTGATTTGGAACGGCATGTCCATTACCCCGGAAAGACAGAAAAAAATCATATTCAGCGAACCTTATCTGGATAATGCCCAGATCATCGTTGTGCAGAAAGGTTCTGCCGTAAAGACTAAAGCTGACCTGGCTGATAAAACTATTGGTTTGCAGGGCGGCAGCAGTGCTATGGACGCAGTTAAGGCGGACCCTGCTACTTTCGATTCTTTTGGCGAATTAATTGAATTTGCCAGTAATGATGAAGCATTATTAGACCTGGCAGCCGGCAGACTTGACGCGGTAGTAGTTGACCAGATTGTGGGCAGATACTACATCGCCAAAAAAGCTGATGTCTATGATGTACTGGAAGAAGATTTTGGAGCTGAAGAATTTGGGGTAGGTTTCAGAAAAGATGACGTAGCTTTCCGCGACAAAGTGCAGGCAACTTTAGAAGAAATGAAGGCTGATGGTACATCTACTAAGATATCTGAAAAATGGTTTGGCGCTGATATTGTAAAATAGTATATAATTAATAAGCGCATAGGCTAAGATTGATTTGAGGCTAACTGCTCAGCGGTTAGCCTCAAATCGTCAAAAAAAGGCTAATAGCAACCTTGAAAGTATCGCCGTGCGATACATAGTGGCGCTTTGTAGGAGCATTTTTGCTGGCTCTGAGAATTGTCACTTGTGATTTATATGTAAACTGGCAGGAGAATTATATGGAATATGTTTTATCACTTCTCCCGGCAATGCTGGAAGGAACCGGCGTAACCTTAAAACTTTTCTTCTATACCCTGGCAATGTCATTACCGATAGGTGTAGTAATGGCCCTGGCCCGTATAACCAAATTTAAACCGCTGAATATTTTCATGCAGTTTTATATTTTGGTTTTTCGGGGTACACCGCTTTTGCTGCAGCTATTTTTCATTTATTATGGTCTGGCCCAGGTGGGGATAAAATTTGACCGCTTTACAGCGGCCATTATTGCTTTTGTTCTAAACTATTCGGCTTATTTAGCTGAGATATACCGCTCCGGTATCCAGTCAATTGATCAGGGTCAGTACGAAGCCGCCGATGTTTTAGGCCTGACTCGTTTGCAAACTATGACTAAAATAATCCTGCCGCAAATGTTTAAAAGAGTATTGCCGCCTATAAGTAATGAAGTGATAAATCTGGTTAAGGATACTGCTTTAGTTTATGTTATCGGTATTAGCGAGTTATTAAGGGTTACGAAAACTTCAGCGGTCAGGGATTTCAGTTTTACGCCCTGGATTGTAGCTGCGGTTTTTTATCTTATCATGAACGGGACTGTTCAGCAGTTTTTTAAATGGCTGGAGCAGCGTTTTAATTATTACCGCTAGGAGATTTGCTTATGTATATGCTGCAAGCAATAGATGTTTATAAAAAATTTCAACGCCTGGAAGTTCTAAAAGGCATTTCTATGCAGGTGCAAAAAGGTGAAGTAGTTGCTATTATTGGGCCATCCGGTTCCGGTAAGAGTACTTTTTTGCGCTGTATAAACCGCTTAGAAACTATTGATAGCGGTCTAATCGAAATCGAAGGCGATGTTATGGTGAAAAACGGTTCTGACGGAAAAGCAGTGTATAGCCCGGAAGCCGAAATCGCACTGATGCGGCGCAAAATGGGCATGGTCTTCCAGGATTTTAACCTTTTCCCGCATAAATCAGTATTGGAAAATTTGATGCTGGCACCGATGTTGGTTAATAATGCGGATACTGCTGAGGCTGAAAAGACTGCTCGGGCATTGCTTACCAAGGTCGGACTTGATTTTAAAGCTAATAATTACCCTTTTGAACTTTCCGGCGGACAGCAGCAACGGGTAGCTATAGCACGCGCTCTGGCGATGAATCCTGAAATTATGTGCTTTGATGAACCAACCTCTGCACTGGATCCCGAGTTTACCGGGGAAGTCTTGCAAGTTATGAAAGATTTGGCTATGGAACGGATGACCATGCTGGTAGTAACCCATGAAATTGGTTTTGCCAGGGAAGTTGCCCATCGGGTAATATTCATGGACGAAGGTCTGATTGTGGAACAGGGTAAAGCGGAGGCAGTTCTTTTAGACCCGCAGCATGAGAGGACTAAAGCTTTCTTAAGCAAAGTACTCATGGCTCGCTGACTCAGAGCGGCAAAAAAAACCAATGACCGCGTTAATCCGAAAGCGGCACTCAATCGAAGTACCTCATGTACGCCTCAATCGTGCCGCTTCCAGATTGCCTTGCCCTTGGCCTTTTTTGCTCGCTCTGAGGGTCTGAATTATGTGTATCTTTACTGGTTAATGAAGTGCGAATAACTTCCTTAATCGTATCGCGTAGCGATGCATTGTAGTGCCCTTGGGTGCTGCGTTAATCAGCAACTCCTGCTCAATCGGCGTTATACTCAGGGACATTCCTCTTTAAGGAGGTGTGTCCCTGTTCATTAATCGCCTCAATCGCAGTCCTTGCAGATTGCCTTGTTCTTCACCCTTTTTGTTCGCTCTGAGGGTTTGAATCAAGTGTATCTTTACTGGTTAATGAAGGGCGAATAACTTCCTTAATCGTATCGCCAAGCGATACATTGTAGTGCCCTTGGGTGCTGCGCTAATCCACAACTCTTGCTCAATCGGCGTTATATTTAGGGACATTCTCCATTCACGGGGTGTGTCCCTGAACTTTTTACGGGGTTTATTTTTTGGACAAATATAGCTGGTTCTGTTACATTTCTTGATAAGTAGTGTTAAAAAAAATCTAAATTATAATACTATAAAGGTATTATTATTTAACCCCAAAGTTAAGGAGCAAAAATCATGCGCGATATTTGGAATGGATGGAAACGGTTCTGGAAAGTATTAAGTCTGTTTGCCGGAATATTATGGGCTTTTTATTCAATTAGATTTAAACGTTTATGGCATCCCAAAGGCTGGAAGGAAAAAAGACGTCAGGAGCTTTGGGTAGAACAGGCGCGTCTATTCCGGGAAACTGCCGTTGAACTGGGAGGCTTATTAATAAAGTTAGGGCAATTTTTCAGCACCCGGGTGGATGTTTTTCCATCTCAGGTAATTCATGAATTGGAGAATTTACAGGATGAAGTCAGGGGAGTAGCATTTGCAGATATCAGACAAGCTATCAGCGCTGAATTTGGCCGGCCTCTGGAAGAGATTTTTGCCAGTTTTGCCCCTGAAGCAATTGCTGCAGCATCCCTGGGGCAGGTTCATCGTGCCAAACTGAGCAGTGGAGAAGATTTAGCTGTAAAAGTATTGCGCCCCGGAATCGAACGGTTGGTTAAAATTGACCTGAGTGCGGTTAAACAGGTGGTAAAAATACTGCAAAGGTTTACCGACTGGGGGCAATTCATGGACTTGAACCTGATTTATCAGGAATTTCACGATACGGTTTATGAAGAATTGGATTACCTGCAGGAAGGAAAGCATGCGGAGATTATAGCCCGCAATAGTCAGGATATAGAGCAGGTTCTGATACCGAAAATATATTGGGATTATACTACCAAAAGAGTCCTGACTATGGAATATATGCAGGGTATCAAAATCAGCAATTATGATGAACTGGACCGGGCAGGAATTAACCGTGAGCAGGTGGCGCGTTTGCTGGTGAAAATTTACTGCCGGCAAATTTTTGTCGACGGGTTTTTTCATGCTGATCCCCACCCGGGAAATCTGTTTGTTACTGATGAAGGCAAAATAATCCTGATAGATTTTGGCATGACTGGCTCAATAACTGACGAGTTAAAGCAGCAGTTAACCAAATTGGCAGTGTCAGCGGTTAAACGCGATAATCTTCAGGTAGTCCATTGGCTGAAAGAAATGGGCTTTTTACATAAAGATGCCCCGGAACAACAACTAGCCCAGGCGATTGGTATTATTCTGGAGGGAGTAATCGGTTCTGGTTTATCCTCAACCCAGGGTAATGAAATGCTGAATATTTTAGCAGATTTGGAAGTTTTATTTTTTGAATATCCCTTTCATATTCCCGGTAATTATACTTTTCTGGGCCGGGCAGCGGGCACTTTGTACGGTTTATGTGTAGGATTATACCCATCCATTAACTTTTTAGATGAAATCAAACCATACTTAGAACAATTCATCGGCGGTAAAAAAGGATTGTTTGATAAGATCAAAGAAGAAGGAACTGAATATATCAATAGCCTGATTCAACTGCCCATGCAGAGCAGCAGGGTTTTACGTCATATGGAAGAAGGACGATTATCGGTTAAAGTTGATTTGAAACCTTTGCTGGAAGCCGAACGACAAACCCGCCGCGCGCTTAACAATATAAATATCGTATTATTGTTGGGTTTTGTACTGTTTACTTCGGCTTATTTGCTGGTGCATGGCTGGGTATTATATGCGCGGGTAGGATTTATCTTAAGTCTGATTATATTTCTTATCTATTTACGCAATTCTCGTATGCGTGATTCAGGAAGACGCTTGCGGCATCCTGGTGCCATCCCGCGTCGCAATAAGTAGGGAATATGCAGGAATGCCGGGAAACCAGAGCTTTTGCTATGCACGCCAAAAGGCAGGGAGGGAAGAAAAAATGATTCCATACATAATGATTACAGGGTATTCCAATTCCGGTAAAACACTGGTGACCAGAGGATTGATTCTGCAGTTAACGGCTAAAGGCTATCGGGTGGCAACAGTAAAACATGCTTCCAAGGGTTATGAAGTAGATGTACCCGGCAAAGACTCCTGGCATTTTTTCCAGGAAGGTGCCCAGCAAGTAGTGGTAGTGGGGCAGGAATCATATACCAGACATATCAGAGTTAAAGCAGAGCCGAACCTTGATGATCTGCTTAACACTTTTCAGGATGTAGATATCATTTTGGTAGAAGGATTCAAAAATTACCCGGGGCCTAAAGTCCAAGTATACCGGGAAGGTTATTCTTCGAGTAAACTGCCCTTAACAGATGAGGTAATAGCTCTGGTAGAAGAGTCTTGTCAAGATGCGGAAGTTCCCTGTTTTGCAATTGATGAACTTGAGCAGTTGGCAAACTTTATCATTACCCGTTTTTTAACCGCTGAATAAATTAGTTTTCTTTGTTCTTTTGATCCATAGTGTTTACACCGGCCGCATAAAAGGGACCATGAAAACTTAAACGGTAAAGAATAAAGGCCATATCCCGTGGAGACTCCCGTGAGTCCTTTTCCAGCCAGTGTTGGACTACACCCAGGTGTGCAGAGAGGAGATAGGCAATCAGGTATTCGCTGGGAACTAATAAATTGTCTTTCTTAATATGAACGGAGAGTTCTTTTTCAAATATATTGCTCCACAATACTTTTTTAAACTGATTATGAAAAGATAAATCACCTTTTAGCCCTAATAAGGCACGCATTAAAGAGGAATTCTGATCAAAATATTCGAACAAAGTAACGATAATAGGAACAGGCTCATCAATATTTTTGTAGTCGTTTAAATTCAGTGCATTTGCCTGGAGCAGAATATTCTTGCATTCTTCCGCCAGTCCGGTTACTGTTTGTTCCAACAGGTCAAATTTATCCCGATAATGCAGATAAAAAGTTCCGCGGTTTATATTAGCTCTTTGAGTGATATCTTTTACTGTTAAAGCGTCAAAACCTTTTTCCTCAATTAAAGTTACCAGGGCATCACGTATAACCTGCTTGGTACGTATAATGCGACGGTCCACATTCTTGTTTTCCATAAAGTTGCAACCTTTCTTAATTCCCGTTGATATAAATCCTCCATAGGCAACAATGTTGCCCATAAGTCTTTGTAAAATTAGTGGACACTACCGAAAATTATGTTCATTAAAAGTCATCTGCTCTTATTATGTCCATTGAATAGTGGTGTAAACTTAATTATAATTACACTTGTTAAGATAATCAACACAATGTGCATTAAGGAATTTTGCCGCCATAATTTTATTTGAGTAAAAAAGGCAAACACAGGGCGTTACTCTGAAATGAAGAGCTTATAATTTAGCCGGCCTAAATGCTATAGTATAAGCAAACACTTATACAGAAGGAAATATATTATGAAGCAAAATAATTGTATTGTGCTTAAAGGTGTAAATAAATATTACGGAACCCGGCAAGTGTTAAAGGATATAAATTTGCAGGTACCATATGGCCAGATTTTTGGTCTTTTGGGGCCTTCGGGCTGTGGCAAAACTACTATAGTAAAAATAATGACCGGAATACTGCCGGCAAATTCTGGTGAGGTATATGTTTTAAATGAAGCTATACCCAAACTTAGCGTAATGGATAAAGTTGGCTATATGGCACAATCGGATGCGCTTTATAACACTTTGAGCGCCGAAGAAAATTTAAGATTTTTCGGGGCTATCTATGGCATGAGAAAAGCACAGTTAAATAGGCGCATAGCTGAAGTGATGGCACTGATGAAGCTCTCTGATGATCTTAATAAAGAGGTTATGGCTTATTCAGGTGGGATGAAGCGCCGGCTTTCATTGGCAATAGCCATTTTACACAACCCGCCGGTGTTGCTCTTAGACGAACCGACCGTTGGTATTGATCCGTTGCTTAGACAGGATATCTGGCTGGAATTAAATAAAATGGCAGAACAGGGTGTTACGATAATTGTAACCACCCATGTTATGGACGAGGCCGAAAAGTGTCATAAACTGGCCATGATGAGAGAGGGCTTAATTATTGCGCAGGGGTCTTCGGCTGAATTACAGGATCGAATCGGCGCCAGGAGCATTGAAGAAGCCTTTATTCATTACGGAGGAAATAAATATGAAGGTTAGAGCACTGGCATTTCGTATATTGAATCAGATACGCCATGATAAAAGAACCCTGGCTTTAATGATATTTGCCCCAATTCTGATGCTTACCCTGATTTATTTTATTTTCGCCGGTGGCAGTAATCAGTTGACCGTAGGGGTGATAAATGCTCCGGTCAGTTATGTGGATAATCTTGATGCTTACAATATTATTGTTATGCGCTACGATGAGACTGAAGCCAAAAAAGCGCTGGAAAATGGCGAAGTGGTAGCTACTGTCAATATTGTCAGCGGCAAATCCAATATAGAAGTAGATGCCAGTAATTCAACTGATGCTAAATTAGTTCTAGCAGCCCTGGAAGCGGCCAAAATGAAAACTATGGTTTTAAGGCCGGACCTGCAGTCGGAAGTGACATATGTCTATGGCTATGAGGATTCAGAGACATTTGATAATATCGGTGCCGTCCTTATAGGGTTTATTATTTTCTTTTTTGTCTTTCTGGTAGCGGGAATTTCTTTTTTGCAGGAGAGAACTACAGGGACACTGGAAAAGCTGCTTTCCACACCTATAAAGCGTTGGGAGATTGTACTTGGTTATGTTTTCGGTTTTGGAGCAGTTACGGTGTTACAATCTTTCCTGATTTCCTGGTATTGTATCTATGTACTAAATGTGGCCATGATAGGTTCATTTGCCCTGGTGCTGTTAATAACGCTTCTTACAGCTATGGTAGCTCTTACCATGGGAATTCTGGCTTCTACTGCCGCCGGCAGTGAATTTCAGATGATGCAGTTTATTCCAGTAGTGGTAATACCGCAGATATTTTTTTCCGGCTTGTTTAATCTGTCTCCGGCCTTGGAATTTATTGAAAAGTTAATACCTTTATACTATGTAGCCCATGCCCTAACTCAGGTAATGGTTAAGGGACAAGGCTTTTCGATGATTGCCTGGGATCTGGCCGTAATATTTGCCTGTTCAGTTTTTTTCATTATTATCAACACACGACTGTTAAGAAAATATCGTCAAATTTAATTTTTGCGGTGGAATAGAAGAATGGGGGAATTTTAAAAATGAAGCGTTTGATTCTGGTAATAAAGCTTATCCTGATGATGGCAATTATTATTGGTTGTTCCTCATCCGCGAAAAGTTTGGAGCTGACCGGTGTAGTGGAAACTTCTATTATTTCACATTATAGCCAGATTTCAGGCAAGATTATCGAAATGCCGATTGAACTGGGGCAGGAGGTTAAAGAAGGAGATGTAATTGCCGTAATTGATGACAGCAATGAACGATATTCACTGGAGCAACTGCAAGCGGTTTTGTCCAAAAAACAGGCCTTAATGACTGAATTACTGGAAGGTATAGATGCGGCCGATATTAAGCAGGCAGAAAACAATGTACTCCTGGCTCAAAAGGCTCTGGAAAGCGCATATTTGACCGATGAACTGGCGCAAAAGTCTTATCAAAAAGCACAAAAATTATATGAAGCCGGGGGTATCTCGGAAACTGCCCGGGATGAGGTCCAATACAAAGCGCAGCAGGCAGCAATTGATATAACGGTTAAACAGACACAGCTTGATAATGCCCGGCAAAGACTTTATCTCCAGCAAAAAGGTATTACTCAGGCAAAAATAGATTCTCTCCAGGCTGAAATTGACCAAACTAAAAGCCAGATAGAGCAGGTGAAGACTAATTTAGCTAAATTTAAAATAACCTCAAGCGGTGAGGGGCTAATTATCAGCAAAAATTATTTATTAGGCAATGTAGTAGCCCCCGGATATAATATTGCTGATATAGCTTCTGATACAGATAAATACCTGGTTGTTTATCTTCCTGAGCAGTATTTGCACAGTGTCAGTTATGGACAGGAAGTAGTTGTAAAAACCGGGGATGAAGAGCATAAGGGGGCAGTAAATTTTATTGATGTCAAAGCCCAATACACTCCAAAAGATATGCAAACTGCCGCCAACAAAAATAAGGACAGCGTAAAAATAAAAGTAAAGCTGGTCAATAATACTCCTTTAAAAGTAGGAGAACAAGCCGTTTTATTGCTTAAGAAATAATGCATGATATTTGCTGTTTGATTCAGATAAAATCAAAATATATAATTCATATCGTATGTTAAAATGATGTTGAGAATAATCTGGTAATAGGCTAGGATATCTAATAAACATTAATAAATATTTTTTTATAAATACTCTCTGATGCAGCTTTTCCGGGAGAGGAGGCAACACAAACTTTGTTTTGTGGTTGATAATATGGAAAAATTTTTTAGAATGGGTCTAGATGTTGGTTCTACTACGGTAAAGATAGCTATTTTAGATAGCGAAAGTCAATTAGTATACAGCAAATACCGTCGTCATTTTGCCGATGTTAAAAATACCATTGCCGATTTACTGGAGGAAGCATACCAGTTTTTCCCCTGGCAGCAAATAACCGTTCTGGTAACCGGCTCAGCCGGGTTATCGGTGTCCAAATGGCTTAAGGTTAATTTTATTCAAGAAGTCATTGCCTGTAGTCATGCTATAGAAAAATTTATTCCCCAAACTGATGTAGCAATAGAACTGGGCGGGGAAGACGCTAAGATTACCTATTTTTATGATGGTCTGGAACAGCGTATGAATGGTTCATGCGCCGGAGGTACCGGTGCTTTTATCGACCAGATGGCTTCGCTTTTACATACCGATACCCAGGGTCTAAACGAGCTCGCTGCCCGGCATAAAACTATTTATCCTATTGCTGCCCGCTGCGGGGTATTTGCCAAAAGTGATATTCAGCCGCTTCTAAATGAAGGCGCAGCTCGGGAAGATATTGCTGCTTCTATATTTCAAGCTGTAGTAAATCAAACTATCAGCGGTTTGGCTTGTGGTAAACCGATTAAGGGCAAAGTTGCTTTTCTGGGCGGACCGCTCCACTTTTTACCCCAATTGCAGTTAAGATTTAAGGAAACTCTGAAGCTTGAAGATGAGGCGGCTCTTATTCCTTCAGATGCCCAATTCTTTGTAGCTATTGGCGCCGCTCTCGCATCTGAGACTATGGCACCGATCAGCTATAAAACTATCATTAACAGATTACCTCAGTTTAGAAATAATGCCGGAGATGAAATTCGTAAATTGGCTCCTCTTTTTGCTGATGAAAATGATCTGCAGGCATTTAAGAGCCGTCATGCTGAAGATAAGGTGGAAAAGGTAGAAATAGAGTCCTTTAAAGGAAACTGCTATTTAGGTATTGACGCCGGTTCGACTACCAGTAAGGCGGCTTTGATTGATGATGAGGGAAGGCTCATTTATTCCTGGTATGGCAGTAATGAAGGCAGTCCGGTTAATTCGGCAGTCAAAATTTTAAAAGATTTATATGACAGGCTAAACCCTGAAGCCAGGATTGTCCATTCAGCAGTTACCGGTTACGGTGAAGGTTTAATTAAAGCCGCACTGGGAATAGATATAGGTGAAATTGAAACCGTTGCCCATTATACCGGGGCTAAACATTTTCTGCCCGGAGTAGACTTTATTCTGGATATCGGCGGACAGGACATGAAATGTCTCTTGATAAGAGACGGGGTCATTGACAGCATTATGCTTAATGAAGCCTGCTCCTCGGGCTGTGGTTCTTTCATTGAGACCTTTGCCTATTCACTTAATATGTCAGTAGAGCAGTTTGCTCGGGAAGCAATAACTGCCCGGGCTCCGGTTGATTTAGGTTCACGCTGTACAGTTTTTATGAACTCGAAGGTTAAACAGGCGCAAAAAGAGGGAGCTACAGTAGGAGATATTTCAGCCGGGCTCGCTTATTCGGTTATAAAAAATGCTCTGTTTAAAGTAATTAAAATAAGAGACCCTGAGCAGTTAGGACAAAGGATGATTGTGCAGGGAGGAACCTTTAATAATGATTCTATATTACGCGCCTTTGAAGAGTTAACCGGCAGGAATGTAATTCGTCCGGACATAGCCGGCTTGATGGGTGCCTTTGGTGCTGCCCTTATTGCCAGAAATAAATACTGCCCGGAAAAACAAAGTACCATGTTGAGCCGGGAAGGACTAAAAGATTTCTCTGTTACTAGCAGCATGAGCAGGTGTGGCCGCTGCGCCAACAATTGTCTTTTAACTATCAGCAAATTTCAGGACGGCAAACGTTTTATTTCCGGCAATCGCTGCGAAAAGGCGTGGGGCGGAAGCAAAAAGAATGATAAAATGCCTAACCTGTTTGACTATAAATACCAAAGGCTTTTTGCCTATGAGCCATTACCACTGGAGGATGCTTCCCGTGGGGTCATCGGTATTCCCCGGGTTTTAAATATGTTTGAAAACTATCCGTTCTGGTTTACCTTTTTTAGCCGCCTGGGTTTCCGGGTCGAGCTTTCGCCGCCATCCTGCAAAGAGGTTTATGAGCTGGGTCATGAGACTATTCCTTCGGAATCGGCTTGTTACCCGGCTAAAATAGTGCATGGACATATTGCAGCTTTGATTAAAAAGGGTGTAAAAACTATTTTCTATCCTTCTACTGTATTTGAGCGTCAGGAGCAGACAGAAGCAAATAATCACTTTAACTGTCCCATGGTAATATCGTACCCGGATGTAATCAGGAATAATATGGATATGATCAAGGAAAATGAGGTTAATTATCTTAATCCTTTCCTACCTTATGATGATAAAAAGCGTTTGGCGGAAAGATTGTATGAAGAATTTAAAGACTTTAATATCAGTGAGCAGGAAATAAAGCAAGCGGTAAATTTAGCCTGGGCAGAGGACGAAAAACTGAAGGCAGATATCCGCAAAAAAGGTGAAGAAACATTAAGCTATTTACAGGAAACCGGACAAAAGGGCATAGTTCTGGCAGGGCGGCCTTATCATATTGATCCGGAAATACATCATGGTATTCCTGATATTATTAATAATTATGGCATGGCAATTTTAACCGAAGATTCAGTAGCCTGGATGGGTGAGGTGGAGAGACCGCTCAGGATAGTTGACCAGTGGATGTATCACTCCAGGCTTTACGCTGCCGCCAGTTTTGTGACCACTCGGGAAGAACTGGAGCTTATCCAGCTTAATTCATTCGGCTGCGGTCTGGATGCAGTAACTACTGACCAGGTGGAGGAAATCCTGCACCAGTACGGGAAAATATACACGGTTTTAAAAATAGATGAAGGCAGTAATCTGGGTGCGGCGCGTATTAGAATACGTTCCCTGAAGGCTGCTATGGAAGAGCGGGAGGAAAATGGTTTCAAACCAGCCAAAATAATAGAAAAACCTGTGCGGAAGCTCTTTTCCAAAGAGATGAAAAAACAGCATACCATTCTTTGTCCGCAGATGGCGCCTATTCATTTTGAATTCCTGGAACCGGCATTTAACAGTGAAGGTTATAATTTGAAGCTCCTGGCTAATGCAAAAGCTAGTGCAATTGATGAAGGTTTAAGATATGTAAACAATGATGCATGTTATCCTACTTTAATAGTGGTAGGGCAGCTAATTGAAGCGCTTAAATCAGGGGAATATGATTTAAACAATACTTCGGTGATAATATCGCAAACCGGTGGGGGATGCCGCGCCACTAATTATATCGGCTTACTGCGCAAAGCAATGATCGATGCAGGATTTGACAAAATACCGGTTATATCTGTCAATGTTGCCGGAATAGAAAAAAATCCAGGCTTTAAAATAACCTGGAAGCTGCTTCAAAAGGCAATAATGGCTATTATCTATGGTGATTTATTAATGCGGGTTCTATATCGGGTCAGACCCTACGAAAAAATACCCGGCTCGGCCAATTTACTCTATAGAAAATGGGCGGAAAAGGGAAAAGGGCAATTAGCAACCGGCAGCAGAAGACTATTTGATCAATATATAAATGAAATAGTCCAGGAGTTTGACTGTTTGGAAATTAACGATATTATTAAACCGCGGGTGGGAGTAGTAGGTGAGATACTGGTCAAATATCATCCTACCGCCAATAATAATGTGGTAGGAGTAATCGAATCGGAAGGCGGCGAAGCAGTTGTGCCGGATATGCTGGACTTTTTTCTCTACTCACTGGCAGATCCCATATATCATCACAGATATCTGGCCGGATCCAAAAAGAAAAAAATACTGGCCAATATTTATATAAGCTACCTGGAAAAATTCCGCCGTAAAATGGTTGAGGCTTTAAATAACAGCAGCCGTTTTGGTGCACCGGTACCTATAGAGCACATGGCAGAACTGGCCAGTCCCATACTGCAGTTGGGACATCATACCGGGGAAGGATGGTTCCTAACTGCTGAGATGATAGAATTAATCGAAAGCGGTACTCCTAACATTGTATGTGTACAGCCATTTGCCTGCTTGCCTAATCATGTGACAGGCAAAGGTATGATTAAAGCTATAAAAAGTCATTATCCCCAGGCTAATATTACTGCCATAGATTATGATCCCGGGGTTAGTGAAGTTAACCAGCTAAACCGCATCAAGCTAATGTTGGCAGTCGCTTTTAAAAACCTGAAGGCTGCTGATGAACATATTTCAAGACCGCTTGCCGCCAAAAAGGGAATTGCACTCAGCTATGGAGAAACAGTCAAATTATCGGCTGAACTGATACAGAAGTCCCCCACCGGCACAGCGCAGGAAAAATAAGCCCGATAGGCATATCATATACATTAAGCAGGGAGATGGGGCAGTGGAAAAGTATCTGGTGGCCAATTTAATACTATTGATAATAACGGTAATTTTGTTGCTTATATTGCTTTTAAACAAAAGCAGTGATAAAAATGACCAAAGATTAGGACAAGCATTAGAAACATTGTCAAGAAACGGAGACCGGTTGGAAAAAGCATTAAGGGAAGAGATAAAGAACAACCGTGAAGAAAACAGTAATAATGCCCAAAAAGGGCGGGAAGAGCAGGCGGCCTCTTTGCAGAACCTGAGTGAGTCGCTGCTTACCCGTATTCATCAAAACTCCGGTCTGCAGAGTGAACAACTGGAGGCTTTCTCCAAGCAATTGGGGAATTTGACATATACCAATGAACAGCGACTGGAGACGGTCAGACAGACAATAAATGAACAACTGGAAGCTTTTGCCCGGCAGCTTAATAGTCTTACCTTAAGCAATGAACAAAAAATAGAAACTGTTCGGAAAACTGTTGAAGAACGACTGAAGTCTTTGCAGGATGACAACAGTAACAAACTGGAATTAATGAGAGCAACTGTAGATGAAAAACTTCATGCCACACTGGAAAAGAGATTAGGGGAATCTTTCCAGCTGGTAAGTGAAAGACTGGAACTGGTACATAAGGGACTGGGGGAAATGCAGGTATTAGCTGCCGGTGTAGGGGATTTGAAAAAGGTCATGACTAATGTTAAAACCCGTGGTGTGTGGGGAGAAATTCAACTGGGCAACATCCTGGAGATGATCCTGACTCCTGACCAATACGCACTTAATGTACCTACCAAACAAGACAGTAATGACCGGGTTGAATTTGCCATCCGTCTTCCGGGGCGGGGTGAAGCAGGTGAAGAGGTTTGGCTCCCCATTGATGCCAAATTTCCGTTGGAAGACTATCAGCGTTTTATTGATGCCTGTGAAGAAGGTAATAATATTGCTGCAGCCGAGGCAGTCAAGCAGATGGAAAATAGAATCAAGGCACAGGCCAGGTATATTCAGGATAAGTACCTTGACCCGCCGCATACTACTGATTTTGCTATTTTATTTTTACCCACAGAAAGCCTCTATGCTGAAGTAGTGCGCAGACCTGGTTTAATGGAAGAATTACAGCAGAAGTACCGGGTAAATATTACCGGGCCCAGCACCATGGCAGCTTTTCTTAACAGTCTTTCTCTGGGCTTTAAGACCCTGGCGATTGAGAAACGCTCCAGCGAAGTGTGGATGCTCTTAGGAGAAGTGAAAAATGAATTTAGTCAGTTTGGTGATATTTTAGATAAGACCAGGAAGAAACTGCAGGAAGCCAGTAACCATATTGACAAAGCGGCTACCAGAACGCGGGCTATAGAAAGAAAACTGCGGGCTGTCCAGGTACTTCCGGGTGCTGAGGAAAATACTTTAGACATCGCCGCGGCTTATGATGAAGAAGAAAATTCGGAATAGCTTTAGCAAATAATGTTTAGAACTTTAGGCAGAATAGTAAATTCTGCGTTAAGGATTCCAGGCTGCTCACCATCAACATCTAATAAAACTCTGTCAGGTGAAGTGGCTTTCACCTTAGTGCCCTGCAGACAGATGACCTCCGGTTGTTTTATATGGTTTCCACCATATATAGTGGGCAGACAGCGGAGCAATTTCAATTTCTTCATCCCTTTTACAATAACAATTTCCAGAATTCCGTCATCCAAAACAGCCGCAGGGGCTATTTGCATACTGCCGCCAAAGTACTGCCCATTGGCAACAGCTGCCATAGTGGCAGGGCCCTGGTAGGCCAGTTTGCCATCTATCTCAAGGGTTAGCGAAAAACTTTGGAATTGAACCAGGCCAGCTATTGTACCATATAAAAATGAAACAAAGCCGCCAAAAAACTTACTGGTATGATTAACCCGGTCAACCACAGCACCATCCAAGCCAAAACCGGCAATATTTATATAGTAATTGGTTGTCAGCTGTTCTTTATGATCAAAATATTCGAATTTGCCTAAATCAATTAGTTTAGTCTCGCCCCGGGCAATTTTCTTACAAGCCTCTTTGTAATTTTTGGGGTACTCAAGTGTTCTTATGAAATCTCCCCCGGTTCCACCGGCTATAATACCTAGTTTAGCCGAGCCGTTTATCATCTGTCCGTTTTCAAAAAAACCGTTTACGATTTCGTTTAATGTACCATCTCCTCCGACCGAAATAATGGTATCATAACCCTTGAAGAGTGCTTCACGGGCAAAGTAAGTAGCTTCAGACCGACAGGTAGTAGTAGAAAAGTCAAATTCCAAACCTTCGTTTTCCAGACTCTTTTTAATATCAGGCCAGTTTATGCGGGTTTTTCCATTGGCAGAAGCGGGGTTAACGATTACCATAGCTTGCTTGGCCAATAACAGTAGCCTCCTTTCAATTTTACCTGTCAGGTAAGGAACGAGTCGCAATTAAGTCAATTTCCGAGCCGATTATCTTTTCCTTAATTACCTGACCACATCTTACAGGAGAATTCACCACTATCTGTTTTATTTCCTGCATACAGGCGAAAATCTTATCCTTGGGAATTGGCTGCGAAGTTTTAACTGGCAGCCGGGTAATAGGTCCAGCTGTTAATTTTACTGTTGAAGTCACAACTCGGGCGGGATTCAAGAGTTCCTGAGGGGCATATTCCCGGCCCAGCTTACAGCCATAACCGCTCACTTCAGTTATTTGCCCGTCAGTTTTCGTTACTTGCAGACTGCAGCTTAAAGGACACAAAATGCAGGTAATATTATGCTTGGTCATCAGATTTCCCTCCTTTATCGGGAATTTGCAGTACATCTATAGTTATGCTCTGCCCGGGGGATAAATGCTGGAGCTTTTCCCGGGGGAGTTTTATAACTACCATTTCCGGCGGTTTCACTATTTTTTCTTTCTTATTGGCTATAATTTCGTCACCGGAGCGGACAACTATTCGGGCAGCAGTAACCGTTTCCCGCACGCGTAAATATAAATTTACCCCCTCTGCCATCCTGGCAGGAGTAATTGATTGAGGAACAATAAAAGAGCAGTTTTGACCGGGGATGCAGACAATACCATTCTTGGGCGGCAATTTACCCTGGGCAAAGAGTGCTGCACCCCTTCCCGCTGCTTCACCGGTATAGGTTACATAATCGACTAAATCATAAACATTTACTACATTACCACAGGCAAAAATGCCATCGATGCTGGCAGCAAAATTTTCGTCAACAACCGGACCGCGGGTAATTTCATCAAGTTTTACTCCTGCCTGCTCCGAAAGTTCGTTTTCAGGAATCAAGCCTACCGAAAGAATGACTAAATCACAAGCAATCTGGCGTTCTCTGCCGGCTCTGGGCAGCAATTTATCATCAACCGGACATACCGTTACTGCTTCAACACGCTTTTGTCCCTTTATAGCAGTAATAGTATGACTGAGATGGAGAGGGATGTTATAGTCTTCCAAACACTGGACTACATTACGGGTCAAACCGCTGGGACGATTCAGAATCTCGTATACACCTTCTACTTCCACACCTTCCAGGGTCAGACGCCTGGCCATAATTAAACCGATATCGCCGCTGCCTAAGATTACGGCTTTGCGTCCGGGCAGCAGTCCTTCAATATTTACCAGCCTTTGTGCAGTTCCAGCCGTATAAACGCCGGCCGGCCGACTGCCGGGAATTAGTATCTGGGGACGGGTTCGCTCCCGGCATCCCATGGCAAGAACTATTGCCCCGGCTTGAATGTCTAACATACCCTGGGTAGAATTTACTGCTGTAATTGATAAATCAGCATTGATATCTAAAACCATAGTATCAAAAAGGCATTTAATGTTATTTGACTTGATCAGTTTTTTATAATGTTCAGCATATTCAGGTCCGGTCAGACGCTCCTTCATGACCATAGTTCCGAAACCATCGTGAATACACTGGGGCAGTATACCTCCCAGATTGGTATCTCGTTCTATAAGCACGACTTTTTGGGCTCCGTTATTGCGAGCTGCTATGGCAGCAGCCATCCCCGCAGGACCGCCGCCAATTATTGCTACATCAAAATTCAGCATCTTATATTACCTCCGTCCTGTTTTTACCAACAAAGAGCGGGGAACCTACTCCATCCTTGGTAACCTGCTCAATAGGGACGCCTAATTCCCGAGCTAATATATGTGCCACTTTGGGAAGGCAAAAACCGCTCTGGCATCGACCCATGCCGGCACGGGTTCTTCTTTTTATAGCATCCAGGGTTGTTGCAGGAATTACTCCGTGTATAGCCTGGACTATTTCTGCTTCGGTAACCATTTCACAGCGGCAGATAATATTGCCGTAACGGCTATCCTGCTCAATCAGATTTTGTTTGCCTGCCTTGGTTTGCTCTTTGAAAATAGGAAGGCTGCGGCGAATTGGATTGAAATGGGGATTTTCCTCTAATTTCAAACCTTCCTGCTGCAGAATGTCTATTACATACTCAGCGATAGCCGGGGCTGAAGCCAAACCAGGTGACTGAATACCGCCTACATTAATTAAGCCTTTAGTAAATAGGGATGGTTTAATATGAAAATCTTCGGTATAAGTAGCAGCACGCACCCCGGCAAAATAAGCGATAACTGAATCCTTAGGCATGTGGGCTATGAAAGGTTTAAACTTGGTTAACATTTTGCTTAAACCTTCCCGCGTACAGGTGCGGTCTTCTTTATCAGGTATTTCTACTGCCGTAGGACCTATCATCAGATTGCCATCTACGGTTAAAACTGCTCCACCGCCTTTGGTATGAGCATCAGGAGGTTGACTGAGATCTGCATTACAACCGGTCAAAATATTGCTGTACTTGCGATCAAATAGAATATGTTCGCCTTTGCGAGGATGAATGGTAAATTCGGGCGCTCCCGCCAGCTCAGCGATTTCATCGGCATATAAACCAGCAGCATTGATGACATATCGAGTGGGGAAAAATCCCTTATCGGTAATGACTGCGGTTATTTTTTCATCAATTACATCCATTCCTACAACCGGACTGTTAAGGTGTAATCTAACTCCATTAGTTACGGCATTCTCTGCATATGCTACAGTAGCCTTATAAGGGCAGGTCATGGCCATAGTAGAGGAGAAAAATCCACCCACCGCTCCTTTAATATGGGGGCTTTTCTCCAGTACAGCGGCTTCATCAGCAAGGATTTCTACTCCGGGTACCTGGTTAATTCCAGCTATAGATTTAATAGCTTCCAGCATTGAGCGCTGCTTTTCATCGCGGATAAATCCCAGCAGTCCAGTACGCTGCAGAGGAAAATCCAGTTCCTCAGCGGCCTGGGTATAAAGCTCATTACCACGCAGATTAAGCCTGGCTTTCAAGCTGCCGGGCTCTACGAACAGGGCCGGGTGGATCATGGCGTTGTTAGCCTTGCTGGTACCGCAGGCTACATCTGAAGCTTTTTCCAGCAGTACTATATCAAGCTTATAGCGGGATAGTTCCCGGGCCAGACTGGCACCTACTATACCCGCACCGATAATAACTACATCGGCTGGTGGGTATTGCTTTTTCCCGCTTGCCTTAACTTTAGGCTGCTGCTTTTTCTTTTGCCCGGGAATGGTCAATTGGTTAACTACCGAATAGACGCCCGGAAATAGTCCGGCCAGATGTCCGGCTTCAACTACCTGCTCCCAGGAGTCAACCCGACCGCTTAAGGTGACCAGACCCTGGTCAACAGTCAGTTTAACAGCCTGCAAATCTGGATGGTTATGCAAGCGCGCCGTAAGTATGCGCCGCAAAAAAGCATCATGACCCTTTTCATCAAGTGCTGCCCACATAATTTCGGCTAAATCAAATACCGGCAAGTCGCTGGTTCGGGCCAGCATATCTTCACAAAACGGACAGGAGGTAACAACTGCCTGGGCACCCGTAACATTCAGCTCCTCTGCCCGGAGACGGGCAATAGCTAAAGCATTGCCGGGTTCTATCAGGTCATAGACCTGACCACCACCACAGCAATGGGTTTCTTCTCTGTTATAGATTGATTCCAGCAGATAGAAATCAGGGATGGCAGCTAAAATTAAGCGTGGTTCCTCATAAATCTTGGCCTGCCTTACTAAAACACAGGGATCATGGTAGACCATAAAAGCGGGCAGTGGGTTAAAATTGAGTCGACCTGCTTCTACTAATTGGGCGGTATACTGAGTGAAATGCAATATATCCACATTAAGCTCAATTCCAGCTTCCGGATAGCGGGTTTTAAAAGTTTGTAAACATTCCGGACATGAAGTGATCAGAGTCCTGGCGCCGCTGGCATTTATTTTTTGTGCTAATTGCTGCATTAGTTCAGTTGCGGTAGCTTCCAATCCCAGACTTGAAGCCGGAAAGCCGCAGCACTTTTCATCATCTAAAACGGTTACTTTCACATTAGCTGCCTGTAAAACTTTAATAGCCGCATTAATAGCTGCCGGGTTATGAGCTCGGTAAGCACAACCAGCAAAAAAGAGCACCTCGGGGTTAGACTGGTCTATTACCGGCATTGGTGCAAGCTGTTCCGGGGGATAAAGGGCAGCATTTTTTATAAGTTGTTTGCCGATATCAAATACTGCTTTTGGCGCCATACCATTTTCTACTGCCTTAACTTTGGCATCCAGCAGCAATTCAGGTACACTGAGATTATCAAATGGACACCAGTGCTCGCAGTTACGACAGCCTACACATTGGTAAAAGTAATTGTAAAGAGCTTTATTACCTTCCAACATGCCTTTTTCCAGCATGACATTAAGGCGCATTTTACCTGACGGAGTAACGGTCTCTTTTTTGACCACGCTGGTTACCGGGCAATCAAAACGACACATATTCGGGCAAATAGAGCAGTTAATCATTTGTACCATATTTTCATGAGTCATATTATTCACCCCCTGTGCCCAGTTTACCTGGGTTCATAATATTATCCGGGTCAAGAGCCTTTTTAACAGTCTTTAACATATTAAAACCGGCTTCACCCAGTTCCTGCTGCATAAAACGCCCCCGGTTAAGGCCGATACCGTGATGATGACTGCAGGTTCCGCCCATTGCCATAGTAGTTTTTATAGCAGCATCCCATACCTGGTGGTAATATTCCTCTTTAGAAGCGGCATCGGGGATACCGACCACACTTAAATAAAGACAGGCGCCATCATGATAAACATGGGAAAAATGACCGCCCGCCAGCACAGTTTTAGGAATTGCTTTTAAATTCTTTATTACTTCGTGGTAGAGTGGGGCAATTTTTGACCAGGGTGCTGCTACTTCGATAGTATCGAATACTGCCCCATTTTGAATTAGATGGGAGGAAATGCTTACATTAAAACGGGTTGAAAACCAGTGGGCGACTGGTTCCTCACCGCAGTCGACCCCGTGCCATTTGTTGCAGCAGGCTTCGGCAACCTGGTTTTCTACTGCCACCAGTTTTTCTATGCCTTCCATCACCAGAATCAGCATAAGTTTGCCGTGGGTTTCTTCTATATCTTTGAAATGGTGCTCAGTTTCACCAGCATCATAAATTCGTACCACTGCAGGCTTTATATTACTCTGCAAAATCTCCCGGACGGCTGACAGGGCATCTTCTACAGTGGAGAAAACAAAAGAACGGCCGATTTGCTTTTCCGGCAGACGCCAAATCTTAAAGACTGCCTGAGTAACTACTCCCAGGGTTCCTTCTGCACCCAGCAGCAACTGGTCAATACGCGGTCCGGTGGCTGTACGGGGGGCAACAGTATTTTGAAAAATACTGCCATCGGGGAGAACTGCCTGCAAACCAGCCAGCATATCTTCGATTTTTCCATATTTGGTGGAGAACTGTCCCGCCGCCCGGCAGGCAATCCAGCCGCCCACTGTCGAACAGCGGACCGATTGGGGAGTGTGCCTCAAGGTAAAGCCCTTTTCCTGCAGTTTTCGCTCCAGTACCTCACCGTTAATACCTGCTTCCACCGTTAGTAAGAGGCTTTCTTCATCAATACTGATGATGTGGTTCATTCTTTTCATATCGATAACGATTCCGCCATCCACAGCAGTAATCCCACCCAGAACTCCTGAGCCTTCACCAAAAGGGATGAGCGGTATTTTATAGCGACGAGCAGTTTTGACTATCTCGGCTACTTCCTCAGTCGATTCCGGCCAGACAATTGCATCCGGCAGCGAAGCTATTTTACCTTCCATAAACCATAAATTAGTGAGCGGCCAAAAATCTTTGCCGCCTAGAATGCGGTCTTCCGCTGCTGAAGAGAACCGCTTCCCAAAAGTTTTCTGCAATTCATCCAAAGCCTCTTTAAGTCCTGTTCGAGAAGCTTTTTTCTCATATCCTATAGAATATGGCAAATTACATTCCTCCTTTGTCATTTAATAATAAACGGTGTCCATACGGTATAAATCACTGCGAAAAATAAACTTGAGCCAATAAAAAGGCCGGTCGCCATCGGTAAACAAAGTTCTTTCCAAAATCAGCACCGGAGTATGACCGTCAATTTTCAGCAGTTCAACCTCTTCATTATTGGGCAGAGATGAACTGACCGACTGGGATACCCGGGAAATATTTATATGATAATGATATGCCAGCAGTTGGTAGAGACTGCCGGTCAATATTGTATTATTAATTTCGGGGAAAAGAGTATTATTAATATATGAATACTCTATGGCAATTGGTACTTCATCAGCGGTTCTGATTCTTTCCAAATAAAAAAGCGGGTCTTTTTCTCCCAGAATATGTTTAACAGCATCCGGAATATGCCCGGGCGTACCAGCAACATTAACTTTGGCTCCGGGAATTATTCCACGGGCGGTCATTTCAGCCGTGAAGCTGATTAAAGGCTCAATGGTATCGAGACGGCGAGTTCTGCAAACAAAGGTGCCTTTGCCCTGTCGGCGCAGTAATAAACCTTCATGGACCAGATCGCTTATGGCCTGACGGACTGTAGCTCTGGCTACTCCAAATTTCTTTACTATTTCGTGTTCCGCTGGTATTTGCTCACCTATTGTATAATGACCGCTTTCGATATCCCGACGTAGAATTTCCCTTAGTTGTACATAAAGAGGCAAGGGACTCTTTAAATCAAGCAATTTAAAACTACCTCCTAATTTGTATGGTTGTCCAGACAACTGGATACATATATTTTCAATTTTATATTCATTTCTCCTGCTGGCAGAAGAAGTATTTGCGTTTTAAATCAAAAAAGCAGCCGATAAAACAGCTGCTTATTGGTTAAGTATCAACACTTTAGCGATAATATCTGCCTTCAAACGACTTGGAAAAACTGGGATATATTATTAATAATGCCTGATAAGCTATAGCCTGGTATTCATCATTTAAGGGGCTAAAGGTACTATTTACATTGGCATAATTATTACTGTCATATAAATTAGCCGCCAGCTTTATCAAGGCGCGGTAAGGTAAATTAGATCCAGCAAATTCTAATATAGCATTAAAATCTATTTTACTATCTTCGACATACTTTTCAATTACATCAATGGGTTCCTTGCTTTCCGTGATATTTATTTCATATGAAATTTCCGCATTGGCGCCAAAACGGTCGGCTTGACTGGTTTCTTCCAGGGTGCCGAGTCCGGCCAAAATATAACAAACCGCTATTATTTCCGGGGATTTATTATTATTTTTGGCTAGCAGGCGCTTATAATTGGCACGGTGAGACTTACTGGTGTAATAAACAGGCTTCTCCATTTATTCTCCCTCCCACTAATTATTACTCGAACTAATATAATAGTAACATCAAAATGAATATTTTATATATAAATATTCATAAACATAAAACCGGCAATCATATGTATTGTTTTTGCAATATACCAAAGTACTTAATTGCTAACAATGAAATAAGATTTGGCAGGAAAATATTTTAAATATGGCAGCGATAAAATGGACGATTTATACTATAAACTGCTGGATTCAAAAGCTGCTCCTCGAATTTATCGGACAGGTGACTGCTTTGAACCGGGACGGGTACGGGAAGCAGTTGGCGCGACTAATGAAGCCGCCATTAATGCCTGAAAGTAGGCAGTTAATAAGTCCCGAATATAAGATAAAAATTTAATCAAAAGCGCAAATTGTAAAGGACCAGGAACTAAGACAAATTAGGACAATGGGGCAATATTTAATAAATAGTTGGCAATATTGGAGAAATATGATAGCTTAATCTAGAATAAATGAATAACAATAGCCTAGTTCTTTAGTATATGCGGTAATATTTTCAGTCTTTTTTATCACACCTAAGCCCTTTGACAATATAGGACTAAAGCATCAAAAAGAGGCGGGATAGAGTCCCGGGAGGAATATGAAAAGACCTGATTGCCGACATCTTTACAATTTTAAATATCCTAATAATACTAAGGGGAGCAACTTGTTTCTGGATAAGCATATCCATGAGAATGAGGCAAAATATGAACTGGTATTTCAGCATGCACCGATAGGATTGATTCATTTTGATAAAGAAGGTGTAATTACTTCCTGCAATGATGCTTTTGTTAAGATAATGGGCTCTTCTTTTCAAGATATTATTGGCATTGAAATAGGTAAACTGCCTGATAAAAGAGTAGCAGGCTTACTAATGGATGCCTTGAATGGGCAATATGGTAATTTGGAAGGAATGTATACTTCGGTAAGTGGGCATAAACCGATTTACGGTAAACTGAACTTTCAACCTATTTTGGATATTGATGGCGAAGTTTTGGGTGGGGTAGGAATCCTGGAAGATATTACCGAACGTACCGAATATGAACTGCGTCTTGAGTATCTAAGTCAGAGTGACCCGATTACGGGACTTTTCAACCGGGCATATTTTGAACAATATTTGGAATCGCTAAACACCAGTTTATTTAAGGACCAGGTAGCTGCAATTGTTTGTGATATAGATGACCTGAAATTAGTAAATGATACTATGGGGCATGCTGCCGGTGACCGGCTCTTGATTGCAGCAGGAAAAATCCTTAAAATGTCCTCCCCGGAAGATTCCGTAGTAGCAAGAATTGGCGGTGATGAATTCGCCATCCTCATTACATTTGGCGATTTGGATTCAATCAAGAGCTTTGAACACAAGCTGGAAGAAAATATTATACAGCATAATTCGGCTAATCCTGATATACCGGTCAGCCTTTCTTATGGATATGCAATCAGTGAAAAGAATCACACTGATATAAAAGCTCTATTGCGGGAAGCGGATTTTTTTATGTATCGGGAAAAAATCCAACACCGAAGAAAATCCCGGCGTTCCATTGTGAGAAGTTTCCTGCAAACATGGCAGTCCTCTGCTAATTTGTGTGAGGAGAAGAACGAAAGATTAAAAAATTATGTAACAAGTTTTTGTAAGGCTTTAGACCTTTCAACTGTTGCTCAAAATTATATAATTGGTTTAGTTGATTATCATGATATCGGTAAAGTCGGGATGGATAACAGCCCGGTCTTTAAAGAATTCCGTTATAATGAAGAGATGGAAATTGATATACAAAAACATTGTGAAATAGGATATCGTATTGCTATGTCTTCTGATGATATAGCTATACTTGCCAATGCAATTCTTAAGCATCATGAATTTTGGAATGGCAAGGGTTATCCATTAGGCCTCAAAGGCCAGGAGATTCCTTTGGAATGCCGAGTATTTTCTATCATTAAAGCCTACGATGAAATAGTCAATGAACAACCCAATAACCAAAGCCTTACACAGGAACAAGCGATTAAAGCATTGCAAGCCATGGCAGGAGTTGAATTGGATCCGGCGTTGACTACCATTTATATAGGAATTCTTAAAGAACAAATTTGAAATGCTAACAGCGGTAATTGTCCCCTGCCGCTAAAAAAAAGCCCGCTCATGCGGGCTTTCAGACCGTCAAAAAAGGCCAATAGCAACCTTAATAGTATCGCGTGCGATACATTGTAGTGCCCTTGGGTGCTGCGTTAATTCGGAAGTGCCGTTCAATCGACGTACCTCATGTACGCCTCAATCACGGCCCTTCCGATTGCCTTGCTCTTGACCTTTTTTGCTTGCTCTGTCAGGATGTCGACTTTATCAACACCCAAAAAGCCCGCTCACGCGGGCTTTTTAGGTTGCTATTTGCAAGTTAGATTATACAGTTAGAGCTTCTTCCAGAACATCTATAGCGGAAGTGTCGCCATCTTTAATAATACTTAAGGTTGCTGCTATCTCCGGCAAAATATTGCGGGTGAAGAAACGGGCAGCAGCTACTTTGCCGTTGTAGAAAGCATAATCAAAGTGATCAGCACCCAGAACCTCCATCTGACGGGCAGCAATTAAAGCCTGATCCAGCAGCAGTTTGGCTCCATACAGTTTGCCGGTAGCATGCAGTATTCTGGTAGCATATAAACCTATCATACCAATTTTTCCAGCTCCTAGATAACCACCTAAAGTCATTTGAATTTCTTTGTAATTATTAAGAGCTTCCTGTAGTAATTCAATTTCCCGGGTAAAATTAGCCTCAGCCTTGTTGCTGTCAACAAAGTCTTGAATTTCTTTCAGCCAGTTGGCGAAAACCTGACCTTTGCCCATCAACCATTTGCGGCCTACCAGGTCCATAGACTGGATAAAGTTTGTTCCTTCCCAGATAGGATAGATTCTGGCATCTCTCAGCAGTTGGGCAATCGGATATTCTTCGGAATAGCCGTATCCGCCGTAGACCTGCATAGCTTCGGAAATAGACAGATAACACATATCAGAACAAAAAGCTTTTACTATCGGGGTATTAACTTCGATTGTAGCCTTAGCATGGGCGGCTAACTCTGGATCTGAACTGAATTCAGCAATATCCATTAAATGATAGGTATAGATAGTCATAGCCCGGCTAGCTTCGATGATCGACTTTTGATACATCAGCATGCGTCGGACATCCTCGTGTTTTATAATTGGAACTCGTCCAGCTTTGGGATCGGTCAGCTGCCGGCCCTGGATTCTCTGTAAAGCATACTGCACTGCATTGTTATAAGCAACGGCAGCCGTTGCCAGGGCTGCATGGCCGGTTACCAAACGTTCCTCATTCATCATCTGGAACATCTGTGCCATACCGTTAGCATTGCCTTCTGCATCAGGAGGGTCACCTAGTAAATAACCCCGGCAGTTATTCTCTTCCCCATAGCTGATAACAGCGGTGGCCGAGCCCCGCAAACCTAATTTGTGTTCAATGCCGGCGGTATTGACATCGTTGAATTCCCCCACTTCGCCATCAGCATCAGGCCAGAATTTGGGAACAACAAATAAAGAAATACCTCTAGTGCCTTTTTTGGCACCTTCGATCCGGGCCAGGGTCAAATGAACGATATTTTCGGTTATATCCTGATCCCCGGCGGTAATAAAGCATTTTGTTCCTTTTATTTTGTAGACGCCGGGGGTATCAGTAGGATAGGCTTTGCTTAGTAGTTCACCTACATCCGAACCGCCTATAGGTTCAGTCAGATCCATAGTTCCTGTCCACTGGCCGCTGAACATTTTAGGCAGGAATGTGTCCTTAAGTTTCTGACTGCCAAAATTCTGGATCAAACCGGCTGAACCGGAAGTAGCCAGAAAATAAGGACAAAATGCGCCATTAGCGCCCATCAAATATTCATTGGTACAGGATAAAATACTCATCGGCAGAGCCGATTCATCATGATGATCCTTATTGCTTGAACCCAGGCCATTTTCCTGGACAAAGAAATAAGCCGCTTTAAATGACTCAGGTACAGTTACTTTACCTGCTTCGAAAACAGCGTGCATATTATCTCCATCATCATTAGTTGGAGCTATTACTTCTTTTGCCACTTTCAGTGCATTATCCAAAATAAAGTCAATATCATCTATTCCATAAGCATCTTTAAATCTTTCGCAATTAAAAACCTTGTTCATATCTAACCATTCTTTAAGTATAAAACGATGGTCTCTAGTCGACTGTAAAAAATTTGAAGCCATGATTTACCTCCCCCATTTTAATTTTAAAGTTGTCCTCTCTAGCCTGAAAAGGCTCCCCCAATAGCTATCCTTTCATTACACCCCCCTCGGATAATTATTTTGCAGTTAAATTATAAAAAATATATCATTTATTGTGATACCCAAAATAACAAGTTATAATTGCTGATAAAACTCACCATCAATTTTTTCAATCAGACCCTCGCGCAACAAATGGTTCAGGTGATTTAAGATGGTCATTTTTTCCCAAAACAGTTCGTAGACATTGCCCTGTCGCGGAAAAACCATTCGGTAGGAAGCTAATGTATCAATTGACATAGGATTCTTTAACAATTCGAAAATGGTATCTTGACGATCTAAAACTACCTGAATATATTGAGCCAGATTTTTAAAAATATTTTCCGTCTGAATATGTCGATGAGAAGGTACTATTATTCGCGGATTGATTAATTTAATCTTTTCAACTGATGCAATTAAATCACCGACATCAGCAGTGAAACTGCTATACCATGGACCACTGGCTACTAAATCAATATCCCCGGAAAAAAGAATACCTTCTTTTTCAAGATAAAAACCGTAATGACCGACAGTATGTCCGGGTAGATGAACAGCCTGGACAATATATTTGCCCAGCGTAAACTGGTCGCCATCCTGAAAGGTCTTCTCCAGAGGAATGTTTCTAAAGCCGGGATTAACCGGTACATCTTCAGGCATCGGAATAACTGTAGCATAACCTTGCCTTTTAATTCCGGGCATCAAAGTATCCCATAAATCATAGCCGTGAAAGTGAAGATAGGCTTGTTGATCATTATAAATAGGACTTTCTTCCACTCCGGCATATAGTTTGGCTGCCGGGAAAAAGCTGTCGCCGTGCAGATGATCAAAATGAAAATGACTTATAAATAAGATTTGAACATTCGGTCCTGCTATAGCCTGGAAAGCCCTCCCCCCAGCTCCCAAATCTATTACAGTTGGAATATCATCATCGATGTACATACAGTTAGCATAAGGGTATTTAGGCTTAGTTTCGGGCGCAACTAAAAAGACCCCTGTTGCCAGTTGTTTTAGTATTTTAAACACTTCCCCCCCTGAGCTATTATGTTTATTGTAACAGGAACCTAAAGGAAGATAAATAATTTTGCTTTGGGAATATCAAAAAAATGTATTTTTGGACAGAAAAAGAGCCGGGCTTCGATCTGCATTTATGAGCAAGCTAACCCAGGCCCCTATTTTATTAGTCCATTGGACCGCCTTCCCAATACTGTCTGATTTTTCTTAGTGCATAACCGCCAAAATATAAACCATTCACAAATGCCAGAGGAATAGCCATGGCGCCAAACCAATGGATTTTCTGCTTTAAATCTTCCTGACCGTCAGTAGTTCTGTATCTTGTCATTTTTAATCCCTCCTTTTTATTCTTATTGTGATACAAAAAGAGGGAAAATATATCAGGATATAATTATCATTTTTTGCTCATTAAGGTTGGAATTACTTTTGTATAAAAGAGATAAAGTAATGTCCCGCTTAATAGCAACAGCAAAAGAAGACTTAGTATCTTTTCAATCATTTTAATCACCTTTATTTAATTTGCGATTAAATAAACTTTTTATACATGTTTAAGATCAATTATATTGCTGAGTCTTGAACCTCTCGAGCTGATACATTACAATTACTAAAAGATAAATACTTAATTGCAGGGGGCTAAATGAGAAAAAGGAAAAATCTTTATCCGAAGTCAGCTCTAAAAGATCTGGCCAACGATATTACCAAATTAGTGCATGACAATGAAGGGCGTATTCATCTGCTGGAATTGGTGGATGAATTACCTTTTGATATTAAATCTAATATTATTGAAAGCTTGGCATCTTTTTACCAGGATGGTATGGTTGAATTTTACCATCTGCTTAAAATGGAATATGGCATAGAGCTGGAAGCTATTTGTAATAAAGCTTTAGAAAAGTATCAAATGGCAGGTCTTAATATAGCAGCACCGGCAATTTTTGATGGTACTTTTTACAAAGCATATGCCAGCTGCAGCCGTCATAGCGGCAGGATTACTCTGGATATTGCCTGGATTACCGAAGCTCAAGGTTTACATGTGGAATGTTTTTACCTTACCTATAACCCTGATGGAATCCACAGCTTTTTTTTGCTGGAAGATATGGCTGTTGACAGATATGAGCAGGACAGAGAGTACCTGTCTGATATGGTAGAAATTAATTTTGCCGAAACCTGTTTTTTGATCGCCCAGGCGTATGCCAACAATATTCGCTACATGAGCCGTCCCGCCCTGGGGAAATTCCTCTATCAGAAGTATCTCGATTATAATATTCTGCCTGGCAGTTTAGATGAAGCAGGTCTTATACGGCGCATTTCAGCCCGTTTCAATCCCAGACAACTGGTTAACAGCTTTTTCCACGGGTTAAAACAACAGGATTTTGCTTATTTGGAAGCTTTGACAGCTTATTCAGATACTGAAGGGGAAGGACTGTTAAAACAGTTAGATAGCTTCCTGTGTCCTGGCACTCATTTATTGGAAGCCCATGCTCAGGAGGTAAATTCCGCGGGAAAAACGGCCAGTGTTAGTGCTTATGCGATTACCGCTAGAGACAAAGAGGTATACTCCAACCAGTTGAGCTTTAATTTAACTAAAGATAAACAAAAAGTGTGGTACATTACAGATTTAAAAATGCTGGGGCAGGATTCCCTCAATAATGAAGCTGCAGACAATCCTTTTGCAGTACAGGTTATGTGCAGGGTATATTATATAGTAGATATTGATGAGCTTTTTGATATTTTGGAAAAGGTTGATAATATGCACAGCATTGATGAACTGCCTTATGGAGTTCATATGCGTATAACCGAAAGTGAGGATGATTATAATCAGGGAGTGTCATTCCTAAACGGTGTTATAGCAGATATTGTTATTAACAATGGGGAGGAATTGGTAGTAATCAGCAAACAGGCAGATATTATTAAAGACTTACATCATGTACTGAGCGCTGAATATCAAAGCCCGGTTATTTCTATCGGCAGTTATGAAGTTGATATGCTGACAGCTTATAAATACATCGGCGGGCAGTATATTAACTTTGAAGATATATTAAGTGATGAAGATTCAGATACTTTTATTGATGATGGGATGCGCTTTTTAAGTGCCCGTTATATTGTGAAAGACCGGGTTAAGGTGGCTGAATGTCTAAACAATTTAAAAGATATGGCCATTGAGGTTTCCCCTGATTATCAAATGTACTACCAGTTTAACAACAAATGCAGCAGCCCAGGCTTTTTTGCCGAATATTTACTGGCAGCTAACTGGTTGAGTATCTCAACATTCGGTGAAAATGATCTGCAGATGGCCAGACAAAAATTTGAAGCACAGATGCAGGAATATCTGGAGTTTGATGGTTTGGAAGCCAGGCGCGGCAGTATATTCGATATTTTAAGTACCTGGGTTAAAAAAGATTACCCTGAACTGGAAACTGCGTTAAAGGAAATGTATCTTAATAAATGGTACTATTCAGGCTTAAGTATGTTAAGGGGTATGAGTCCTTCCGAGGCCAGTCAGACCGAAGAAGGTAAACGTCTTTTGTGGAGCATGTTCAAAAGATTCAAGAAAAAGGACAAGAACAAAAGTCACCGCAGAATACAATTGAATGAATATATCCGTAAACTGGAACAAAAAAAAGAGGAAAAACATTAGAACTAGATATTGACAGTTAAGATGGCATTACCTATACTATTATAATAATAAAATAGGTTAACAGGCTATGACGGGAAATAACATATAAAAGCGTTAGATTACAGAGAGTTGGTAATGGTGGAACCCGACATCAACATTTATATGGTCATCCTCCTCGAGCTGCCATCTGAAAAATAATATATTTAGTAGGTGGTGCCGGACAAACAGGTCCGTTAAAAACTGGGCATAATGCTGCGAGTGGTCGTTAATTCGACAAGCAGGGTGGTACCGCGAGAATTCCCTCTCGTCCCTGAATTTGGACGAGAGGTTTTTTGTATCCATTTTGCGGTGGCAGGATGGTATTACAGATTGCATTGTGGAGTTCATTTATTATTAATAAGGAGGGGTATGGATGGGACAAATTATTTATATTGATGGCAAATTTGTACCTGGCGAAGAGGCCAAAGTATCAGTTTTTGACCATGGCTATCTGTATGGAGATGGAATTTTTGAAGGCATCAGAGCTTATTACAATAGTGTCTTTCGTTTAGAAGACCATATGGAACGGCTTTATAATTCAGCCAAAGGGATAAACATGGAAATCCCCATTGATAAAGAACAAATGAAAGAAGTTATCATGGAAACCTGCCGGAGAAATAATATACGAGATGGTTATATCAGGGTAGTTGTCTCCCGGGGTGTAGGTGACCTGGGGCTGGATCCGCGCAAATGTCCGGTGCCTACGGTTGTATGTATTGCCGATACCATTACCCTCTATCCCGATGAACTATATGAAACCGGTATGGCAGTAATAACAGTACCGACCCGCAGAAACATACCAGAAGGAGTAAATCCACGTATAAAGTCGCTTAATTACCTAAACAATATTATGGCCAAGATGGAAGCAAATATGGCCGGCGTAGGGGAAGCTATTTTACTTAATCAGGAAGGGTATGTAGCCGAATGCTCAGGTGACAATATATTTATTGTCAAAAATGGTGTTTTAAAGACGCCGGCAACATATGTTGGTATACTTGAAGGTGTAACCCGTAATGAAGTTATAAAAATTGCTAAAAAACAGGGTATTATCGTTGAAGAAACTATCTTTACCCGTTATGACCTTTTTATAGCCGATGAAGTATTCTTAACCGGCAGCGCTGCAGAACTGATCCCAGTAGTTAAAATAGACGACCGTATTATTGCTGACGGCAAACCCGGTCCGGTTTATGCTAAGCTCTTAGCTGGTTTCAGAGAAGTGGTCAAAGAACCGGAAGCATTAATATTTAAATAAAGTATTTTGTAAAATAGATAGCTCAGGAGGGGAAAAACATGAAAAGTACCATGGTAAAAATGGGCCTTGAAAAAGCTCCGCATCGTTCGTTGTTTAATGCATTGGGCTTAATCGATGAAGAGATAAAACGGCCTTTAATAGGTATAGTCAACTCAAAAAATGATATAGTACCCGGGCATATAAACCTGGATAAAATTGCTGAAGCAGTAAAAGCTGGCGTAAGAATGGCAGGAGGAACGCCAATTGAATTTCATACTATTGCTGTTTGTGACGGAATAGCCATGAATCATTTAGGCATGAGTTATTCTCTGGGCAGTCGGGAGCTTATTGCTGATTCCGTAGAAATAATGGCTGTCGCCCATGCTTTTGATGCTTTAGTGTTTATTCCCAACTGTGACAAAGTAGTGCCGGGCATGTTAATGGCAGCGGCCCGTATAAATGTTCCTGCCATATTTATCAGCGGCGGCCCGATGCTGGCTGGTAGAGTTGCAGGTAAAGGGGTTAGCTTGTCACAGGTTTTTGAAGGAGTAGGAGCAGCGGCAGCAGGCCGTATAAATGTGGAACAGCTTGCTTCACTGGAGGAAAATGCCTGCCCTACCTGTGGTTCATGTTCGGGTATGTTCACAGCTAACTCTATGAACTGTTTAACCGAAGCGTTGGGAATGGGACTTCCCGGTAACGGCACCATCCCTGCCGTGTACTCTGAACGCATCAGACTGGCTAAAAAAGCCGGTATGAAAATAATGGAGTTATTAGAAAAAGACGTTAAGCCCAGTGATATTATGACTAAAGAAGCTTTTGCCAATGCAGTTCATATGGATATGGCAATTGGCTGTTCGACCAATTCAGTTTTACATCTTTTAGCCATTGCCAATGAAGCAGGAGTAGAATTAAACTTGGATATGTTTAATGAAATAAGCCAGGAAACACCCCATCTATGTAAAATTAGTCCCTCCGGCGATCATCATATGGAAGATTTATACCACGCCGGCGGAGTGCAGGCTATCTATAGTGAGCTTAACAAAATAAATCTGCTTGATATAAGCTGTATGACAGTTACTGCTCAAACTGTGGGCCAAAATATTGCCACAAGTCCGGTATTAGATTATGAGGTGATTCGTCCGATTGATAAACCCTATAGCCAAAGTGGCGGCCTGGCAATTCTATTCGGTAATGTGGCTCCTGAAGGAGCAGTGGTGAAAAAAGGCGCTGTTGCACCGGAAATGATGGAGCATGAAGGCCCGGCCCGCGTATTTGACTCCGAGGAACTGGCGGTAGAAGCCATATTAAATAAACAAATCAAAGCCGGTGACGTAATTGTCATTCGTTATGAAGGACCCCGCGGAGGCCCGGGTATGAAGGAAATGCTAACACCTACCTCATCAATAGCAGGTATGGGACTTGATAAAGAAGTAGCTCTTATAACCGATGGACGCTTTTCTGGTGCTACCAGAGGCGCCTCTATTGGGCACGTGTCTCCCGAAGCGGCTGCTGGTGGAGTAATTGCCCTGATCGAAGAAGGCGATCTGATTCGAATAAATATTCCGGCCAACAGGCTGGAACTACTAGTTGATGAAGAGGTGCTTACAGAAAGAAGACGACTATGGAAAGCACCTGCAGCCAAGATTACAAAAGGATATATGCAGCGTTATGCTGAGATGGTACAATCAGCCAGCACCGGGGCCATATTTAAAAAATAATAAGGCCGATAAGACTGGAAGTAGAGTAAGCGGGCCATCTATAGCCCGCTATTTTATTCGAAATATATATAAATTAGTTATACCCTACAGGGCACACCCTATAGGGCGCAGGCAAGCAAGTAAAGTAAGCCTGA
>CAZLVY010000006.1:0-11925 GCA_964563125.1 uncultured Syntrophomonas sp. | reverse complement strand
ATACCCTACAGGGCACACCCTATAGGGCGCAGGCAAGCAAGTAAAGTAAGCCTGACCCCGAATGCAACATGACCCCGAATGCAACAAGGAGGTGGTTTTTAGTGAAGTTAAGAGGCGCAGAAATACTGTTGGAGTGTTTAAAAGAAGAAGGCGTAGATACTATTTTTGGTTATCCCGGAGGCCAGATTTTGCCTGTATATGATGCACTTTATAGTTCGGAAATCAGACATATACTGGTGAGGCATGAGCAGGGGGCAGCGCACGCTGCTGAAGGCTATGCCCGGGCTACAGGAAAAGTAGGGGTTTGTGTTTCAACTTCCGGCCCCGGTGCTACAAATCTGGTAACAGGTATAGCAAATGCCTATATGGATTCCATTCCTATAGTTTGTTTTACCGGGCAGGTAGGGACATCTTTTATCGGTAAAGATGCTTTCCAGGAAGCGGATATTACCGGAATAACCCTGCCAATTACCAAACATAATTACTTGATTGAAAGAACCGAAGATGTAGCCAGTGTAGTAAAGGAAGCTTTTTTTGTAGCCAGAACCAATCGTCCCGGTCCGGTAGTAGTTGACCTACCGAAAGACGTCATGGAAAGAGTAATCGATTATGAAGCTAACCATGATGAGGTAAACATAAGAGGTTATCGGGTTATGAAAGGCTTTAACGCTGGTCAGGTAATTAGTGCTGTAGAACTAATTAAAAACGCCAGGCGTCCGGTAATATATGCCGGTGGCGGAGTTATTGCTTCCAATGCTGCTGCGGAACTGAGAGAACTGGCGGAAAAAAGAAAGATTCCGGTTACCACTACTTTAATGGCTATGGGGAGTTTTCCTTCCTTAAACTATTTGTCACTGGGTATGCTCGGTATGCATGGCACCCGTTATGCTAATTATGCCATGGGTGAAAGTGACCTTATAATAGCAGTCGGCGTTCGTTTTGATGATCGGGTTACCGGTAAGATTGACGGCTTTGCGCCTAATGCCAAGATTATTCATATTGATATAGATGCTGCGGAAATTGGCAAAAATGTAAGTATTAATGTACCTATAGTCGGTGATGTAAAAGAAGTTCTGCAGTCAATTAATAAACGTATAGATGATGTGGAAGAATCAAGCGAATGGCTTGCTACTATTGACCGCTGGAAAGATGAATTTCCCATGTGTTATCCCCAGTCTGCCGAAGGACGCATAATGCCCCAGGAAGTTATCGAGAGAATCTACCAGCATACGCAGGGAGAAGCTATTATTACTACTGAGGTAGGACAAAACCAGATGTGGTCTGCCCAGTTTTATAAATTTAAACACCCACGCACCTTTATAACCTCAGGAGGTTTGGGAACTATGGGGTATGGTTTTCCTGCTGCCATAGGAGCACAAATTGCCTGTCCCGATAAAAAAGTTATTGATATCGCCGGAGATGGCAGTATTCAGATGAATATTCAGGAACTGGGGACTGCTGTACAGTATAAACTCCCGGTAGTTATTTGCATTCTCAATAATCATTTTTTAGGAATGGTCAGACAATGGCAGGGCCTCTTTTATGAGAAACGCTATTCTTATGTTGATATCAGTCAGCCTGATTTTGTTAAATTGGCGGAAGCTTACGGAGCAATTGGTATAAGGGTTAAGAAGGCAGAAGAAATAGATGCTGCTTTGACCAGAGCTTTAGAGTCAACTGACTGTCCGGTTATCATTGATTTTTGGGTTGAAAGGGAAGCAGATGTATTTCCCATGGTACCACCGGGTGCCACTCTCGTGAATATGCTGGGGGGTGACTAAAGTGAAAAAACATACATTATCAGTGACAGTCGAAAACAAACCTGGCGTTCTGACCAGGGTCGCCACCCTGTTTCGCCGCCGCGGATACAATATCGACAGTCTGACGGTAGGAACCACAGAAAATCCCACTATATCGAGAATGACTATAGTTGTTGAAGGCGATGATGCGGTTATTGAGCAGGTAACCAAACAGCTGTACAAATTGGTAGATGTAATCAAAATCATAGATGTTACCGAAGAAAAAGCCGTAGAACGAGAACTGGTCCTGATCAAAGTTAAGGCCGATAATGCAGCAAGGGCTGATATAGTGCAAATCGTGGATATTTTTCGCGCCCGTATAGTTGATATTGGACGCAGCTCTTTAATCATTGAAGCAACTGGTGATTCAACTAAGATTGATGCTATTGAGGATTCACTGCGGCCCTTTGGCATAATGGAACTGGTCAGAACAGGTAAAGTAGCAATGTTACGCGGAACTAAATAGTTCTTCATATAAAAATGTAACTGCTTAAAAATGCAGATAAATTAAGGAGGAAATGTAAAAATGGCTAAAATGTATTATGATGCTGATGCTAATCTGGAACTTTTAAAAGGTAAAACTGTAGCAGTAATGGGTTTTGGTTCCCAGGGACATGCCCAGGCTCAGAACCTGCACGAAAGTGGGGTAAAGGTTGTGGTTGGATTGCGCAAGCCATTCGATGCAGCCAGCCAGGCTGAATGGGACCGGGTTATTGCCGCCGGGATTCAGCCTATGACTGTAGCTGAAGCAGCTCAGGCAGGTGACATTATTCAGATACTTTTGCCTGATGAAGCACAAGCCAAAGTATATAAAGAAGAAATTGCACAGTACATGACAGAAGGCAAGGCACTGGTATTCTCTCATGGTTTTAACATTCATTTTGGACAAATCGTACCGCCGGCCAATGTTGATGTATTTATGATTGCTCCTAAAGGCCCCGGACATCTGGTTCGCCGGATGTATGAAAAAGGCGCTGGCGTTCCTGCCTTGATAGCAATTCAGCAGGACTATACCGGCAAGGCTAAAGATTTGGCCCTGGCTCATGCCAAAGGCATAGGAGCAACCCGGGCTGGAGTTCTGGAAACCACCTTCCAGGAAGAAACGGAAACCGATCTCTTTGGTGAACAGTGCGTACTTTGCGGCGGTGTAACCCAGCTGGTAAAAACCGGATTTGAAACCCTGGTTGAAGCTGGCTATCAGCCGGAAATAGCTTATTTTGAGTGCTTCCATGAGCTGAAACTCATCGTTGACCTTATGTATGAGGGCGGCATGGCTAATATGCGTTACTCAGTATCAGATACAGCTGAGTGGGGAGATTATATTACTGGACCCAAAATTATCGGAGAAGAAGTGCGCTATGCCATGCAGGATGCACTAGCTGATATTCAGGATGGTGTATTTGCCAAGGAATGGTTGCTGGAAAACCAGGTGGGACGTCCTCAATTTAATGCGCTGAGAAGACAGGGTAAAGAACATTTGATTGAAGAAGTAGGCGCAGAACTTCGTTCCATGATGCCCTGGATAAAAGGCGACGATGCCCTGGTTAAAGAAACCAAATAGTTTGAGATTGATATAATTCATAGTATCGGAAAGAACCGGAGGATTGAAATGGAAAATAACAACCGCATATATTTATTTGATACTACCCTGAGGGATGGAGAGCAATCGCCAGGAGTAAGTCTTAATGTTGATGAAAAAGTTGAAATAGCCCAACAGCTGGCGAGCCTGGGGGTAGACATAATAGAAGCGGGTTTTCCCATCGCTTCACCCGGTGACTTTGCGGCAGTTAAACGAATTGCGGAGACAGTAAAAGGACCAGTCATAGCTGGCCTTTGCCGAGCGGTAAAGGGTGAAATTGAGCGCACCTGGGAAGCACTGAAAGCTGCAGAACATCCCCGCATACACACTTTTTTGGCTACTTCAGATATTCATCTTAAGTATAAGCTGAAAATGTCACGGGAAGAAGTTCTGGCTCAGTCAGTGGAAGCGGTCAGATATGCTAAAACCTTTTGTTCTGATGTGGAGTTCTCTGCCGAAGATGCCTCCCGTTCCGACCTGGACTTTTTGGTTCAGGTGGTGACGGCAGTTATCGAGGCTGGTGCTACAGTAGTAAACTTACCGGATACGGTTGGTTATGCAGTGCCGGAAGAATTCGGACAATTCATCAGGACAGTTATAGAAAAAGTACCAAATATAGATAAGGCCATATTAAGTGTGCATTGTCATGACGACCTGGGAATGGCGGTAGCCAATTCCCTGGCCGGCATTGCAAATGGTGCCAGACAGGTAGAGACTGCAGTCAATGGCATCGGGGAACGGGCCGGTAATGCTTCTTTGGAAGAAATTATTATGGCTTTATATACCCGCAAAGCCTTTTATAACAAAGAAGTTAAGGTCAACTACCGCGAGATTTACCGCACCAGCAGACTGGTGAGCAATTTAACCGGTATGGCTATCCAGCCTAATAAAGCTATTGTCGGCAAAAATGCTTTTGCCCATGAATCAGGCATACATCAGGACGGAGTCTTAAAGGAAAAGTCCACCTATGAAATTATGAGTCCGGAGTTGGTAGGTTTAAAACTCAGCAATCTGGTATTAGGTAAACATTCAGGACGCCATGCGTTTAAAGAAAGACTTGGCGAATTGGGTTTTGTATTAAGCGATACAGAATTTGACCGGGCTTTTATTGATTTTAAAGAAATTGCTGATAAGAAAAAAGAATTGACCGATGATGACCTGGAAGCATTAATAAAAGATTATGTTTGGAAAGTACCGGAAAGGTTTTCCCTGGTATATTTGCATATTTCCAGCGGAACTACTGTAGTACCTATGGCAACTGTCAAACTAAGCATTGAAGGCATTGTATTTGAAGCAGCAGCAACCGGTGATGGACCAGTTGATGCTGCTTGTAAAGCGGTTGATAAAATAACAGATATTTACGGTAAAATGCATTCATATAAATTAAATGCGGTCAGCGGCGGCAAAGATGCTCTGGGAGAAGTAATTTCCCGCATTGCGATAGACGGCGTGATGTATAATGGCCGTGGCCTAAGTACTGATATAATTGAGGCCAGTGTCAAATCATACATCAATGCTATAAATAAACATTTTTATGCTGAGCAACGCCATAAAGAAGAACAAGATTAATATAAGGAGGAGCATTACTTATGGGAATGACCATCAGCCAGAAGATACTTGCAGCTCATGCAGGCCGGGATTATGTGGAGGCAGGCGAGTTAATCAACTGCCGGCTTGATGTAATTCTGGGTAATGATGTAACTTCACCGGTTGCAATATCAGAATTTAACCGTTTAGGTTATGCCGAAGTTAATGACCGGGACAAAATAGTTCTGGTGCCTGATCATTTTACCCCTAATAAAGATATTAAATCTGCTGAGCAGGCTAAAATTTTACGTGAATTTGCTAAAAAGCAAGGCATAAAAAATTATTTTGAAATCGGTCAAATGGGTATAGAACACTGCCTGTTACCGGAAAAGGGACTGGTTGCACCTGGTGACCTTATCATCGGGGCTGATTCCCATACCTGCACTTACGGTGCTCTGGGTGCTTTTGCGACCGGAGTAGGTTCGACCGATATGGCTGCAGCCATGGCTACTGGTGAAGCCTGGTTTAAAGTACCGGAAGCTATTAAGTTTGTCTATTACGGTAAACTTCCGGAATGGGTTGGAGGAAAAGATCTCATCCTGCATACTATAGGCGATACAGGTGTAGATGGAGCCCGTTATATGTCTATGGAATTTACCGGTGAAGTTATTGAAAACCTGTCAATAGATAACCGTTTAACAATGGCTAATATGGCCATTGAAGCCGGAGGTAAAAACGGTATCATTGCACCGGACGAAATAACCTTAAACTATGTGCGAAATCGGGTGAAACGCCCGTTTAATCTTTATAAATCCGATGCCGATGCTAAATACCTGGAGGTACGGGAATATGATGTTTCCAAACTGGAACCGGTAGTAGCTTATCCGCATCTACCTGAAAACACCCGCTTTGTAAGTGAGGCAACTGATGTTACCATCGATCAGGTAGTTATAGGTTCCTGTACTAATGGCCGGATCGAAGACCTTAAAATTGCGGCTTCCATCTTAAAAGGCAAGAAGGTGCATCCTGAACTAAGAGTTATAGTTTTCCCCGGCACTCAGCAGATTTACCTGGAAGCTTTACGTCTTGGATATATTGAGGCGTTTGTAGAAGCTGGAGCCATAGTAAGTACTCCTACCTGCGGACCTTGCCTGGGAGGGCATATGGGTATTCTGGCTAAAGGTGAAAAGGCTCTGGCGACTACTAATAGAAACTTCGTAGGGCGGATGGGACATCCCGAAAGTGAAGTCTACCTGTCCAGTCCGGCAGTTGCTGCTGCCAGTGCTATAAAAGGCAAAATTACGCCCCCCTGGGAAGTATAATTTTTCTTGACAAGGAAGGAAGGTCTTATATGAAACTAACCGGTAAAGTGCATAAATTCGGGGCTGATATTGATACTGACGCTATTATACCGGCCCGATATTTAAATACCTCAGACCCGGATGAATTAGCCAAACATTGTATGGAAGATGCTGATCCCCTCTTCCCGGAAAAAGTTAAGGCCGGAGACATAATAGTAGCCGATAAAAACTTTGGCTGCGGCAGTTCCCGTGAACATGCTCCAATTGCTATAAAAGGCGCCGGAGTTTCCTGCGTTATAGCCAGGTCCTTTGCCCGTATTTTTTATCGTAATTCTATTAATATCGGCCTGCCCATTTTAGAATGTGATGCATTAGTTGATGCAGTTGTAGAAGGTGATGAACTGGAAGTAGAGCTTAAGACAGGTATGATAACTAATAAGCGAACCGGTCAGCAGTACAAGGCTGTTCCTTTTCCAGAATTCATGCAGGTCATTATAGAAAAAGGCGGACTGATAAATTATGTTAAAGGAAAGAAAGCATAATTCGTAAAAAGAAAGGGTGTAATTAATGTACAAGATAGCCGTGTTGCCCGGTGACGGTATCGGAACCGAAATCGTACCCGAAGCTATAAAAGCTCTGCAGGCAGTGGGAGAGAGATATAATCATGAGTTTGAATTTACCGAAGCTTTAATTGGGGGAGCGGCTTATGAAGCTGTTGGTCATCCCCTGCCTTCATCAACAATAGAACTTTGTCATAAATCAGATGCTGTTTTATTAGGAGCCATTGGCGGACCTAAATGGGATAATCTGCCGGTTCATCTGCGGCCCGAAGTAGGTGCGCTCCTGCCCTTAAGAAAAGAGCTGGCCTTGTTTGCCAATTTACGCCCCTGTGTCTTATTTTCCAGTTTAATAAATGCATCCTCACTTAAAGAAGAAGTAATTAGCGGGGTAGACATACTGGTTCTCAGAGAATTAACCGGCGGAGCTTACTTCGGAGATAAAATACGGGAAAAGACTGCTGACGGCGGCGAAAAAGCTGCTGATATTATGAGTTATTCCACCTATGAAATAGAAAGAATAGTCCGTTTTGCCTATGAAGCAGCCCGCGGACGTAAAAAACAATTATGCTCAGTTGATAAAGCAAATGTACTGGAATCTTCAAGGCTATGGCGGGAAACAGTAATAAAAATAGCTGCTGAGTATCCTGATGTTGAAACTACCCATATGTATGTTGACAATTGCTCCATGCAGCTTATCCGTAATCCGCGCCAGTTTGATGTTATAGTAACCGAGAATTTATTTGGTGATATTTTAACTGATGAAGCTTCCATGCTGACCGGTTCAATTGGTATGCTGGCCAGTGCTTCCATTGGCGGTGAAGTAGGTTTATATGAACCTGCCCATGGCAGTGCGCCTGATATAGCAGGACAGGGAAAAGCTAATCCTTTAGCTACTATATTGTCCGCAGCTTTGATGTTAAGATATTCCTTCCATCTGGAAGCAGAAGCTAAAGTAATTGAAAAAGCAGTCACTACATTTTTAGAAGAAGGCTACCGCACACCTGACCTGATGGAAGCGGGCAAGAAAATGGTAACTACTTCTGAAGCCGGCGATATAATTGCCAGGTTAATAAAAGAATAACTTTAGGTTAATGATTGATAATAATGAAAAAGACTTTACTGTAGAAAAACTTCCGGCAAATTAAGGAGGAGAAAGCATTGGGGATTATAAACTGAAAACCATGATTTATGATACTACTTTAAGAGATGGTTCCCAGACCGAAGGCATCAGCTTTTCTATTGATGACAAGTTAAGGATTGCCAGGAAACTGGATTATCTGGGTATTACGTATATTGAAGGCGGATGGCCGGGAAGTAATCCCAAGGATTTAGAATTTTTTCGTCTGATAAAACAAATATCATTACAAAACTCTCGGATTACAGCTTTTGGTTCAACCCGCAAAGCAGGCGTAGCTGTCGAGCAGGACAGCAATGTGCAGGCGCTTTTGGAATCAGGGGTGGGAACAGTTACTATAGTTGGCAAGGCCTGGGACTTTCATGTGCTGCGGGCCCTGGAGACTACTTTGGAAGAAAACCTGAGTATGGTAAAAGATACAGTCGTTTATCTGAAGGAAAAAGGCCTGGAAGTAATATTTGATGCTGAACACTTTTTTGACGGCTATAAGCACAACAGTGATTATGCCCTAAAGGTCTTGGAAGCAGCATCAGAGGCTGATTGGATCGTGCTTTGCGATACTAATGGCGGCACATTGCCCTGGGAAATCTCAAGTATTATAAGCATAATTGCCGGGACGATTAAAAATCCGCTGGGGATACATGCTCACAATGATTCCGGATGTGCAGTGGGCAACTCATTAATGGCAGTTGCTGCAGGTTGTCAGCAGGTACAGGGTACAATTAACGGCTATGGTGAAAGAACCGGTAATGCTGACCTTTGCACTATAATACCTAATCTGGAACTCAAAATGAATAAGCGGGCTCTGCCCGAGGGAAACCTGAAAAACCTTAGTGAAGTTGCTCATTATATAAGTGAGATAGCCAATATGCCCCATCATAATAACCAACCTTTTGTCGGGCATGGTGCTTTTGCTCATAAAGGTGGCATTCATGTAAGTGCTCTTTTAAAGGATCCTTTAACTTATGAACATATTGACCCGGAATCAGTGGGAAACAAACGCCGGGTATTAGTCTCGGAGCTTTCCGGTTTATCCAACCTGCTTTATAAAGCAAAAGAGCTGAATTTGGATATTAACAACTATGATGATGAAACCCGTAAAGTGATCAGACAGATAAAAGAACTGGAAAACCAGGGTTTTCAATTTGAAGGGGCAGATGCCTCCTTAGAACTTTTACTGCGTAAAGCTTTTGGTCAATATGATGACTTTTTCGAGCTGAAAAACCTTAAAATGATTATGGAAAAAAGCGAGGGTGAAGCGATTACTGCCGAAGCAGTTATCAAACTGACTGTCGGCGATAAAACCTTTCACACTGCTGCCGAAGGTGACGGACCGGTTAATGCTTTGGATAATTCCATACGTAAAGCTTTGACCGAAGTGTATCCGGAAATCAGTGAAATGCATCTAAGTGATTACAAAGTCCGCGTCTTAAACGGCAATGAAGGTACCGGGGCCAAAGTACGGGTCTTGATTGATTCAGTTAATGATACCGAGCAGTGGAGTACGGTGGGGGTATCGGAAAATATAATCGAAGCTTCTTACCAGGCTATTGTTGACAGTATCAACTACATGCTGATGAAAAGAAAAATAACTAAATAAATAAAACCTTATAGCAACGTTTATTTCACCCCCTGTTCTTACACTAGAGCAGGAGGTGTTTTTCTTTTAGAGTACACCCTAAGTTGTTAAAATCATTTTTTCTAAACTCGCATTAATAAAACCAAACCCAATAATTTTAGTTATTGGAAAAATTGATGACCCCCAAGACATTTAGTGCTATTATTTAAAGGAACATATTTAACAAAAAGGTGTATTAGTGGGGGGTCAAGTATAAGCATGAAAGCAATGATAATGGCCGCAGGAGTTGGATCAAGGTTGATGCCGCTTACTGTGGAGGTTCCCAAACCAATGATACCGATGGCCAATCGGCCATTGATGGAAAGTATTGTTAACTTACTAAAGGAACATCAGTTTAATGAAGTAATAGCTAATCTGCATTATCATTCGCAAACTATTAGTGATTATTTTGGTAATGGCAGGGCCTTTGGGCTGTCTATGCAATATTCCCTGGAAGAAGAATTAAAAGGAACGGCAGGCGGCGTAAAAAATTGCGAATGGTTTTTAGATGAACCTTTTGTAATAGTAAGCGGCGATGCTTTAACTGATATCGATTTGACCGCTTTGCTGAGGGAACATCGCAGCAATGGGGCTTTAGCTACTATTGCTATGAAAAAGGTTGATAATGTTGAACAATTCGGCGTAGTAGTCCATAATGACGGAGGAAAAATAAGCAAGTTTCAGGAAAAACCTAAACAGGAAGAAGCCCTTAGCAATATGGCTAATACCGGAATATATATATTCGAACCCGAGATTTTTAAATACATACCAGCCCGACAGTTTTACGATTTTGGCAAGCAGGTCTTTCCCCATCTGGTTAAAATTGGAGCACCTTTTTACGGCACACCGATTGAAGATTATTGGTGTGATATTGGTAACCTTGACACTTATCGTCAGGCGCATCAGGATATATTAGCAGGCCGAGTCAGGACTAAGACTGATCGCATATTCATAAATGGACAATGTGATACTAAGATTCTCAGCGGCGAAAATACTGTAATTAGCGAAGGAGTTACTTTTTCCGGCAGCGTTGTCATAGGCTCAGGGTGTAGAATAAACGCCGGAGCCAGACTTGTTGATTGTATTGTTTGGGATAACACCGTAGTAGGAGAAAAATCGTTTCTTAAGGAATGTGTAATAGGCAGTCAATGTAATATCGGCAGTCAGGTCAGAGTTGACAGTTGTGCAGTAGTTGCCAGTCGTTGCCAGCTTGATGATTATACTGAGATAAAAGCCAGTCAAAAAGTTTTTGTCAGTACATCTGGACTGATGCAATTAGAACAAGGCTAAACCACAGACCGAAGAGAGAAGCGAATATCATCGTTATATCAAAAAGCCCGTCAATCGACGTGCTCAGGTACGCCTCATTCCGGGATTTTCTCATGCCTCGATCTTCACTCCTGTCATCGGTCTGCCAGGTAATTGAGAGAAGCGAATATCATCGTTATATCAAAAAGCCCGTCAATCGACGTACAAAAGTGCGCCTCAATCCGGGCTTTTCTCATGCCTTGATCTTCACTCCTGTCATCGGGTCTGACAGTATTTGGGATAAAAATGACATTTATTTGATTTTAGACTACCATTCATCATTGGCCAGGACTTTAGTATAATCAGCGTCAAACTTTTCGAAACTTGCCTGCGCTTCTTCCAGGACTGCATCGTTTTCTAAAGGTATCCACATATAAAGGTAATAATTATTATTTTCTTTGAGCATTAGAGCAACTTCTCTGCCTAATTTCTCTTCACCCTTAAAACCTGCATATACTACCATGGCAGTATTTTCCCACTCTTTAGTGTATTCAGGCAAGACTTCGACTGTTAAATCGGTTAGACTATCTGCTGTTCCCTCAGCCAGATAAGCTGCGGTTTCTTTTTCAATAGTCTCCCGTTTGGCAATCAATTCTGAAGGTTTTTCTGAGCTATGTTGGGGTAAAAACTGAACTGCCCAGAATACGCTTACACTTTCAGCTATTCCTTGAAAATCTTTATCTATATATGAAGCATAAAATTTTTCTACTGTCTTTTCCGGACCGGTGGTAGGATAAAAAGCCGCAAAGTAATACATTACAGCAAAAATAACCACAATAAGAACGGGTAAAATTTTAGGAACGCCGTCTTTTTTAGGAGTATCCAATATCAAATTCCCTCCTTTTCTTATAAAATAATGGGGATGAAAAAATTTAACAATTACAATATAAAATTGTAACAAAAAACGCAGTGGTTCACAATGAATAAGTATTCTGGTTAAAAACCTTAGGAGGAAGAATTAGTGAAAAAAGTTATTATTATTGGTGCCGGACCGGCCGGCATGATGGCAGCTATAACAGCAGCACAGGGAGGCGCCGCTGTTACTCTTCTGGAAAAACAGCCGGAAGTCGGCAAAAAGCTGAAAATAACCGGCAAGGG
>CAZLVY010000005.1:65054-66986 GCA_964563125.1 uncultured Syntrophomonas sp. | reverse complement strand
ACGCCATCCTTCATGCAGGTTTCTGATATGATCGCTGACTTCAAAGGGATTTTGAAAAGTCCTTGTCGTATTTATAACCGGTATTTCGGTTGGGTTGATGACATCTGTAACAGTGACGGATGAATGTGCAATCTTTTTGATAGTCGTCCGTGATACTTCCCGCACCTCTGCTGGAGACTTTTTTATTGCCCTACTCAGTGATTTCCAGAGTGCCTCAATTGAATCACGGTTCTTTATACAAAGTATAATCCCAATCAATGCGGTTAAGCTGATACCCGCGATAACAAGTTCCTTCTTATGCGCCTTGATCCAGGCTAAGAACCCTTTCTTCTGCTCTTCCATAATTTCCTCCTTATCGTTCATGTTCATCTATATATCTTAAAGAATTTCTTAACACACCTTTATTAAACATCAAGTTCATAGGTTGTGCAAGTAATAGATGTGGGTTATAATTTGGTGTATAAGGAGTGATTTTACCCCATGAACGACATAATGGATAGAAAACGGCGTTGCTGGAATGAGCGGCTAAAAAAATGTTTGCTCGATGGCGGATACACACAGGAGTCTTTTGCACATGCTTTAAATAAGAAGTACAGTACTAAATTCACCCAAAAAACCATTAGTAGATGGGTGAATTTGGGAGACGCCAAAAATGGCATAAAGAGTTTTCCGGATTTTGAAAACATGGTTCAAGTCGCTGATTTTTTCGATGTTGATGTTGGCTATCTCACTGGTGAAATAGATGAAGATTCTTTTTCATTAGAGAAGGCGTGTTCTTATATGGGTTTAAATGGCGAAGCGATAAATGCCATAAGAGAAATTACAGTGCCTGAAAATATGGACAGCTTCTTTGGCAAATATAGAAGGGATACTTTTAACAAGGTTCTTTCAGCAAACGGATTTGGCAATTTTTTTGAGAGTCTAAACGATCTTCATCAAACATCTATTTCTCCAACAGAAGATAATCGCGTATTAGAAAACTTGGACAGTGCAATTGATTACATGCGTGATCTGGAGTACAAAGGAAAGATTGAAAGATATGAATTGAATGAAGCCCTGGTAATGCTGATTAATGAATTATACCCTAATCCGCCTCGAGTAAATTTGAATGTCAAGGATGAATAATAATGCCTCTCTACCATTATGGAGGAAATGCATTATACTTACCTATTTTTTAGGACTTTAGTATTTCACTTTTCTTTAGTTTCATAAATTCATCAGCAAACGCCTCCGCTGTGGTTCTATTCCGGTCGATACTGATCGTTTCCTTGTTGTAATTTGCCGCTTTTGTCCAATTAAAGATACCATGAATTACTGTGTCCAAATCTCGCATCCTGCTTCTTTTAAAGTGTCTAGCTGCCGAGCAAGGTTTCCCCGTGTGTACCAAATGTTGACCAATCACGAAAATAGCCACCTGCGAATCCTCGTAGGTGGCTATTTTCCGGCTTAATTTATTTTTCAGTATCATCCTGATAAAAATCCTGCATTTTAATTACCATCTGATCGAGCACCTGATCAAACTTTTGCCCACTTGCATCCTTATTTTCTACCCGCAAAGGATTTCCGGTCGGATGTTCATCGGCAAACCAATCTCCTACAACTGGTATTTGTTGATATACTTTTCCGGCAAGTAAAGGAACTGTAAAGGCAAATGCTAAGATTAAAGCTATAATCGTAATCACATTTAATACTCTTCGTTTCCAATTATTGATGACTATAAACATTATTATCACCTCCAAAAATTTATAACAACAGACTTAATAACCAGGGCGATAAATAAGCTTCTATAAGAGAACCTGCCATGAGAACACCTACGCAGATAATTAATAAACTGGTATACACTACAAAAGCCCGGCCTAAAGATAAATTCATCGTAGTTCTCCCGCGCACCAGGTAAATAGAAAAATTCATGGCAACTACTGACCAAACTAT
>CAZLVY010000005.1:0-64954 GCA_964563125.1 uncultured Syntrophomonas sp. | reverse complement strand
AAATAATTATCAATCATCTCTAACAAATGGCTTTTAACTCCCGCCTCCAGATAAGAGGTTTGATAATTGCCCAATATTATCCCCACTAAAAAAAGTACAGCTAATGTAGAATACTGCCAGCGGTTTTCATTTATGTGTTGTTTTATCCGGTACTTGAAATTCATCTTAAGTCTCCTTTTAAAACCTTTATTAATAAATGCACCGCTGCTTTGTTAAAAATTTCTACCATTATCCGGCAATAACGTTCACTTTTTAATCACCAGTTTCAGGCAAGCTATATAAAAAAGATATTTGAATCCATTCTACTTTATGCAAGAAAACCACCAGAAGCTTTCTCCTGTGTTCAAAACTTCTATAACTTTTTCTTCAATTATTCTTAATGCATACGCACGTACTGCTGTTACAGACATTTTGCCTTGCGGGCCAATACTTACTAATGTAAATAGTTGTGAAAACAAAATTTAGAAAGGAGGTATATCGATAAAAATAGGCTTTGATTGGAAAACGGGGGGCAGGGTGGAATGTTTTTAAATATAGGTATTTAGAATCAAAAAACCGCTCTATGTCTTGAAACCAGAGCGGCGTATTGTTGTTTATAAACTACATCATATTTTCCTTGCGCAGGGCTTCGAAAATGACGGGCACTACTTGTTTTTTACGCGACATAACTCCCTTTAAAGTTATGCTGTCCCCATCAGTATGAGGACCAAAAGCGTTTTCTAACACCGCCTTTTTGTCACCGGCGATGATTAATTCGCTTTGCTGTTTCATGATGTCGGTCACCATCAGGCACATGAAGGCATAATTGTTATTATGACATAGTCCTTCCATAGCTTCGCTGAGCCGGTTCTTTCTCTCTTTAAAACCTTGTAGATCAATGGTTTCAAACTGGGCAATCGCAAAGACAATATTTTCACTGGTATATTCCTTTAAATCCTTAGATATAATATCTAAATCTGACATTTTATCGTTGTTGGTGGCCTTTTCAAATATTTTCCGGCCCCATTCATTTATATCCAATTCAGCAATTTGGGCTAATTTCTGAGCTACCCGCTCATCCTTGGGGGTAGTTGTCGGCGATTTAAACAGCATGGTATCCGACAGAATTCCAGACAGAAGCAATCCGGCTATATTTTTAGCAATATAGACTTTGTTAATGAAAAATTTATCTGCCACCAAAGTGCTTGTCGACCCCACTGGTTCATTATGAAAATAAATCGGCAAAATAGTTTCTAAATCACCTACCCTATGGTGGTCAACTATTTCTAGTATTTCAGCTTCCTCAACTCCGTCAACTGCTTGTTTCATTTCATTATGATCTACCAGAATAAGTTTTTTGCGTTTCATCTGCAAGAGGTTATAACGTGACACCAGTCCCAGATAGCGGTTATCATAATCTACTACCGGGTAATTTCTGAAACGGGTGGAAAGCATATGTCTGCGTGCTTCCTCCACTGGTTCATCTTTTTCAAACAGCATCAGATCATGAGTTTTCATTATATCATCCGCTTTTTGGTCCATAATTTTGCGCAGCTTTTCCGGGGTTTTGTCAATTTCTTTGCCGTCACCCAAAGTATCCATTAATATCATGGCTAAATCGCCGATAGTTATTAAGCCTAAAAATTTATTTTCCACATCTAATATTGGTATAGTTTTTAGTTTGTAGTTGCGCATCAAGTTGCTTAATTCAACTAAATTCATATCTGCAGAGGCGCTGATTATGTCGCTGTCTTCCAGTAAATCTTCCACCGTTGTAGCAACACTTTTGATTATAATTGGCGGTGCAATGCCGAAATAATCAAGAATACTTATAATGGCGTCACTTAGCTCTCCCGCCGCTGCGGCAATATAAATACCTTGATCAGTACTTTGTTTGAAGGTTTTATAACCGATAGCGGCAGCAATTGAATCCAGGTCCGGGTTCTTATGTCCAATAACATAGATTGGTTTCATATTATTCCTCCCTCTATGCATTTATTTTCTTTAATTTGGGTTATTAATAAATCATAAATGAATTGTGCTGCCAGCACATCTTCCTGCGAATTACTGCTAGCGGCAACTACTGCGATGCCGGTATCAGTTTTCTTATAATTCTGCCATACCCGCCTGGCAGCACTTAAGGCTGGTTCAATTCCTTTTTTGCTCATGCTTCTGGCTACAGTTCCGGTTAATACCTGCCGGGTAAATAAAAATGCCGCATCATATGCAACCCCACCGGTATCTGAAACTGCTACCACTACCCGGTCTTTAAAGTCGCACATTTTGTAGACTTCTGCGCCTATATTGGGAAGCACTCGTTCAATGACTGCCTTTTCACTTTCAATGCCTTTTATCACTTTCTGACAGCGGGCTATCCGTTCCTCATCGCTTCCAACCCTTGGTTCAGCAATAATTATTATATTTAACCCATTAGTCTTGGCTAAACGCCCCGCTTCCTGCCCCACCTTTTCCGGTGCCACCTCTACAGGGGCATGGGTATAATCAGGGCTGGCCCCAAAAACGGCAAAGGCCCCGGCATCAATTGCGCTTTCCAGGGTTGTCGACATATCAATTATATCAACTATCATGACCAGCATGCCTTCCTGGGCAGCTTTTTGAGCGCCACTGGCATCAGCAGTTAATATTACCCTTGGTAACTTTCCCATAATATCCACCCCCGCCCGGGTTAATTGTCATTCGCCCGTTTCGCATCTGTTCTATCTGTTCTGCAATAGCTGTCCCCACCAGTTTGGCAATTTTTTGCGTATCAGTTCTTTCCAGGATTTCAATCTCACTTTCAAAGCCAGTCAGCAGTTTTTCCATAGTTTTTGGACCTACCCCCGGTAATGACTTTAAAGGAACCCGGTAATAATAAGGAGGTCTTCCTATCGGATGATGGGGCTCTTCATAATCCCTTATTTCAACTACCCGATCCATAACTCCTTTTACCACATTTTTATGTCCGCATTCTGAACAGATAGTAACCGGAGGCATCATGGGGGTAATGAGATTACAGTCATTACAAAAAGAGCGGTGGTATTTTCCCAATAAAGGGTCCATGCCGTAGTTAGCCAACACTTTGCGGCCTTCTTTGTTCTGCAGAGCCCATTTAAGTTCTGTAAAATTTTTGTCTCTCAGCCGCAATAAATTGTATTCACGGCCAATATTAGCTGAAGAATGAGCATCAGAGTTGGATAAAAAGGTAAAATTTCTGGTCTCCTGAAGCATATCTGCCATAAAAGTATCGGCACTTAAACCTAACTCCAGAGCATAGATCTGGTCAGTATTTAATCCTAACCGGGGGCGCAGTTTATCAGTCCAGTAGCCATATATACCTTTGAAAGGAGTAAAAACGTGAGCCGGGCAAAAAATACCGTCCAAAAGCTCAGCTAAGTTAATTAGTTCCTCAATACTGACTCGGGCTTTCTGAGTAGACAAAGTCATATTTTTTACCCGGGTCTTAAGATATTTATGTAAAGAATTTAATTGCTCTAACCCGGGTAGATATAATATGCTGTGCACCCCTTCAAGGCTTTCGATTTCTGCCCCCGCTATCAGCAAAACGCCATTACGAGCTAGAAATCCTCCCCCCGGCAGTTCTTTAAGTTCTTCTTTTTCAAGCATAGCTTTTATTTCTGCCAGGACATTAGTACAGGCAGCATCAATAATCCCTACTGCATCAAGCCCTTTTATTCTAGCGTCCCGGTATAAGACGGTTTTTAAATCAAGCTGCCGGGAAGCGGTTATCTTGACCGGTTTACCTGAGGCACTGCCGATATGAATGTGTAAATCTGCATATATCTGCTGCAATTTTATCGCCCCACTAACAAATTACAGGCATATTGGATGCCTATAATACTTTTACCGTCTTTGATCTGACCTGCAAAAATTGCTTTATAAGCATCAGCTAAAGGGATCTTAACTGTATATAAAAACTCATCATGATCAAGATTTATATCGCCTTGCGTAAAGTTTTTTGCCAAAAACAAATGTAATTTCTCAGTCACAAACCCGGGAGCACTATAGTAGGATAGAATCTCCTGCCAATCTTCCGCAATAAGACCCGTTTCTTCAGCCAGCTCGCGTTTGGCACATGCCAGCGGTTCCTCGCCTTTTTCCAGCGTACCGGCAGGTATTTCCATTAATATTTCTTCCACCGCTTTACGATATTGTTTGACCATCCAGAGGTTTTCTTCCGCATCAATAGCCACTATAGCAACTGCTCCGGTATGCTCTATTATTTCCCGCGTGCTTTCGCTGCCGTCTGGCAGAGCGACACGGTCAACCCTGAGTTTTAATATTTTTCCCTGATAAATATCTTTAGAGTCAATGGTCTTCTCAAATAATTCCATTTATTACACTCCTTTAGCTGAATAAATTTTCCATTTTGAACATAAACTTAGCCGAGGTGATAAGATGGATTTGCTAATTAATCATAAAGGATTTACTCTGGTTGGAAAAGTAAAGGATTTAGAAAAACTTTTCAGCGGATGGCCGGGTGAAATGACCCTGCTGGATTTTATCCGCCTCAGCACCCATTAATTCTTTACCTATTTATGCCCACTTAATCCTGTTAAGTGTTTTTCCTTTAATAATTTTGACGGCAGCCTGGGCAGCAGCGCCTAAACTGAGAAAGAAATGCGGGTCTTCCTCTGCTCCCCGTCCCATAGTAGTTATCCTATGTTGACTCTTTGCCATATATTCAATAATATTATCATCTGCTTCTAAGCAGCAAAAATACTTATCCAGCAAATTTTCCTTTTGTAACTGTCCCATTATCAAAGTGTTTTTTTCTTCTTCCAATGTCGGCAGCGGTACAATTGCTTCCACCCGGCAAACTTTGGACAGGACTGTTATGGTATGGTGACTGATGCCCTGATGGCGCTGCCTTTTATCAGCAAAACTAATGCGCGGCACGGCAACCGGAATGCCTGCCAATGCTTCAACCGCATTTAAAATTTCTCCCTGTTCAATGCCGGTAAAACCCCATTTAGTCCCGGTACCAACAATTCCCGGTCCCATACTGACAATGATTACATCAGGATTAAATACAACCTTAGCGGCCAGCAAACCTGAATAAATATTAACTGCTTCTATATCGCCGCCAAAAGCATGACCAACTGTCACCGTTCCTGTCAGCAAATGCTCATTCTTCAGCCAATCAACTGTTTCACTAAAGGCTATTGGCAGTGCTGCTCCATCAGTCATAACATAGGCAACTTTTAAATTTTCCTCTTTAAACTTAATGCATAATGGGCCTAACATAGAATGCAGAGTAGCTGCTAATACCGGTATTTTTTCCAGACTTTCAACTGACTTAAGCTGTTCATGAAACGGGCTTTCCGGTTCTTCCACACTTAATACTTTTACTTGCATAGGCGTATAGCGCATTTTCATTATATGTCCACCCGTTTTAACCGCATGATTAACCTGACTCAAATTGGCAAGCACAAAATGATAACCGCCTGTACCCAACTTTAAAGATACAGCAGTCGTATTTAAAACGACTTGATCACCGGGCTGCAGAGGTGCTATCAGATCAAGGTAAGAAATGCATTTTTCTTTAAAGCCGTCGACAACTACCCAGTAACCAGCAATACCTGGCCGAGAAAATATTTCTTCAATTATAGTTCCCTTTTTTAACTCCAGCACTTTAAACCTCCTGGCTTGGCAAGCGATTATATTCATCGATTATGGCAAGGATTAATCTAACATCGTCAACCAAATCAACAATTGATATATTTTCCTCCACGGTATGCACATCCTGCATACCGATAGCTAAATTAGCACAGGGAATATGCGCGTTAATAATACTGGCATCACTGCCTCCGCCAGTTCCGGTTAAATGCAGTGGCAGATTGATATTTTCTACTGCCTTAACTGCTAATTTTATCACTTTATCATTGTGGTCAAGACTTACCTCAGGATATAAATAAGTTACTTTGACATCTGCCTGACCTCCGCCGGCGTTTACACTGTCTATAAAAATCTCATGTAAAGATTGGGTGAGGTTATCCAATTTTGAGCGACTCAGGCTCCTGGCCTCTCCCCTTACTGAACAATAATCAGGCACAATATTACGAGCCTTGCCGCCGCTTATTATACCAAAGTTACAAGTGGTCTCTTCATCTATACGTCCACAAGGCATTTGGGCAATAGCAGCAGATGCCAGCTGAATAGCATTAAGTCCATTTTCCGGATTAATACCGGCATGAGCAGCTTTTCCATAAGCTATATATTCTATTTCGTTCTGACAGGGCGACCGGGTAATTATAGTGCCAGGCTTACCGCCTCCATCCAGAGTATAGCCTATCTGCGCCTTTAATCTGTTATAGTCGAATTGTTTGGCACCCTGCAAACCCTGTTCTTCACCTACCGTAAGTAAAATTTCCAAAGGCGGGCAGGCTAATTTATTTTCCATTATAACATCGATGCTTTCTACCAGAGCAGCAATTGCTGCTTTATCATCCGCTCCTAAAATAGTAGCCCCGGCGCTCTTAATAACTTCATTGTTTTCAATTACAGCTTTGATATTGTCGCCCGGTTCGACGGTATCCATATGAGCAGCAAAAAGCAGCGGCGGCATATCATTGCCAGTTTTTTTAATTAAAAGATTGCCACAGGTACCTGCGAATGTTTTTCCTGCTTGATCTTCTTCCACCATAAAACCTCGTTTTTCAAATTGGCTGGTAATGAAATCACGAAATATATGTTCATGTCCAGAGACTGAACTGATTTCAACCATTTCCATAAACAAATTCAACAATCGTTGCCTGTTAACCATTTTGGCTGCTCCTTCCCAGATTATCCAACCGCTTTAAAAGTTGGTTGTTTTCAATAGTGGCAGTTAAAGAATATTTTTCGGTATAGACATGAATTGCCAGCAAAAATATTAACACACCTAACCGCACTGGCAGTGACAAACTGATAATACTGAGATAGCCCAATGCCAGTCCCAGCACATTTGACCCCGCGTCCCCCATCATTATTTTAGCCCGCAAATCATCTTTGGCATAATATAATACTGCCCCGGTCAAAGGGGCAATTAATAACCAATCTACCTGTCCCAGAGCTAAAATAACAATTGCCAGCAGGAAAATTAAATAGGCTTTTACCGCACGACCTGGCCTAAGGTCAAACAGATTCATAAGGTTAGTCGCCAAAGCGACTATAAAGGTATTTAAAATAATATCTACCCAATTGCCTGATAAGGAAAAAGCTATTAAAAAGGCTATTATACCGCCGCCCAAAGCTTTAAGCCCTCCGGTAGTCAGACGTCCTTTAAATAAGGCACTAAAATGTCCTTTAAAACCTAAAGCATCTCTTTGTCCCAGCATGTCATCAATAAAGCCCAGAAACGAAATCGCCAGAACAGCTAACATAAATAAATGGTGCGAATTATCGTACCATTGCGGTAAAGCTAATAAAATGTAAACAATTAAAAGGGTAAAAGGAAAACTTATTCCCGCACTGACAGGGATATCAAGTCCCAAATAGTTTTTACGCACCGCTTTAGCTTCACTTAGCATTCTGAATAAAAAGAATAAGACAATAGCTTCTATGATTACTCCGGTTATTATAGCTGCACCAGCTACGAGCGGAATATTCAACGCTTTTTACCTCCTGTCTCCTCTTTTATGACTCTTAGTACATCTATAAACTGACGACCTCTATGTATAAATCCTTTTAGGTCACGCCCGGTTTCTTTATGACTCATAGTGGTCGGAACCTCAACCAGTTTAAAGCCTTTTTGCAGAGCCCTTATTGTCATACCTAATTCGACTCCATAAGCTTCATGGAAAGGAATAACCGCCTGTAAAACTTCTTTGGTCATTGCTCTTTGACCACTTAAAGGTGACACAACCTCTATCTGACCTGCTTTTTTAATCGCCCGTCTGGCCGCACCTTTTACCAGACCAAAGCCGCCTTTTTTGCGCGCAGGAGGAAAGGCAGCAATAGCTAAATCTGCTTCTTCATTAATAATTGGCTGTAAAATCAAACTGACTTGCTCGGCGCATGCACCCAGATCAGCATCAATAAAGGCAATAATATCAGTTTCTATATGTGTCAGTGCAGCATTCATAGCTCCACCTTTACCGCAATTGGAACGCAGACTGATTACTTCTGCTCCCATATGTTGTGCCAGTACGGCCGTTTGATCAGTTGAACCGTCGTCGACCACCAGAATTTTTTCAATGTAAGGGAGCTTTTGTACGGCCTGCAGCGTTTCCTTTATAATATTTTCTTCATTAAAAGCCGGTATTACTACTGTTATAGATTTCATTACTGCTGTTGCCCCCAAATCCCTTCAACCGGTAATGTCGGCATTAATTTTTTAGCCGTTGCTTTCATTCCGTAATTACCAGGTTCCCCGGTCATAGCAAATACTAATGATATTTGCCCCAGACTTAGTTCTATATTATCAATGGTGCTGATATTTTTTTGCCCATATTGTTCCATATATGAATAAACTGCCTGGTATTGTTCCACTCCAAATACTTTGACTGCATTAGCATTAAGTTCATCGATTAGAGCGGTATCAAAAGAATCTACGAAATAGAAAGAATAATCATTAGCGCCTCCTAAAATTACAACTCCTGCCAAAGGTATTTGGTTGGCGCCGCTAAATTTGATCAGATCATTACTTTGCAGGAATTCAATAACTTCGGGATCTCCCTGGTTTTGAATAACTGCCGCTACACTGCGGGCAATATATTGCCGCAAAACATCCGGGGCGCTATTTTCATTAAGACCATAAAATTCAGTTACTCGCTTACGAACATTCTGGTCATCCAAGCCTAGTCCAGATAATACTACTGTTTTGGATACAATAGTAGCACCAGCACTTGAAAGGGCATTAATCATCCCCGCTGGCAAGTCATTGTCACCACTAACCACAACCCCTATCTGACTATCCTGCAACCGTCCTTTAAGCAGCGGCGGTAAAAGCGTTTGACTGTAATTTTCATAATTGCCAATTATCTTACTTTGTCTCTGGTTTTCCGTTGAAAGTATTGTTTCACTTTCCCGCAATGCATAAAACTGTTCTTCCAAGCGATCAATCATCTTCTTTTGCTGCTCAACAATCAGATTATCCCCTACAATAGTGCTGCCAATTAATATCCCCAGAGCCAGAGCCAGGAATACTGCCACTATGGAAGCAATATGATAGCGTAAATCAATCATTATTAAAACACCTCAAAACTTAAAAATTCAATAGTAGTTTAAACTGCAAAATGAGCAGCCGGAAAAACGGTTTGGTTGCAGGCGAAATAAATAAAACCATAGCTATAGGAACTATTGCCGCCAAGAAAAGCTGAGCTAAATACTTTGTCTGCAGACTTTGTTTATATAACTGGCTAACCCCACGGGCATCGACTAGTATTGAGCCAACTTTTAATCTTACCAAAAAGGTACTCCCCATCCCCTTGCGTCCTTTTTCCATGAAATCTATCATATTAGAATGAGTGCCAACTGCAACAATTAAACTGGCACCATATTCCCAGGCTATAATCATAGCAACATCTTCACTGGTACCAGGCATAGGGAATGTTTCCGCTTTTATCCCCATGGCTTCCATTCTTTCCATACCAGGTGCTCTTTTATCAGCATAAGCATGAACAACAATCTCTGCGCCACTTTTCAATGCCGCATCAGAAACGCTGTCCATATCGCCAACAATTATATCAGGCTTTAAACCAAACTCCAGCAAAGCATCAGCGCCACCGTCAACACCTATTAAAACTGGTTTTTCTTCCTGAATATAAGAGCTTATAGTACGCAAGTCTTCTTTATAACTGCTGCCCCGAACTACTATCAGGACATGCCTGGCTAATATATTAGTATTTAATACCGGTACTTCTAGGTTGCCCAGCAAAATATCTTTTTCCCTTTTTGCATACTCTAGGGTATTTTCCACAAAGTGTTCCAGTTCCAGTTGGCTATTTTCATTAGCCTGTCTTAATTTAGATTGAACATCTTCAAAAGTTAACAGATTTCCGGCAGCAACCTTACGGTTTCCCCAGAATACCTCGTTATCCCTGATTTCAAGTAATATGCCTTCCTTAATCATGCCAAAAATTTCATCACCAACTGCATCCAAAATCGGTATTCCTGCCTTTAATATCTTAAAGGCACCTTTGGCATGATAACGTCCCGTTATTGAAGGCTGCACATTTATTATCGCTTGTGGTCTGATATCAATTATGGAGTTTGCTGCTACCTCGTCAATATCATCATGGTCTATTATAGCGATATCATTCCTTTTAAGTCGCTGCACCAGATTTTTAGTGCGACGATCCATACGGGCTCTTCCTTTGATAGTCAATATTTCACCCCAATTTGAAATCACTATTTCGAGATATATCTTACCACATATTAGGATAAATAAAAACTTGCCCCCGGCTTGGTTCTATAGCTATGGCAGCAATTATAACAAAAAATGCCTTCTGTGAATAAAGGAGGCATTTGATAATTTGCTATTGGCTATTTTATTATCCATATACTTTTATATCTCTTAATAAATTTCGTCTGTAAGTAATCTATGAAACAGCTATTATATGATTTGGTAAAACACTTCTGCTTCATTATTTCTTTTTTTAAACTCCTGTATGTAAATATCAGAAAGCGTACTCTTACACGCGAAATATATATTGCCTTTTTTTCTTTCATTCCAAATCCGATAATATACCTTCTGCTTATACTTGCCCTGCTTTTCAGAAAGCAATATGGGTTTTTTAGCATTTGAAGTATTATCAAAATATAACAATAAATTAGTTCTCTCTGGCTTTTTCCCTATTAATTTAAGGTAATGAAAATAATATGCCATACCATGGTTTTCTCTATCTAATTCATAGTTTTTATTAAATTGAATAGACTTCAGTTTAGATATGTCGGGTTGGTTGTGATAACCATAGCTTTCATGTAGTTCTATATTGCAATCTTTAAGAAAAATAATATTGATTAAAGTACTTAAAGACTCCATTTCTTGTATAACATTTCGCAGTATTCCCTTTGTATGCTCACCATTAAGATCATACTCGGTTAATAATTGAACTAAACGATTACCAACTATAATAATTAAATTTTTAAGTACTAATTCTCTATTTTCAGAATTGGATTGTAACAATTTTATTAAATCTTCATAAATTATTTTGTCATCAGATTCATTTACTTCTTTTTTTAATTTAAATATGTATTTTAATTTCTCTGATGCATTAGTAATTTGTAGAATCTTTTGAGCTGTATCAATAAATTTAGAAAATATTTTTCTTTTAAATATTTCATCAAATTCATATGCATAATAAATGATTGGGTGTGTAGTCCTATCAATTTTCATATTTTTATACAAACCTTATCTATTTTTATCATTGTTTTTTATTATTCTGCTAATTATTATTATTTCCCTGCTTTTTGCTTTTGTAATTAAAGCTTAACAAAAGCAAAAGCCCTTTTGTAAGTGCGTTTACTATCATATTTTGGATTTTATCCATACCAAGACAGAATGAAGTTCTCTATTAAAACTTTAAGTAATGCGTAAAAAATACCTCCTATTTTTCAATAAATAAGAGGTATGTCATTAGTCGGTACAAAAAATCCTTTTCTTAAAGTTTATAGGTATAGCAGATTTAGGTGATTCCCTAAATAATGATTTTAACTAGCCTTGCCTTCCAGTCTTAAGCGATCGGCAATAATAGCTATAAATTCAGAATTAGTCGGTTTACCTTTTTCCCCGCTTATTGTATAGCCAAAAACCTTGTTTATTTTGTCAATATCGCCTCTATCCCAGGCTAATTCAATTGCGTGTCTTATAGCTCTTTCGACCCGGCTGGCAGTTGTATCATACTTCTGCGCAATGGTAGGATATAATTCTTTGGTTACTGCACCCAGATAATTTATTTCCTCGGTAACTAGCATAATTGCATCACGCAAGTATTGATATCCTTTTACATGGGCGGGAACACCGATTTCATGTATTACTTTAGTAACTTCAACTTCCAAATTTCTGGGAGAATGTGTCTGCGTTTTAATTTGATTGGACGAAAGACGCGTTTCCACACGATTCTTGCTTTCTCTTGCGATCTGTTTAACTCTGTCTCCTAAAACTTCGAGATTAAAAGGTTTTAATATGTAGTAGTCTGCTCCCAATTGCATCGCCCTCTGTGTAATGGTTTCCTGTCCAAAGGCAGTAAGAATTATTATTTTTGGCCTTTTCTCCAGTTCCATTTCGTTAATTTTCTCCATTACCCCTATACCATCCATATAGGGCATAATCAGATCCAGAATAATGACTTCCGCGTTTTTCTTTTCTAAAACTTCTAATACTTCCATGCCGTTTGCACATTCAGCAATAATTGTAAAATCGGGATCATTAGTGAAATAGTCATTTAAAATGCCACAAAATTCTTTGTTATCGTCGGCAATTAAGACGCCGATTTGGTCTGAATCACTATACAAATTAATCCCTCCCACTTTTGATATAAAAGCATTTTATATCTTTTATCGTTTTTCGACGGTACTCCATTTATTTCCTGCTTTTGTTTTAACCCAAATTAACCTAACAATTTACAGACAATTCTAATAATTAACATAATTCCTAAAAGGAAAAAAGCTGCCTAAAAAAACGGAAGCTTTAATAGCACCAGAAATTAAAGAAAAAGCTAAGAATGTCAGGCTAAAAATTTGTCGAAACTTTTTTTGTCTCTTTATTATATCCCGGCATTTCCGACAACATATTATCCATAAAAATCCCATAACCCCTGGTCGGATCGTTCAAAAAGACATGGGTCACAGCTCCGATAACCCTATCATTCTGAACTATGGGACTGCCGCTCATGCCTTGAATAATACCGCCGGTTAAGCTTAATAATCTGGAATCCGTAACTCTGACAACCATACCTTTGCCATTTTCCCGCTCTGGATGAATCTTTTCTATTTCAATGTCAAACTTCTCTATTTCTTCGCCATTTATTACTGTGTATATCTGAGCTTTACCAGTAACGACTTGATGCGCATAGCCTATTTCCATAGAATAATCAACTTTGGGATTGACGATTTCTTCAGCAGTTTTGCCATAGATTCCAAAGTAAGTATTTTTTGAAATAGTACCCGATAATGAGCTTTCTTCATTGAAAATACCAATCTTTTCGCCTGGTTTACCTGGTTGGCCTGCTTTGACGGTTTGAATTGAAGCACTCACTATTTTTCCCCGCAATACATCGATACCTTTTTTAGTATCGGCATCGATAATAATATGTCCTAAAGCTGCGTAATTTTTTGTCTTTGGATCCCAAAACGTAAGAGTGCCTACTCCTGCAATTCCATCACGGACATAAAGACCGATACGGTGACGGTTTGTTTCGGGACAATAAGCAGTTGGTACAGCTATTGAAATATTTTTACCGCTGCGTTTAATGAGTAAAGTTACATCTTTATCGCCTGTTTCATCAATAATACGCGCCAAATCATTTTCAGAACTAACTTGTTTATTGTTAGCTTTCATAATCAAATCACCTATCTCCAAACCTTCATCACGGGCAGGAAAATCTTTGTGACCGGCAGCGCTTAAAATTGGAGCAAAACCTACTACCATAATTCCTTTTGACTGCAGTATGACACCAATTGAATGACCGCCTACAACAACACGCTGATTGGCAATTGATTCAATGGCAATAGATCTAAGAGGAATATATCCCCATAGTTTAAGCTGCATATCTACTTTGCCTGGTTTAAGGGCAACAATTTTAAAACCGGATTCTTCTTTGTTTACTGTTATAGGAGGATCATAAGGGAGTGCTAATACACTGCTGGCAGGATCTTTGATTTCCAAATTGATTTTTCCCGCCATAATATTAGGCAGGCTTAAGCTGATGCTGCTGGATTCACCGACTACCAACCTTTGATATTCAGGTAAACCTAAAACCATTTTGGCTTGTGGTGTCATACATAAAGTCAAAAATAATATTGCCAGTACTATTCCTATAAAAGGCCGATATTTGGTAAAAATAAAAATCACTTCCCGGCGACTTGATAATTAATATTGTCTCCTGGAAGTGGAAAACTATACTGCCCCTATTATTAGCCTATTTGGGCTAATTTCACCATTTCTTTAGCATGTTCTAAAGTAATGGCAGAATAATCCTGTCCTGCCAGCATCCTGGCTAGTTCTGCTATTCTTTCGGATTTATCCAGTTTTTTTACAGATGTTGTGGTCCGATTACTGCTGGTCTGCTTAAGAATTAAAAAATGATTATCGGCATAACTTGCCACCTGAGGTGCATGTGTGACTAAGATAACTTGATGCTCCCTGGATAATTGCCCCAGTTTTAATGCCATAGCGGTTAATGCTGTTCCTCCAACTCCTACATCAATTTCGTCAAAAATAAGAGTAGGCACTTTATAAATTTGCGCCAGAGCTTTTTTCAAAGCTAGAATAAATCTTGACATTTCCCCTCCGGAAGCAATCTTTTCTATGGGACGCATTGCTTCACCTGCATTAGGAGAAAAGAGGAATTGTACCTCATCCCTGCCGTTTGCAGCAGGTTGTTCTTTGGCTGTTATAGCAACATAAAATTTTATATCGGGCATATTTAACTCTATCAGTTCCTGATGAACTTTTGCTTGCAAGCTGGCAGCGGCTTTTTTCCTCTGTTCAGTTAATTGGGCGGCTAATTTATCGTACTCCTTTTGGAGTAAATTAATTTTTTCATCATAATTATCACGGTTCTGACCCACACTACTGATTCTTTGCAGCTCGATACGAGCATTGTTTAAAAAGAGATGGACTTCGCTAATGCTTTTCCCATATTTTGCTTTCAATCTATTTATTATATGTATTCTATCTTCGATTTCGTCCAGTTGCCCAGGTTCAAAGTCCAGTGATTCCTGATAATTAATTATTTCTCGAGCCATATTTTGCACAGAAAAATACATCTCTTCACAGGAGGGAAGCAGCGCAGTAAAAAAAGCTTCCTCCTGATTTTTTTTAATAATATCTACAATTTGCCCTAATAAATCAAATAAATTACCAGACTGGTCATCAGAATACATTAATTGCACCAAATGCCCAGCATCTTCGTTGAGTTTTTTAGCATTTTTTATTCGGTTTCTTAATGCTTGTAATTCTTCCTCTTCATTAGGCTCCAGCTGGACTTTTTCGATTTCTTCAATTTGAAAAGTCAGCAAATCTACTTGCTGCAATCTGGCTTGTTCATTGGCATTAAGAAAATCCAGTTGCTGCTGGATGCACCTCACCTCATTAAAAACAGCGGCAATACTCGCAGATATATCATTATCACCAACTATGAATTGGTCAACATAATTAATAAACATACCAGGCCTTAAAATATTGAGATGGTCATGCTGGAGGTGCATATCAACCAGAAATGGTGCCAGTTCCCGTAACAGGGTGAGCGGTATATTACGTCCATTAATCCGTGCTGTATTGCGGCCACCGGGACTGATTTCCCGGCAGATAATTAACCTGTTATCACCGTCTTCTTCATCAAGCAGTCTGTTTTTTTGTAAAAATTCCTGCATCTCCGGATTATTCTCCGAAGTAAAAACGGCTTCTACAATCGCCTTTTGACTTTGATTTCTGATAAAATCGTTATTAATCCGTCCCCCGATAATTAATCCCAGGGCATCGATGATTATGGATTTTCCTGCTCCTGTTTCACCAGTTAAGGCATTTAATCCATCAAAAAATTCCATACGTAATTCATCAATAAGCACAAAGTTTTTTATGTATATCTCTTGTAACATGCTTATCCAGGATAGTTTCTTAAAACCACCTGGTTCCCCCCTCCCTTGGCTAGCTTATTTATAAAGGTTATGTATAGAAAACTTCATCTTATATAATATTAACCTTTTCGCTGATTTTTTTATAGACAGGTCAGGAAAATACGATAGTTGTAGTATGCTGAAATGAGACTATTTATTGATAATGCTTCGAAACTCTTTTAATACTTTCTGAACCATTCGCTTCTGTTTAATAACTATCAGAATAGTATCGTCACCTGCTACCGTCCCTATTATTTGTTCGTTTCCTATGGCATCAATTAATGATGCTACTGATTGAGCGGCACCAGTCAAAGTTTTTAACACAATTATGTTTTCGCTGTAATCAAGAGTTACTACTAAATCTTGAAACATTCTTTTTCTTCGGTCATTAAAACCTTTGGATGACTGGTTACCAGGCAATACATAATGATGCCCCGCCTCATCCGGCACTCTGTGCAGCTGCATTTCTTTAATATCTCGGGAAACCGTAGCCTGGGTAACGTTAAAGCCGCGGTTTTGCAACGCATTACATAGCTCTGTCTGGGTTTTAATGCGTTCCTTATTTAAAATATCCATTATTGTAGCCTGTCTCTGAATTTTCATGCTGTCTCCTACACCTTTTGAACAACGATTTTCTTCGCTGTTACATTTTAAAGGTCTCTTTATCTTCCTAATTTATTATTAACATTTTGGAAAAAGAGATGCTTTTTGAAATTTATCAGATTTAAAGTAATATCAGCACGCCTGATACTAAGTTTGTAAGAAGGATCAAAATCATAAGATACCTGGCCATCCATACCGATGATTGCTCCTTTACAGCTAACAGGGGTCAAAGTTATAATTTTATTCGGGCTGACCAACATACTCGGTTTATTCAATTTATGCGATGCAATCGGGGTAACAATAAAAGCCTCCAGGTCAGGGTCTACTACAGGTCCTCCGGCTGATAATGAGTAAGCTGTGGAACCTGTCGGTGTCGCAATAATCAAACCATCGCCTTTAAAGGTTTCTAATTTTTGTTCATCAATATTTATAGCAAAGCTAATCATGTGCAGCGTTTTAGCTCTGATCACTACTTCGTTAAGACAGTTCACAGAAGCAACCAAATGGTTTTCTCTGATAATATTAACCTCTAAAATCATTCGTTTATCCAGAAAATATTCGCCGCTAATCAGACGCTTAAGATAGGAGTCAAATTCCCCTACTTCGATATGACTTAAAAAGCCGATGGTGCCCATATTAATACCTAAAACCGGGGTTTGTTTTAGGCCATACTGTCTGGAAGCACGCAAAACAGTGCCATCTCCGCCCAGTACTATAATTAAATCCAACTTATCTGGTATTTGCCCGGTCAGGTCTTTTAAACCATTGTCAATTAAAACTGTCACATCAAAGGCCTTAAGTTTGGCAGTAATTTCTGCGGCTATATGCTCAGTTGCTGCGTTATAACGATTATTTATCAACAATACTTGCATTAATTAACCCCCAGTTGAATATGGGCTTCTTCAACAATTTGTCCTATTGCCGAATCCAAATCATCCAAATTTGCTTCATGTTTATTTAAGTGCAAAAAATACTCGATATTTCCCTGAGGTCCTTTAATCGGAGAATAGGTTAAATTCTTACAATATAATCCTGACCGGTTAGCACTTTGCACACAATTAGAAAGTACCTGCTGATGTATTGCCTTATCTTTTACTACTCCTTTTTTGCCTACATTATCCCTTCCTGCTTCAAATTGTGGCTTTATAAGTGATATTACCAGCCCGTCATCTTTCAAACCGTCTTTTATTACCGGGAATACCTTAGAGGTAGAAATAAAAGCTACATCAATAGTTACGATATCAACTAATTCACCCAGTTGCTGCGGGTCAAAATAGCGTATATTAGTCTTTTCTATATTCACTACCTGAATGTTATTGCGCAAAGACCAATCCAACTGACCATAGCCGACATCCAGGGCATAAACTTTAAGTGCTCCATGTTTAAGGGCACAATCAGTATAACCTCCCGTAGATGCTCCAACGTCCCATACTATCATATCTCTGAAATCAACCTTAAATACCTGGATAGCTTTCTCCAGTTTTAGCCCCCCCCTGCTTACATAAGGAGGAATACATGATTTAATTTCGATAATTTTAGTTTCATCAACAGCTGTACCAGGCTTGTCATATCTTACACCATTAATGGTTACTTCCCCGGCTAAAATCATAGCCCGCGCTTTTTCCCTACTGGGTGCCAATCCCTTTTGGTGCAGCAAGATGTCTAATCTAATTTTCCCCAATCTTTAATAACCCCACTACTTTTTTTTGTTTGAGCAATAATGGCCAATGGGAAATTATTCTTTCTGCCACTGATTCACTATCCATATTTAAATAATCATAAAGCAATTCAGCTTTGCCATGTTCCACAAATTCATCCGGTACTCCAATACGTAATATATCAGCCTCGATATCCTCGTCGTTTAGAAGTTCAGTAACGGCACTGCCAAATCCGCCCGCCAGACAGCCGTCTTCTATAGTTACAATCCGCGAATTTTTTATAGCTAATTCTTTAAATAATTCTTTATCGAGCGGTTTTATGAACCTGGCATTAACCAGCAAGCTTGTGATGCCCTGTTTAAGCAATCTTTCCCGGATAGCTTTTCCTAATGATACTCCCTTGCCGATAGCAATTATAGTCAGATCATCACCATTCAAAACTATTTCGGCTTTGCCGATAGGCAGCAGTTGCGGTTCTTGACTGATTGGCACGCCATCACCGATCCCCCGGGGATATCTTATAGCTACCGGACTATCAATGTGACAGGCAGTATATAACATATTAGCTAACTCATTCTCATTAGCAGGAGCCATTAAGGTAAAATTAGGTATACTCCTTAAAAAGGCAATATCAAATACCCCATGATGGGTTGGCCCATCTTCACCAACCAGTCCCGCGCGGTCAACAGCCAAAATTATCGGCAAGTTTTGCAGGGCTACATCATGAATAATCTGGTCATAGGCACGTTGGAAGAAGGAAGAGTAAATGGCTACAACCGGCCTTAAGCCAGCTCTTGCCATTCCCGCCGCCATAGTTACTGCATGTTGTTCACATATACCTGCGTCGAAAAACCGTTCAGGGTAGCTGCGGGCAAATCTGGCCAGACCAGTCCCATCCGCCATAGCTGCTGTAATTGCTACTAATCTTTTATCCTCACTGGCTCTATTTAACATAAAATCACCGAAAACTTCGGTATAAGTTTTGATAGATTTTTTAAAAGGGTTACCGGTCTCAACATCAAACGGCCCGATACCGTGAAAAAGGTTAGGGTTCTTTAATGCAGGTTCATAACCTTTACCTTTTTGCGTTATAGCGTGAATCAGAACCGGACCTTTCATTTTGCGGGCATTACCTAAAACTTTGTTCAGCTCAGTAAAGTTATGTCCATTAACTGGTCCTATATAGGTGAAACCAAGCTCTTCAAATATTTTCCCTGGCACCATCATGTACTTGACCATATCTTTAAACCTAATGGCTGCTTTAGCTATGTTAGGGCCTATAGCCGGGATTTTATGTAATACTGTTTCGATTTCCTCTTTAGTACGCGAATAAGATGGGTCAGTTCTTAAGCGGTTTAGATAACCGGACATGGCACCAACATTTTTGGATATTGACATCTCATTATCATTTAATAAAACAACGATATCTCGTCCTTCCTGGCCGGCATGATTTAAAGCTTCAAAGGCTAACCCGCCCGTAAGTGCTCCATCACCAATAAAAGCTACTATAGAGTTTTTTTCTCCCTTAATATCCCTTGCTATAGCCATGCCTAAAGCTGCTGATATGGAAGTACTGGCATGGCCGGTATTAAAAGCATCATGCTCTGATTCCTCTATTTTGGGGAAACCGCTTAGTCCACCAAATTGCCGCAGTGATTTCATTTCTTCCCGGCGACCGGTAAGTATTTTATGCACATAGCTTTGATGCCCAACATCCCATATAATTTTATCCCGGGGGGAATCGAATACATGATGTAAAGATATAGTCAGCTCAACTACACCTAGATTAGCAGCTAAATGACCACCGCATTCAGCCACACTATTTATCAGCAGTTGCCTGATTTCAGCCGCCAGACTATTCATTTCATTAATACTTAATTTTTTTATATCCTGAGGATTGTTTACTAAATCTAAAATATCCGTCATTTATGCGCTCGTCCTTTATTATTTAAAAAACTCAATATGGGTATATCTTTCCCAATATGCTAATACAACACCAAGTCTGAAAATAATATTGTTAGCATTATTAATAGCGAAACTTTTTCCTATTGCCTTTCCCCCTACGGTAAGAGCGGCAATTAAGCTGGTCATAACTCCGCCTAATAAAACTATATCCAAAATGCTGAACTGATTAACTAAGCTTACCACAATACCAGCGCCAATTGCACCACTTAATGTGCCTGATATATCCCCGATTACGTCATTAAAATAGTTAGCTACTTTATGAGCATTACTTTTTATTTTGACGGCCTGATTGGCGCCAAATACTTTTTTGGCTGCCCGCGCATTGAAGGGTGCTAATTGAGCTGCTGTGGCTGCTGTTCCTAATATATCAAAAAAAATACCTAATGAAATAACAAATAGCAGTAAAATAATTGCTATTAAAACATTATCTACTGCTCTAACCAACGCTTCTGAACCTAAGCTCATTAATAAAGCTATTATAAAAGTAATAAAACCAACTAATAATCCCGCTATCAGGTTAGCTTTATTAAAGTATTTGCTCAACTAAATTAGTACCTCCCTGTAGAAAACGATAGTCTGGCAAAAGGTTGTCTAATGAGTAAACGCTGCGCCATAGGTCCAGAAGGTTTTCCCAGCAGAACTCCCGATTGTTGCCAAAGGGGCGGTTTCCCTTTATGTCTGCTCAGCATTCGTCACCGAACACCATACTGGATTGCCACTAAGGACGCACTTTAATCCTCATTAAACCGTATAAAAGAATACACAGTCTAGGAGTTTTCCTCTACAACCCACATCAATTTCTAGCCTCTTTTGCAGTAAACGGTTTCAAGGCGAACCACAAAAACCCTGGCCGGGGTTTTTATGGCTCACGAAGCCTATCCGCCGCCACCACTCAAGGCAGGCTACACTGCACCCAGCTTTTACCAAATGCAGGTTTTCAAAGCAGGGCTTTTACCCCGCTAAGCCTCCACGAACATGAGGGTCATGCCCGCATGCCATTGCGGATTGCCCCCATATCCTTAACTCCCAGCAATGACCCCCAACTGGGCGTCAGAAGCCAATGCCAGAATCTTCATCGATGTGCCCTCAACGGATTTTTAGGCCCGTCTTCATAACTGATAGGGCTGACTAGAATACTGCAACCTTTTGCCAGATTGCTTTCCAGCTATATATTATATCATAACATAATTGATTTTCCAGTGACACATTTTGGTTAAGGATTAACTGCTGCGGCTTAAAAGATAATAGGCCAGATAGCGCAGAAAATCGGCCTCATTTCCAAAATCCTTAAGACTTAGAATACAGCTCTGTACGTTTTCTTCTGCTAATTGCTGTGACTTTTCCAGACCGAACAAACTTGGATAAGTATTCTTCAAGTTTTTCTCATCACTGCCAATCGGCTTGCCAACTTGCTGCTCGTCACCGATAATATCCAAAATATCATCCGTTATCTGAAAAGCCAGACCAAAATGCTTGGCATACTCGGTAAGACTTTGTAACCCTGCCTCATCTATACCGCCAAGAATGGCACCTGCTCTCAGGGCAGCTATAAATAATTTTCCGGTTTTTAAGGCATGCAGGTTTTGCAAAGTTAAATAATCAATTACCTGACTCTCCGACTTAAGATCAATTACTTGACCGCCAATCATGCCTGAACTTCCTGCCGCAACAGCTATTTCGCCGATTATCTGCAGCAACCTTTGGCGCTCTGCATCATTTTCACAGTCAAGTGCGGCTAAAAGTTCGAAAGCGCCTGTAAGCAAAGCATCTCCTGCCAGGATGGCTATATCTTCACCAAATACTTTATGGCAGGTAGGCTGACCTCGGCGAAAATCATCATTATCCATAGCTGGTAAATCATCATGAACCAGAGAATAGCAGTGAATCATTTCCAGCGCGCAAGCTAACGGTGCCGCTTTTTGCCGGTCTGCCCCAGCTATAAATGCTCCCTCAAATACCATGATAGGCCTCAGTCTTTTGCCCCCATTGTAAATTGCATAAGACATCGCTTCATGAATGATCTGCTTTTCTGCAAAAAGTTTATTTGTACAGTTTCTTAAGCTATCTTCTGTATATTCTTTCCTCATACTCAGCCACTTATTAAAAGTTTCCTTTTCCCCTGCTGTCAAACCATTTTTAAGTTTATTCATTTATCTCAACCTCTACTAACTCTAAATCTCCTTGCAAGTTTTGCATAAGTTGCTGTATCTTACCATCTGCACGTTCCAGTTCCTGCTGACAAAATAAGGATAGTTTTATGCCTTCTTCAAAAAGTTTGATTGATTCGTCTAATTCAAGTTCTTCGTTTTCCAAAGACTGCACAATTTTTTCCAGTTTTAATAGAGCGGTTTCAAATTTAATTCCCATTATAAATTTTCTCCTTTTTGACTATCTGAGCTTGTAAGCGGTCTTGCCATAAACGGATGGTGATCAGGTCCCCAATTTTCAAACTATCAATTTCGCGTAATATTTTATCTTGCTTCTGAATAAGTGCATAACCTCTTTGCATTACCTTAAGCGGACTAAGACTATCGAGTCTGGTCATCGCAACCGTAAAATGCGTAACTTTATCCTTGTATTTATTCTTTATACTACTTTCTAATTTGTTCTCTAGATTATTTAAAAGCACCTGCTTACTTTTTAATATACTCTCAGGCTGCTGCCAAACCTTTTTCATCATTATCCTGTCCAATTGCTCACTGCGATTAAGCAGTCTCCGCTGCATAGCACGAATTAACCGCTGCTGACATTTCAGGACATCGTCAAGCAGCAATAGATTGTCGGGCACAGCTAGCTGCGCAGCCTGAGTAGGTGTTGCTGCCCGTAAATCAGCAGCCAGATCGATCAGAGTAGTATCTACTTCATGACCCACCCCGGATATTATGGGAACTTGTGAGTTATAAACTGCTTCTATTACTATCTCACTGTTAAATGCCATAAGATCTTCATAAGAGCCACCGCCCCGGGCTACTATAATTACCTCAATACCGCCCAGTGCATTTAATCTTCTAATCCCCGCGGCTATTTCTTCCGGGGCTTCCGTACCCTGAACTGAACTATGGGCTATTATTATCTCCAGATTTTTTGCACGGTGATGGAGTATTTTTAAAATATCCTTTAAAGCCGCACCATCTTGAGATGAAACAATACCTACCCTTTTTACTATTTTAGGGATAGGTTTTTTTATGTCTAAATTAAAATAGCCTTTAGCTTGCAGCTTTTCTTTTAACTGCTCTAGCTGCCAGTGCAAATCCCCCATTCCGAATACATGCATTTCCTGCGCATAAAATTGATATTTGCCCTGTTTGGAAAAAACTGATACACTGCCACGCACCAGAACTTCTACCCCATCTTGGGGAATGAATTTCAGCTTTTGAGCACGACTTTTAAACATTACACTGCTGATTACAGAATCACGATCTTTCAGGTTAAAATACATATGGCCTGACTGCTGGTAAATTTTAAAACCGGAGAGTTCTCCTTTGAGCCAACAATCATAGAGCACCACATCAGCAGCTAATAATGAGCTGATATAATCATTTATCTCACTTACTGAAAAATATTCTTTCATTCTTAACCTCAATTCAGTTAAAGCCGGTTATAAAAAGGAAAGGTAAATAAGAATACCTTTCCTCTAACTATTAACACCATTGCCATTTAGCTGCGGGTCTTATTTTTTTCTCCTAATACTCTGTCTAAAATCGCATTTACAAAGCTGGCAGAATTAGCATCTCCGAACTTCTTTGCCATTTCAATAGCTTCATCAATAGCTACTACCGACTGTTTGTCATGCAAATATAAAATTTCGTAACTGGCTATGCGCAAAATATTTCTATCCACTGCTGACATCCTGTTAATAGCCCAATCCCACGAATATAAAGCCAGCTTTTCATCTATTGCTCCTAAGTTTCCCAGACATCCCTGAATTAACTGCCAGGAGAATTCATTATCCTGCTCAGACAATTTTTTTTCCTCGATTAAATAATTAAAAGCTTGTCGGGGGTCAGTATCAACTTGATCCACTTGAAAAACAACTTTGAAAGCAAATTCCCGTGCTTTTCTTCTACTCAAAAATCTCTTCCTTCCAGTAAGGTTAACTGTCCTTAAATATTTTCTTTATCCATTGATCAAAGTTTTTGTCCTCATCAATTCTCTTGCCGATAAAATAACCTATAGCTATACAAAAAATAATGAATAAAGCGCGCCAAAAACCAAAGGATAAAAATAAAATTGCAGCCACAAGACCAATTGCTACACCAATAGCCTTGCCACGGTGTTCTTCACAAATAATTGTCAAAAATCTTTCCAACATTCCGATGCCTCCTTAATTCCCAGGCGCCTTGGTGGCAGAACCAAAGTCGTCAACTAATACTCTAATACTAGCTACCTTAAGCCCGCCAATTTCTTCTAAATGCTGTCTGACAGCCGTTTGTATTCTCTCACTCATTTCCGGAACATTGTATTCAGGATTAATCATAGTGTGCAAAAGAACATCCAGACCCTCGGGTTTGTTGTTAATAGTAGTCCTAATATCCTTTATACCTTCCACCTTTTTAACTGCTTTCATTATGATAACTTTAGCAGCTGGAATAGTCATGGAAATTTGTCCGGCAATACCGTCACTAACTAAAACAGTTTTAGTTGTGGTATTCCTGAAACTCAAAGAATAAATCAAGGTTACAATAGCTATAACCAGCAGAACAGCAGCTATCCCCGCTGCAATAAATCTCTCTGGGGATGATGTTAACATATTAAACCATTCAAACGGTTCTCTACCACCCATTGCTGCAAATAAAACTACCGCGCCAACCACCGCTAGTAATAGACTGTATAAAAATAATATTACTCGCCATATGCCGGTCATTTGCCCACCTCTTTTCAGTTATTCATACAGATAACCCCCTGGGTTAAGCAGGGGGTTTTACTGAACTCCAAGGTATTATATTTGGTCTTCTCCTGCAATTTCTTCGGTTACATTCTTTTTAAGTATTACTGAAACAATATGCACATTAACTGTCGTTACTTTTAGCCCTGTCATATTTTCGACCGCTTGCTTTACTTCATTTTGTACTTCCTCAGCAACCTGGGGAATCTGATAACCATAATCTATTACTAAATATATATCTATCTTGGTTTCTTCGCCAACTACTTCGACTCTGATTCCTTTGCCGAAATTCCTTTTGCCTAACTTTTCAACCAGGTCAGTTCCCCATCCTCCGCTCATTGTAGCTACTCCTTCAACTTCAGAAGCGGCTAGACCGGCAACAGTTGCTACTACTTCATCAGCAATTCTTATTGCTCCTAATTCGGTATTAATTTCAGGTTTTTTCACTTCCATTAAATTACACCTCCCTGTGAATTATATTAATCATTGTACCAAAAGAGAGTTTAACTATCAAATCATAAAATATTCATTAATTCTCAAGCATTATCGCTCATGCGGCGTTGGATAAAATTTGTATAAATTTCACCTTTTTGAAAAAAGGCATTGTCTATGACTTTCAAATGAAATGGTATGGTAGTAGCAATATTTTCTATGGTAAATTCCCTCAAAGCTCTTTTCATTCTTTGCATCGCTTCGCCACGGTCTCTTCCCCACACTATCAGTTTGCCTATCATTGAATCATAATAAGGAAGTATTATATAATTTTCATATACCGCTGAATCAACACGAACACCGGGACCTCCAGGTACAATGTACCGGCCTATCTGCCCGGGAGCCGGTAAAAAGTCATTATCCGGATTTTCCGCATTTATTCGGCATTCAATCGCACAACCATTAATTATAACCTCTTCTTGTTTTAAAGTTAGTTTTTCCCCGGCGGCAATCCTTATCTGTTCTTTGACAATATCAACCCCGGTTACCATTTCGGTGACGGCATGTTCTACCTGAATGCGGGTATTCATTTCAATAAAAAAGAAGTTTTTATTTTGATCTACCAAGAACTCAATAGTCCCCGCACTGTAATAATTGGCTGCTTTAGCTGCATTTATGGCAACCGAACCCATTTTCTGACGTAGTTCTTCATCTAAAAATGAGGAGGGGGCTTCTTCCAATAACTTTTGATTGCGTCTTTGTAAAGAACAATCCCTCTCTCCTAAATGAATTATGTTTCCGTATTCATCACCTAAGATTTGAATTTCAATATGTCTTGGTTCTTCAATATATTTTTCTATATATACTTCATCATTGCCAAAAGCTGCTTTGGCCTCCATTTTGGCCATGTCCAGGGCTTCTTTTAAGGTCGTTTGACTGTGAGCCAGTCTCATTCCCTTACCGCCGCCGCCTGCAGCTGCTTTAATCATTACCGGGTAACCCATATCGCTCGCAACAGTTATTGCTTCCTGATAATCACTAATGTTACCGTCACTGCCTGGTACCAGAGGAACACCTGCTTTTTTAACTAATTCGCGAGCTTTGATTTTATCACCCATCAGCTGTATTACTTCTGCTTTGGGTCCGATAAATTTTATACCATAAGTATGGCATAAATCAGCAAAGTAAGCGTTTTCCGCTAAAAATCCGTATCCAGGATGTATAGCATCAGCACCGCTATTTTTGGCAGCGGAAATAATGTTGGGTATATTTAAATAGCTGAGCCTGGCAGAAGCTTCCCCTATGCATACTGCTTCATCTGCCATTTTCACATGCAAACTGTCTATATCCGGCTTGGAGTAAACGGCTACTGTCTTTATTCCCAATTCTCTACATGCCCGGATCACCCGCACCGCAATTTCTCCACGATTGGCAATTAAAATTTTGCTGAACAAGTAATCACCTCACATCTTTTCGATTAGGAATAATGTTTGACCATATTCGATTGTACCGCCATTATCAACAGCAATCTCCACGATTTTACCGTCAACTTCAGCCTTAATCTCATTCATCAGCTTCATGGCTTCAACAATACATAGTATTTGTCCTCTCTTAACCTGATCACCAAGCTGCACAAAAGCAGGCGCATCAGGTGATGGCGCTTCATAAAAAGTACCTACAATCGGGGCAGTTACTTTAAAACAATTTTCATTATGTGGTATTGCCTTTGGTTCTTCTTCGTCATCAATAGTCAAATCCTGAAGTATTACTGATTTGTCAGCCACCGACTCCTCAATCAATCCGACTGATTTCCTCAGAGTTAAACGGTAATCGTTATTTTGCAGATCCAGTTCAGCAACTGATGTACTATCAAGTAATAAAATCAATTCTTTAATCTCTTCAAAGTTCATTTCATCATCTCCCTTATGGTTAACCCCGCCCATTTTAACTGCTCTTTTTGTGGGGGGAATCTTTTTATCAACTGCAGTTACCTTTGATGAAGTCATTTGAGGTCCAGCCTCATTCACTTTATTTTGACGACTCTCGAAGTATTTTAAAGCTACCTGGGGAAACAGAGCGTAGGATAAAACATCTTCTTCACTTTTTGCATATTGTGCTGCTTCTTTTTTACATCTTTCCCAGCCCGGGGCCAGTAAATCCGCGGGGCGAACTGTTATTACCTCTTGGTCACCGATAATTTTTTGTCTTATTTCATCGCTAATCTCTACAGGTGGTTTACCATAAAGACCTTTGACATAATCTTTTACCTCACCGGGACACATTTTATATCTTTCCCCGGTTAGTACATTCATAACTGCTTGAATACCAATTATTTGACTGGTAGGCGTTACCAGCGGCGGATAACCCATGTCCTTCCTGACATTGGGCAGTTCTTGCAGAACTTCGTCTATACGATGTAACGCTTTTTGCTCTTCCAGTTGTGAATAAAGATTGGATATCATTCCACCCGGAACCTGGTGCTCAAAAACTTTCATATCTGTAATACGAGTAACACCGCGTTCGAAGCCTTTATGTTTTCTCAGATTTTCAAAATAGTCAGCAATCTCGAACAGGCTGCTCAGTTCCAGCTCGGTATTCCACTGTGAATCCTGCAAGGCTCTGACAATAGTCTCTACCGGCGGTTGGGAAGAGCCAAAGGCCAGCGGTACAGTTGCAGTGTCTATTATATCAATACCCGCTTCAGCAGCTTTCAAAAGTGAAGCAATAGCCATTCCCCCAATATAATGGGTGTGTAATTGAATCGGCAAATCTATTTCTTGTTTCAAAGCTCTGACCAGTTCATAGGAAATATAGGGAGATAAAAGTCCCGCCATATCCTTTATGCATATAGAGTCAGCACCCATATCCCTCAGTTGTTTGGCAGTATCGACAAAATGCTGCAAGGTATGAACCGGGCTGATGGTATAGACAACACATGCCTGCACATGTTTACCGGTATTTTTCACCGCCTTAATGGGGACCTCTAAATTGCGCAAATCGTTTAAGGCATCAAAAACCCGAAAAATATCTATTCCGTTTTGGGCTGATTTTTCCACGAATTTTTCTACAATGTCATCCGGGTAATGGGTATAGCCTAATAATGACTGTCCTCTTAAAAGCATTTGCAGTTTGGTTTTTTTAACTTCCCGGCGGATAGCCCTTAATCTTTCCCAGGGATCTTCTTGCAGATATCGCAAGCATACATCGAAAGTAGCTCCGCCCCACACTTCCAGGGAATGGTAACCAGCATTATCAAGTTTTTCTAAAATCGGTAAAATATCTTCAGTAGTCATTCTGGTAGCCCACAGACTTTGATGGGCATCCCTTAGGCTAGTATCGGTAACTTTAATTCTGCTCATTGCTGCACTTCCTTATTAATAACTATGAACCCGGATATGATCAAAAATTTCCTGTGTATATAATTATACTCAGGCCCATGACCTGAGTATAATTACTCCAACTTTTTATAATTATAAAAACAAAATCCCATTATTACAATGTTTTTAATTTTGTATTATAGTATACAAAAATGTTTTTACTGAGTTTCACGATAAATAATACATAAATTTTCCTCACCATACCCGGTTATTTTTTCTACTATCTCCTTTATTTCTTCTTCCCGGTCAAGGCGCATATTATCCGATTCCACCACTACTAAGATAGTTTCCTGCTGAATTATTACTACACAATCCGCATAACCCTTAGATTTAATCATAGCTTCTGCCTGCAATTCTTTCTCCATATCTTCTGATATTTGTACCAGTCGCAAAGAAGCTTCCTTACGTGCATCTTGTTCTGCCGAGCTGTTTAAGACTTCACGCAATAATTCGATTTGTCTGCCGCGAATTCGTTCTCTTTCCAGTCGATATTCAGCAAAAAAATCATTTATTACCGGCGTAACAGGTGCTGTTGGTAAACTATTCTTAATTGCCGAATTATCATATTCCGCGTTTTCTGCTTTTTGCTGGTTTTCTAGCTGGGCATCAGGCCAAATTATGAATGCAGCTATAATGATTACCCCAATAGTTAAGATAATTAATCCGGTTTTCTTAAAGTTAAATACCATTATATTCCACCTCCTTGACCTGGCATGACACTTACTTTATGGGATGGAATATCTAACAGAGTTGCTGTGGCAGCAGTAAGCCTTTCCTTTACAACCGGGTATTTTGCTCCCTCTGCAACTACCAATACTCCAATTACCTGAGGAAATTTGTTTTCAATTAAAAGGGCATCTCCCGATGTAACAGCAAGATCTCTTGACCTTTTAGTTTCTACCGTCTCTTGAACAGTCCCCTGTGGATTTGATTCTTCAATTTCACGTTTTTCATCCACACTATTACTGGCATAACTTTTTTCTCCGTCAGAAGCAAGAGTAATACTTACTTCTACCTCTCCTGCCCCTTCAATTTGACTGAGAATAACTTTCAGTTCCTGCGTTAACTGGGCCTTCACACTGCTATTTGCAGGTAACTGTTGCAGCATTTCTTTTGGCGATTGATTGTCAACATTAGGGGCAGGCTTCCAAACCAGGGCTAATAAACCCAAGCTAATAGCTATAATGATTAAATAGCGGCCTTTTTTACTCTTGAAAAAAGATGCTCCCTCCTCATTGTCGCCTGTTAAACTTCTTACCCATTCATCCAACATAAGTTCTAACTCCCCCCCTCAAAATCGATTTCTATTTGCCCCGCCTCGATTCCATACAGATTATCAACTACCAGTAATATCTTCTCTTTAATGCGGTCTTGTTCTTCCTCACTCAATTTTTTCTCACTACCGGAAAATACTCCTACATCATTTGTTTGCTCACTTACTTCAGTCTTTTCCAACCTGACAACTAAATAGACTTTATCCAATGCTCCTGCATCTACTGCTTTTATTTGCGTATCAACTTCCTGTACTCCCGGAACCAAAGCTGCTATAGCACTAATTTGACCCTGCAGCTTTTCTTGAATCATGTCATCATTTGTCTGCAATATTTGCTGGTTAATATCTAAGCCCTTTTCCAGCATTTGTTGCTCTAATTTTTCGTTATATTTGTAGTCCCATAGTTCCACTTTAAAATCCCGATCTTTAAAAGCAACATTCAGTATGGGATTTAATATTGCGATAAGAACAAACAACCCCATCGCAAAGCTTACAAATGGTTTTAGCCCGCTTTCCGGTAAAAGCAGTTCCAGTAAACTGGCTACAATAATTATTACTAATACAGTCCGCACAATGTCTGCTAAAGTTTCCATAATAATCCCTCTCATTTATAGAAGCTTTACGGTAACCCCAAATGACTGGTCATCGCTACCACAATAGATATCATTACAAAAAACATTAAACCTACTGAAGCAACTGCTGCTAAAAGCAGCAGCAGATGAGTACTCATTACTTCTAAAATGGCGGCCGTTTTAGCATCACCCATCGGTTCAACCACAGCTGCAGTTATTTTATAAATCAAGGCAATGGCAGCAATTTTTAACAGAGGGAAAATTAGCATGCCCAATATGATAATTACACCGAATATTCCTAGTGCCTGCTTAATCATAATTACGTACCCTGCTGCCACCTCTATGGTATCTGAAAACATCTTGCCAACTACGGGAATGGTGTTATCGGTAATAAATTTAGTAGTTCTTAAGGCAACTTTGTCTAAGACCGAGGCGTATAAGGATCTTAAAGTAACAATACCTACAAAGACAGTCAAAAATAACCCTAAGGAAATCTGCGCCATCTGGCCAAAGAATTTAGCCATTCTTTCTACCTTCAAAGTATCTGACATATGATTGGCTATGCTCAAAATTGCCGACATGATTATTAAGGGAAATACAATTGTCTTAATTGCATTGGCAAAGCCGGTAGCAGTAGTCATTAACAAGGGAAAAAGCATTGCCGAAGCATTAATATTACCCAGCGCTGCTACCAGCATTAACATCTGGGGCAGCATTCCCAGCATAAAGGAAACCATATTATCAATGGTCTGCTGCCCAATCTGCAGAACTATTTTAAATGAAGTTACTGCAATAGCACCCAAGGCCAGGAAACAGGCCAAATAGGATATGCGTGCTACACCGGCAGAAAATGAAGTTTGCAGATTGGAAATCAAGGCTGCTATTACAGATAGTATTAATAATTTACTAAGCAGGCCTGAGTTAGCCACTATTTCTTTAAACAGAAAACCAATGAAGTTTTCACTTATTTCCTTTATGTCAAACTCCCATTCACCCTGCATAAAGTCAGTCAACCATTCTTTAACTGATTTTTTGTCCAGATACGAGCTAAGCTCAGAATCTAGATTATGTTTATATTCTTCCATTAGGTAAAAATCAAGCTGTGACAAAGTGTCTTCAACTAATGCCTGGTTATCAGAACTGCTATTTTCAACAGCCGGCAGAGGTGCCGGAATAATAAATAGAAAAATAATAATCAAAATGATTTTGATAATTGCTTTCATTACTTGACACCCATTTCTCTCTCATGTTATCTCTTAGACCAAATATTAAAGTGCTTCATAGTTGCGGACTTCTAACCAGGCATTAATTCTATGAGTGATTCCAAAATGGCCACTATAATAGGTAAGGCCAGAACCGCAATAATTATTTTGGCTGCGAATTCAACTTTTTTAGCAACTGCCTGCTCACCGGCATCAATGCAGATTGAAGCAGCAAATTCTGCCAGGTATGCAACCCCCAAAATTTTCAGAATGGTAGCCAGGAAAAAGTAATTAATCTCGGCGCGGCGGGTTAACTCTTTTAAAACATCAACTATCGAAGCCATTTTTTCCATAAGAAATATGAAAATGACAATGCTGAAAACAATGCTGAGCAGTACCGCCATCACTGGCTTTTCCTGGCGCAATATCAGCAAAAATACAGTTGTTAAAAGGGCTAATCCCACAATTTGTGCTATTTCCAAATTAATTTTCCTCCTGATTAACCCCGCAGTATTCTTAATTGACTAAAGATTAAACACGGACCTGACTACCGTAAACAATTGACTCATCAGTTGAACTACAATTATGAGAACTACTATGACGCCTGCTAATGTAAGCATTTCGGCCTGTTCTTCTTTTTTAGCCTGTTTCAATACAATGGATAGAATTGAAATAAGTATGCCAATTCCGGCTATGCGAAAGATTATGTCGATATTCATCATAGTGTCAGCCTCCTTCTCTATCACCTTATTTCCTTTATAAAAGCAGAATTACTACTACAGCTCCCATAATAAAGCCGCCGTAAGACCAAAGTTTTCTTCCCGATTCGGCTTCGCTTAATGCCATTTCTTCCAATATCTTTATTTCTTCCTGAATTAAGGCAAAAAACTTCTGCTGTTCTAAACGGTCTGAAACACCGAGTTGAGGGCCAATTGCTTTTAATAGTTCCAGATCGACTTTTTTCAGTTCTGAAGCTTCCTTTAGCTTTTTTAAGCCTTTTTGCCATGCTTCACTGGCGGTAATACCTGATTTTTTATCTAAATTTAGGGCACATTCTTTAAATAAACCTGCCACTGCATAATTACAAAAATGCCCTGTTCGACTCATCGCTCGGGATAAGGGGGTTTGCATGTAAGTTATTTCCTTCTCTAAAAACCCTATGGCAATCCTCAGATCTTTTAGCTGCTGAACCCGTTTATCTATGCGGCGTGCACCTAACAAACCCCACATGCCAAATCCAGCTATTACCAGACAAATTCCCAAAGTTTTTATCCACATGCTAATCCCACCTTATTAACTCTTCAACGGTCCCGGGCCCTTTGCGCCTGGATAATACAATTCCTAACTCAAACACATTTTGCTGCAGCATATTTTTCATTATTGGCCTTCTGCCCAGCTCTCTAATATTGCTGGCATGAACAGAGCTAATAACTGTTACACCAGCATTAATACATTCCTGAATGGCCTCAACATCTTCTGAGCGGCCGATTTCATCAGTAATTATTACCTGAGGTGACAGTGAGCGAACCGCCATTACCATTCCCAGGGCTTTCGGACAGGCATCTAATACATCAGTCCGGGGTCCTACATCTAATTGCGGAATGCCCCGGTAACAACCGGCAATTTCTGAGCGCTCATCTACTACCACCACATTTCGCTGACCGGAATAAGAAATAATCCTGGTAATATCACGAAGAAAAGTGGTTTTACCGCAACGGGGAGGAGAAATAATCAGCGTATTCAGGATACTATTACCGACCGGATTCACAGCACTAATTACCTGATTGGCGCAATTTTCCACCTGCCTGGCAATACGAAAACAGATGCTGGAAAAATCTTTTATAGTTCTAACCTGACTTCCTTCAACTATGACCTGTCCAGCAAGTCCCGCCCGATGTCCCCCAGATACTGTTATAAAGCCGCGCCTGATTTCTTCCTCAAAAGCATATAAAGAATTATCACTTATCGAAGCAATAGTTCGATAAATGTCTTCAGCGCTCACCATATAAACATTATCCAATCCATTCTCTACCCGTCCGGACAAATTGACGGTATAATCCTTATCACCGATTTTCAGAATCAGCGGTTGTCCTGACCTTAGGCGAATTTCCTCCATTTGAGCATAATGCCGCTCATTTAATTTCAAGATAATATTTTTAACTGATGGAGATAAATAAGGGAGAATTTGCCTTACAACCAATTCTTTATCTGCTGCTGCCATATCTACACCCCCTTGCAAATAGATATTGGAGTTAAGTGGAAAATATTCCATCTAACAAAATGTTGCCATCGGGGTCAGGCACCAATGTTGCCGAAATGTTATTGACTTAAGCTAGCAAAATTACATTTAGAGCTTTTTACATGAAATTTCATAAAGACACCTAATGCTTAATTATGGATGGGTGATAATGCTTATTGAGAAATGATGAAGTTGGGGTATTCGGCCCTGCCTGAATGGCTGCTGTCAAAAGCAGCGTGCAGAAGAAGTTGGGAATAGAAGTTGCTTTTGCTTCTAAAGCAGCAGACATCTATTTTACACAAAAGAGCAGGAGAATTAGCGTATTTCATATAACGCTAATTCCCCTGTTGAAATTGTTACATTTGATTGTTTTCCAAATCGTCAGGAATATATCCAAAATCATGGTCAAAAGACCCATCATTTACAAAAACTACTTCATTGCAATGCGGGCAGATAATTTCTATTGTATCTTCATTTTCCTCGTCCAATAACTCTGACTCGAAATATATTTCTTCCCCGCAATGACTACATTGCATTTCTATAAATTCATCATCATCATTTAGAAAGTTCTCTTCCAGGTCAAACAAATCATCATCAATACTTTCTACATATTCCTTGAAATCTTCAAATTCACAATGCATATTTATCATATCATCAGCTATTTCATCCAGCACTCCTAAAATTCCCGTGATTATTTTACCCTGAGGACTACTTTCGCTAATATTCAGTCCTTCACTTAATCCCTGCAGGTAACTTACTTTTTCTGAAATATCTGCCAGCATAAAAATCCTCCTTTTATTTTGTAATAAATCAAATTAAGATTATTATTTCTATAAAAGGAGGATTTTAAACACTGTATTTATTAACTTTTATTTTACTATAAACTGTTTTTTATGCTCTTTCCATGTACTGTCCGGTACGGGTATCAATTCTTAAGCGGTCACCCTCGTTGATAAAAAGCGGCACCTGTACAGAAACTCCCGTTACTAGTTTAGCAAGTTTAGTAGCGCCTGTAGCCGTATCACCTTTTACACTTGGTTCGGTTTCAATAACTTCCATCTCCACAAAATTAGGCAGTTCGATACCAATAATATTTTCCTGAAATAACAATACCTCAATATTCATATTTTCCAACAGCCATTTAGAACTGTCCCCCAACGCTTCTGCACTGATACTGATTTGATCATAATTTTCGTTATCCATAAAATTATATCCATCGCTATCTTTATACAAAAATTGCATTTCCCGCTTATCAAGACGTGCGCGTGGCATTCTTTCACCACCACGGAAAGTCTTTTCCACTACAGAACCAGATTTAACATTTTTCAGTTTAGCTCTTACAAATGCTGCTCCCTTGCCTGGTTTTACATGTTGGAAATCCACTACCTGAAATGCCTGACCATCCATTTCAATAGTTACACCATTTTTAAAATCATTTACGGAAATCATTTCATCCCTCCATTATATCTGTAAAATAGCCTTATCTGAACTGGTTACAACTTCACAGCCATCGTTCTTTACTATTACGGTATCTTCTATTCTTATTCCTCCCCATCCCTTTATGTAAATGCCCGGTTCAATGGTTATTACCATATCCGGCATTAAGATAGTATCACTTCTTTGCGAAACAGTCGGCTGTTCATGAACCTCCAGACCTACTCCATGTCCGGTGCTGTGCAGAAAGTACTGATCCAAACCAAATAGCTGTAATCGGTCCCGAACCGCATTATCCAAGTCTTTACAGCTAATACCTGCTTTCACAAGTGATATCCCTAATTCCTGGGCCTCCAATACGGCCATATACTTATCATAGAAATCAGTTGTAATTTTTCCTGCTACTACTGTTCTGGTCATATCTGCCAGATAACCTTGATAAAAACCGCCAAAATCCATTGTTACCATATTACCATCAGTTATTATCTTTTGACCAGGGGTTCCATGGGGAAGGGCAGCATTTTCGCCTGCTACTACTATTGTGTCAAAAGCCTCTTTCTCGCATCCTTTTTGGCGCAGTAAATAAGCAATTTGACTGGCAATATCTTTTTCACTTATACCGGGTTTGATTTTGGTAATGATTTCTGTAAATACTTCATCCCCGATTTTAGCAGCTTTTCTGATCAGGTTTAATTCTTCTTCATCTTTAATAATTCTGTTTAATTCTATCATACCAGTTGATGGTATTAATTTTGCTTTAAGCTTAGCCGCCCAGGATTGATATGTATCATAGCTTACTACCTGACTTTCAAACCCTATTGTATTAAAGTTATCAGCAAGTATATTAAATTTGGTCCCATCAAAACCTTTTTCTTCAAGTAGCTCCCAGTCTGAACTTTCCCGCGCAATCTGTTGTCTATAGCGGGAATCACTAATAATATATTTGTTTTGACCGGTTATAAATAGTCTGGCATCATTACCCCCGGTAAAACCGGATAAATACCTTATATTCTCTGGCTTAGTTACTAAAAAAGCATCCATTTTTTGCTCTGTCATGCGGCTTCGCAAATTCGAAAGTCTGTTGTTAATAATTATCACCTCAGAAATTCTCATAAGATTAATTTTTGCTAATTATTATTTAAAATATTTATAGCTGCCCGCAAAGCCATTTCATATCCCGCAGGTCCCATTCCAAATATCCCTCCGGTTGCAACCGGTGAAATAAAAGAATGCCGGCGAAAATCTTCCCGGGCATATATGTTGGTTAAATGTACTTCAATAACAGGAATATTTACAGCCTTTAGTGCGTCGTGAATAGCAATGCTGTAGTGAGTAAGGGCTCCGGCATTAATAATTATAAATCTGAATTCACCATAAGCAGATTGAATTTTATCGATGATGGTGCCTTCTGAATTGGATTGGAATAGTTCCAGCTTAACTCCGTTTTCAGCAGCAATACTCTTTAAATCTGTATTAATCTGTTCCAGAGTCTGACTGCCGTATAAGTCTGGTTCTCTTATGCCCAACAAATTAAGATTTGGTCCATTTATAATTAGTATCTTGTCTCCCATTTCCTGCCCCCCCTTATTTACCACCAATGCTTAAACTTTTCAGTCTAATGGTCGGTGCAGCTTTGCTGCCATAAAAACGCAAATCATTGCCAACTGCATCAATATCCTGCAGAAAACCAATTATGTTGCCGGCAATAGTCACTCCACGCACCGCATAAGTCAGATATCCATTTTCAATCATAATTCCCGCAGCTCCCACGGAAAAATCTCCTGAAATAGGATTGGCGGTATGCATCCCCATTACATCAGTTATATAAAATCCTTTATCAATTTCAGCTACTAAACTTTCGAGGCTGTTGTCACCCGCTGAAATCATGAAGTTAGAAGTACCGACAGTCGGCAGAGATCGAAATGAGCCTCTTTGAGCATTACCGGTTGAGGAGACACCATCTTTGGCAGCAGTATAAGTATCGTACAAATAAGTTTGCAGAATTCCCTCTTTTACTACCAGATTGCGCTGGGCAGGAACTCCTTCTCCATCAAAAGGAAAACTACCCACTCCGTCCAACCAGGTTGAATCATCAACCAGAGTAAACAGCGGTGATGCTATCTTTTGCCCTATTTTACCGGCAAACAGAGATTTTCCTTTTTGTACAGTCTCGGCATCAACCATCTGGGCGAGAATCCCTAAAAATTGTGTAACTACATAGGGTTCCATAATGCAAGCCAAATGAGCTGATTTTATCGTACGGGCATTAAGGCTGCGGACTGCTTTTAGGGCAGCTTCCCGGCCAACTTCCTGCGGATCTAAATCTTTAAACCATTTCTGCAGGCGCATGGCAAAACCATTCTGGGCATCACCTTTCTCTTCCGCAACCAGAGAAATATACATACCGCTAAAATTACCCTGTCCGCTGGCATACAAACCATTGGTATTCATTATTAATGATATATATTCTGTATCTTCATACCCGGCCGTTTCGATAATTGAAATGCGGCTGTCGGCTTCCCGCGCGGCTTTTTCCACCTGTCGGGCCAGTTCAATTTTTGCTTCTACAGAAGCCTTTTTAATCTGCTCATCATATAGCTCCATAGGCTGGTATTCATATGGTCCCACAGGTATCTGATTGTATTTATCAGTAGAAGTAAAATCGGTTATATTGTAAGCATCATTTACTGCTTCTAAAATAGCTTCAGCAGAAAGATCACTGGTGTAAGCAAAGCCGAGTTTACCTTCATTAATTAATCTTATTCCCAGACCAGTCTCTTCTGCTTCTTTCAATGTCTCGACCACTGAATCTGCCACTTCTATGCTCAACTGACGACTGGCCTGAAGATAGACTTCGGTATGAACACCCCTGCGGATGCCTGCCTCTAAAGCTATAATACCGGCTTTTTTCAATAATTCTTCATTCATGGCGGCCCTCCTATTTTCGTCTTATTCTCTTAATCTGGGGTCCATCTGCCATCATGGTACCTCCTACAGTAAGCTGTTTTATACGTATAGTAGGCTGAGCATCAGATACCGGCACCCCCTGCCCGTCTTTGCCGCAAGTACCAATGCCAAATCCTAAATCTTTGCCAATTCTATCTATATTCATTAAAACTTCAGGTCCGTTCCCGGTCAAAGTAGCTCCACGTACCGGATATTTTATTTCACCAGCTTCAATTACATAAGCTTCCTGCACATCGAAAACAAAATCACCGTTAGTAGTATTAACCTGACCGCCTCCCATTTTTTTAACCAGCAGACCACCCTGAGTCGATTTTATAATATCTTCAGGCTCTTCCAATCCGGCAGCTATCATAGTATTTGTCATGCGCGGTATCGGTTTATGCTGATATGACTCCCGTCGCCCGTTACCGGTTGAAGTAGTCTGGTCCTTTTGTGCCGTCAACCGGTCATACATATACCCAAGCAGTTCCCCATCTTTGATTAAAACTGTTTTTTGTCCATAAGTACCTTCATCATCAAAGTTAAAAGAACCAAACTTGCGGTCAATGGTTGCATCATCAATAATATCGACTCCTGGAGCCGCTACTATTTTACCGATTTTGCCTTTATAAACTGATAGTCCTTTTTGAACTAGATCAGCCTCCAGACCATGACCGCAGGCTTCGTGAACTAATGTCCCGCCTGCTTCTGAAGACATTACAACCGGCATTGTTCCCGCTGGAGCCGGTCGGGCGGAAAGCATTTTTACAGCTAAGCTGGACGCTTTAATAGCCAAATCATCAAGAGAAACCCGATCAAAAAGCTCCCAACCGCCAATTTCACCAGCCGATTCATAGCCAGTTTGTACAATATTATCCTTTGCGGAAACGGTACTGACTATCATTCTCACCCGAGCTTTTTCATCCTCTACCATTTCACCATCACTATTGGCTATCTGAATCGATTTACGGACATCACCCAGAGCAATCGTTACCTGGCGTATTTCTTCACTATAATTGCGGGCTGCTTTATTAGCAGATAAAACCCGCTCAATTTTATCTTTAAAAGACACTTCGTCGGGCTGGCGAATATCATATATTTCATGGTCCAGGCTTTTGAGGTTCAATGCTATCTCAGGCCTATTTATACCTTCCCTGGAACCGGCAGCATGACTTGCTACAGATGCTGCCTGGCATAAACTTTCAGTTGATAAATCATTAGTATAAACATAGGCAGTGCTGCCGTCTTTAATTACCCGTATGCCAGCGCCTTTTTCGCGACCGCTGTTTATTTTTTCAATTTTGCTATCCTCGTAAAAAACATTGCTGGCGGTTTTTTCTTCTACATATATTTCTGCATAGTCGCCGCCTCTTCTCAAAGCTTCTTCCAAAACCTGACTTAAGACTTTTTTTTCCAGCATACTATCCTCCTGCTTTAAAACGTTTTAGCCTGATAAATATAGTATTAGATTTCATGCGCTTTTTTATTTTAGCTTGGAAATTTCATCGTTCTTCTCGGTCATAAGCAACACCAAGTGCATTAGGAGCACCTGCATCCTGACGCATTTTAATGGTAACTACCACTAAAACAAATATAGTTAGAAGATAAGGCATCATTTGCAGGAAAAAGGACGATATTTTAATGCCGGCAATCTGCAATCCGAAGGTCATTGCTTCAACGCCGCCGAATAAGTATGAGCCAACTACTGCCCATAACGGATTCCAGAGAGCAAATATAACCAGTGCTACTGCTATCCAACCTCTGCCTGCTGTCATATTTTCCTGCCATGAAGGAGCATATGCCAAAGATAAATAAGCTCCACCCAAACCGGCCATCATACCGCCCATAATTGTACAAAAATAGCGTACTTTAGAAACACTTATACCCACTGCGTCAGCTGAAGCCGGATTCTCTCCAACTGCCCTTATACTTAATCCCCAGTTAGTTCTATACAGAATCAGCCAGAAAATAATGGCCAAGAAAAAGCTAATATACACTAATGGATCATGATTAAAAAAAATAGTTCCCATTACAGGAATTTCACTTAAATAAGGTACAGCAATCGAATTAACCGGGTCTGAGGTAGGAATACCTTGATAGGCCTTGCCGAGAAATCCGCTGATTCCAGTTCCGAATATAGTTAAAGCCAGCCCGCTGACTACCTGATTTCCCTTGAGAGTAATTGAAATAAAAGCATGGATACTGGCTATCAGACTTCCGCCAATCATGGCCGCTAAAAAGCCATACCAGTGATTGCCGGTTTTGATAGTAAAAATAAACCCGACTACTGCGCCAACCAGCATCATACCTTCTACGCCAAGATTGAGTATACCTGATCTTTCAGCCAATAGTTCCCCCAATGCTGCCAGTAATATTGGGGTTCCGGCTATAATAGCAGCAGCAAGAAGCGCTATTATCACATGACTATCCACTATTTAGCCTCCTTCCTGACTACAACAATTTTATACTTGATTAAAAATTCACCTGCTAAGAGGAAAAAGAGCACACTTCCCTGCAGCATAAGTACAATCGAATAAGGAATACCAAAAGTTTGCACCCCAAAACCTCCTACTAACAAGGCTCCAAACAGAAAAGCCACCAATATTATTGTAAAAGGATTCAAACGGGCCAGCCAAGCAACTATTATGGCGGTATAGCCATAACCTGGCGATATATCCTGCTGCAGGCGGTGGGTAATGCCTGAGACTTCAATCATACCGGTTATCCCGGCTATTCCGCCGCTGATAAGCATAACCAGTACAATATTGCGGGCAACATTCATACCTGCGTAGCGCGCAGCATTTTGGCTTTCCCCAATCACTTTGATTTCATAACCCCAACGGCTGTATTTAAGCACCAGATAAAATATAAAAGCAATTACCACCGCAATAATTAAACCCAAATGTACCCGGCTGTCACCCAATGTGGGCAGATAACCACTTAGTGAAAAGCGTGGAGTAAGAGGAAAGCCTTTACTGGCAGGGTCTTTCCAGGGTCCGAATACTAAAAAATTCACCCAGAATATTGCCACATAGTTTAACATCAAACTGGTGATAGTTTCATTAACTTGCCAGTATCCGCGTAAAGCACCTGGTATATAACCCCATACTGCTCCGCCCGCAAACCCGGCCAAGAACATTAAAGGCAGCAGCATGTAAGGACTGAGATCACCAAAAGATAGTGCCACTCCTGAGGCGGCAAAAGCTCCCATATATATTTGCCCTTCAGCACCTATATTCCATAACTTCATGCGAAATGCCAGAGAAACAGCCAAACCTGCTATCATTAAAGGAATAGCTTTTACTATAGTTTCAGATATAGCGTAACTGGTTCCGAATGCACCTTTGTACATCCGCAAAAAAGTTTCTCCCGGGTTATATCCGGAAAAATATAAAAACAGACCTCCCAGTAAAAAAGCTAACAATATAGATAATACAGGAACCGCTATTTTAATTGCTAAAGAATCATATTCGCGTTTTACCATCCTCAGTTTATTCATGATGATTTCCTCGCGTATTGTGCTCCCAACATCAATGCCCCTATTTCATCTACATTCGTTTCAGCTACATTTAATATTTGTTTGATCCCACCCGCATACATAACTGCTACTCTGTCAGCATAACGGAAAATATCATCTAAATCTTCCAGAACCAAAAGGATTCCGGTTCCCTTATCTCTTTCCTGCAGCAAAATATTATATATGGATTCTGCTGCCGCAATATCAAGGCCCCGGGACGGATAAGAAGCCACCAATACACGAGGACTCTGACTTATTTCTCTGGCTAATAACAGTTTTTGCAGGTTGCCACCTGACATATAATTAATCGGATGTCTTAAATCAGAGAGAAATATATTATAATCCTCTACTAATTTTTTGGCGTAAGTGCGTATAGCTTTATAATCTATAAACATCCCATCCGAGTATTTTTTATTGTAATAAGTTCTTAAGATAACATTTTCTAAAACATTTAAATTGGGGACAAGTCCCATGCCCATTCTATCTTCAGGCACAACAGTTATACCAATAGCTAACCTTTGTCTGATATTAAGATTATTAATCTCCTTGCCATCCAGCTTTATTGAGCCATCCTGCATTTTTCTTAAGCCGGCAATAACCTCCACTAATTCTCTTTGTCCATTACCTGCTACTCCTGCAATGGCAACTATTTCGCCACTGCGGATATCTAAATCTATATCTTTTACAGCTAAATAACCCTGATCACCATATACATTGATATTATTTAATTCTAAAATCTTATCTCCGGCCTTAATTGAATGGCCTACTTCGTTAAAAATAACTTCCCGGGCGACCATCATCTTAGTTAAAATAGCCTCGTCAACATCTTCGATCCTGTTGCTGCCCACTACTTCCCCGCGTCTTAACACAGTTACATAATCCGCTACTTCCATTACTTCATGTAATTTATGCGTTATTAAAACTACTGCTTTACCTTGGCTGGCCATAAATCTAAGAGTTTTAAACAAATCTTTTACTTCCTGCGGAGTAAGTACCGTTGTAGGCTCGTCCATTATTAAAATATCACAGCCACGATACAACATTTTTATAATTTCAACTTTTTGCTGTTCACCAAGTGATAATTGATAAATCCGGGCATCCGGATTAATATCGAAGCCAAAACTATTAGCAAATTCAAAAGCTTCCTGTTCTATCTGTTTGCTGTTTATTTTTACTGATTTGCCGGCTCCTAATACTATATTTTCTGCTACGGTGAAATTGTTAACCAGACGGAAATGCTGATAAATCATACCGATCCCGGCCGCTAAAGCTTTGCGAGGTGATTTAAAATTATTACTTACCCCTTTAACTTTTATATGACCTTCATCAGGTCTGTATAGACCAGCTAATATACTCATCAAAGTTGATTTCCCAGCTCCGTTTTCGCCTAGTAATGCATGTATTTCACCCGGGTAAACTCGAAAACTGATATTATTATTCGCTAATACCCCGGGAAATGTTTTAGTTATTCCATCCATTTCAATAACAGGAAACCGTTTCATAATTGCTCCTCCAAAAATAAAGGCGGCGTATTAAGCCGCCTTTTTATGCAAACAAATATATTAAGATTTAGGACTTCCTTCAACACCAGCAACAAACCAATCTAAAGCCAGCATTTCTTCGTCAGTCAATTTTTGACCTTCCTGAACTCGGACAGTGCCATCCTGATCAGTAATAGGGCCGGTAAATACATCCCAACTCTTATCAATCATCTCTTGTTTTTTAGCTTCAACTTGAGCTAATACGTCAGCCGGAACTTTATCTGAGATAGGTGCCAAATCAACTATTCCATCTTCCAAGCCGGTCCAAATTTCCTCAGATTTCCATGTACCGTCCATAACCGCTTTAACTGAATTTACATAGTAAGGTCCCCAGTTCCAAACTGGTCCGGTCAGATTAGCATTAGGTGCAAAACTGCGCATGTCGCTATTGTAACCTATTGCATAGATCCCAGCCGCTTCTGCTGCTTGTTGAACCGCAGGTGTATCAGCATGCTGAGCCAGTAAATCACAACCAGCTTCTATTAAACGGTCTGCAGCAGCTTTTTCTTGTACTGCGTCAACCCAGGTCAGTGACCAGACAACTTTAACTTTCACATCCGGGTTTACTGATTGTGCTCCTAAAGTGAAAGCATTAATACCGCGGATTACTTCCGGAATCGGAAATGCAGCAGCATATCCTATAGTATTATTCTCTGTCATAGCGCCTGCTACCATACCACTTAAATAACGTGCTTGATAAATACGCCCAAAGTAAGTTCCTACATTTTCAGCTGATTCCAAGCCTGAGCAATGTAAAAAAACTATATCCGGATATCTTTTTGCTACTTCCAGCATAGCATCTCCGTAACCAAAACTATTGGCAACAATTATATTACATCCTTCTTGAGCTAATTGTTCAATACTTCTTTCCGCATCTGCGCCTTCAGGAACTAATTCCAGAAAAACTGTCTCTATTTCAGGTATTTGCTCTTCCAGATATAACCTGCCCTGGTCATGTGCAAAAGTCCAGCCTGCATCTCCAGGAGTACCGATGTAAATGAATCCTACTTTAAATGCTTCATCAGCTTTTTTATCGTCCTCTGTTGCTGCAGGACTGCCACATCCAACTACCATACTGGCAAGTAACATAAGTGCCAGCAAAAGAATCCCCATTTTTTTTAAATTTCTCAAAATTGACCTCCCCATTCTCCCTTATTTTTTGACTATCAACTAACTTTTTTATTTTCGACACAATAATTCTATAATCCTTTATTTTTTTATCAATAATATTTTTCCCTTAAAGTCTGGTAAAAATCCTATTTTCCATCATGAATTTCATGCACATTGCCCAAAAAAAGAGACCATCACGGCGGACAGTCTCAAAGTATTTTCTTATTTATTTTCCGTTTCAGTTTCGGCTTTATCAGTTCTCAAGTCAACAATATCCGCATTTTTGTGAAGTTCCTGCAAGTAATTATAATAAGCTTCACTTTTTTTGTCCCCTAACAGCTGAGCTGTTAATTGCGTTTTAATTTCTGCAAAAGGTATAGTCCGAGCTTCCTTTAGAGTCCCTGCTTTTATCACATGAAAACCGAATTCACTCTTTACTGGTTCAGAAGTAATTTCATCCTCTTTGAGCTTCAAGGCAGGCTCTTTAAATTCAGGTACATAACCGCTATTTTCATTTATTAATCCCAGTTCTCCACCTTGGGCGCTGCTTGGACAAGTGGAATATTCTTTAGCTAACTCGGCAAAATCATTTCCCTGACTTAATTTGGCTATTACTTCTTTTGCCTTCTCTTCAGTGTCAACTAAAATATGGGCTATTTCCATTCCGCCTTCTTCAACAAACAAATCTGGATTTTCCTCATAATATTTCTGTATTTCTTCATCGGCAACCTTTATGTCTGCTGTAACTTTTTCTTGAAGTTCAGCATAGATTTTCTCAGTTTTTATTTGTTCGCGCAATTGTTTTTCACTCATGCCCATTTCAGTCAAAACTTTTTTAAAGCTTTCTTCTCCCTGATTTTCTTTAGCTTTCTTAATTTCTTCGTCAATTACATTTTCTTCAATAACTATTTTATCTTTTTCAGCTTGCTGCCATAATAGCTTTTTAAGGACCAAATCATCAAAAGTTTGATTTTCGAGCGTTTCTATAATAGTTTGGTCTTTTCCCTCATCTAATTTAGCTCCCTGTTGAACTTCGTAATAGTATTTCAGAAAACTAAGATGCGAGTCATATTCTGTGGCAGTAATAGGTTGTCCATTCACTTCTCCAATTGCAGATTCCTCTTTATCACAGCCTGCTATAGCAAATGCAAGTAATAATAGCATGCTTAGTAACAATATCCATGTTTTTTTCATTTCTTCACTCCTTCCACATAAAGGGCATTATACCATATTTTTTCTTAGTTCCAAACTGCTTATTAATACTACTTTTTGCCCATGATTATTATTTATTTAATAAATCCGGCTTGAACAGCTTTTTGAATTATTTCCTGAATATCATTGAACATCTGTACAAATTTGGCCTCTGCCTCGAAAAATTCAGCTGCTAAATGTTTAGTATTCAGCTTGGCAAATTCCCTGGAAACTTCATTTACAAGGTCTGTCGGTATCTCATCGCCAACAAACTGCAAACGATTCATTTCCATCTGTTTATTACGAAAATCAAGTATATTTTTCTTCAGTTCCTGATTTTCCTCGATTGCTTGTTGCGCTTGTAAATACTCATTATAAGCCTGACTATTAGTAATAGACCTGGCTAGTTGATGAGCAATATCATATGAATTTTGCTCTGACATAAAATCTTCTCCCTTGCTTATATTCAATATATTTAAACTAGCAGTATTTATCCAACTAGTCAATAATGCGTATTTGCGCTGTGTTTTGTGCATCTTGTTATTTAACTAACCTGCTACTACCTTCTTGTTACAAACTATTTAATGATTAATATGTGCTTTTTTTGGTATAATATTATTCTTCTTATTATATAAGGCTTGCAAATTATATATACTTAATATCCTTACATCTTACTAAACCCCTACTTTATTACTTTAACACCTTATTTGTTTTGCATATGTCGGTTAGTTATTGTGATAACTATAACAAAGTAAGTCTTAATAGACCTATGATAGGACTAAGCATACATGGTTTAGTGCAAAATGTAACAAGCGAATTGTATAGTTACGCAATAAATACTACAATATAAGTAAGTTATTGTACGGAAAGTATACTTGAAGGGGGGTATCAGGAATGAAATATATCTCGGTTGTAGTTCCTGAAGATGTAGATCGAGCTCTTCGATTTGCCTGTGCTGATCAGGCTACAACAAAATCAAGATTAGTAAGGAAATTAATTGAGGAATATCTTGATGAATGGCGTGTTCATTTCGAAGGCAAGGGCGGACAGTTAGTAGCTGAAGACGAAGAAGAATCATAACATATCAGAAGATAAACTTAAATAATCTGGATGAAAAAAAATCCAGGTTATTTTTTTTTGCGGTTTTTTAAGTTTATGTCTAAATATTTCAACATTTCTCTTCCCTTCTTCTGATTGCGTGAATATTCAGATTTGTTCGAACTCTTATGTGATGTTATTATCTTAATAACATCACATATTAATAATATTGCTTTTTCACATATTGTGATTAGTATGAGGGGGGACATATATGATTTGGTTATTAGCTGCCGCAGCACTGCTTTTGACACTGGCAACTGGCACAATTAGCATAATTTATGTTTTCCAAAAGGTCTATTTAGAAGAATTTTAAATAATTGTGCTGACCTGAATTATTAACGTGAGAGGGGGTTAACGAAATGACAGAAATGCAACAAACCTTTTTATTATATAGCGCGGTTTATCTGATTGCTAAATGTGGACTGTTTGCCTGTTTATATGTTGCCCTGGTAATTGTTGAAAAGCATTCACGGGAAAGGCATAAACAATTACACTTATTCTTAGTGAAGAAACGCAGCAATGAGGAAGTTAATTGGGAATATGCTTATAAACAATATCAAAATAAAAAAGCTATGCGCCCATCGAGTTTTATCCAAGCTAGTTAATTATAATAAGCAAAGACCGGAATGCCGGTCTTTTGTTTTGCCTATTTTTATTTGACACCAATCATAATTTAAGTTTGAAATCAATTAGTAACATATTAAAACAATCATCTAATAAACCCGTAAAATACTGCCGCCAGGAAGATAATATAAAATACCCCTCCGGTCATTAGGTATAAAGCACTGATATGTTTTTTAGTTTTTAGTTCATAAAGAATTAGCCCTGCTGACATCAAAGCTAACAATGCTGATATAAGAGCACTGGAATTAAGCTGCCAGTCAGTTAGCAGTATCCCTATTGCGGGAATCAGAGAACTTTGGAATACCATGGCACCAGTAATATTACCCAATGCCAGAGTATCTTTTTCACGCGATATCCAGATTACACTGTTGAATTTTTCCGGTAATTCTGTTGCTATCGGTGTAATGATAATTGCTAAAACAAATACCGGTACTGCATAAATCATGGCTACTTCTTTTACGGAGTCAACAAACAAATTGGCTCCTAATATAATAAGTATCAGAGCAAATACTACCTGCAGGCAAATCCGCTGCATACTGGCATGCTTACGATCAAAATAACAGGGTGGAATTTCGTGGTCAGCATCTGCGTCTCTTTCTTCACTTATCATCTCAAAAACATACCAAAAATAAGATATGGCCATTAAAGCTGCTATTAATAATTGTACCCATCTATATTCAGAAGGTATTAGTCCAGTAAGTACTGCTGTTGCATATACCACGACAAAAAAGCTTAAATCCCTGGACATAGTTGAATAGTCAGCCATTACTTTAGTTCCATGGTTACGCCGGTTCTTAAATAATATTACAGCAAAACCAGATACGAACATAGCCAGAGTTGCCAACATTAAGGGTGCACCAAGTATAGCCCCGATGCCGATATCATGGCCCTCCTGACCCTGACTGAATACAATTGCAATAACCGGGATAATGGTTTCCGGCAATGCGGTACCAACTGCTGCCAGGACGCTGCCAACTGCTCCTTCTGATAAGTTAAGCCGCTTCCCTAACCATTCTATTCCATTTACAAAAATCTCTGCTCCGGCAAGTATAATGCCAAGAGCAATAATCAACATTGCTATGCTGCCCATTGTAATCTCGCCTTCCGTAAACTAAATTTGAACTATTTGTGCTTTTCTGTGACTAAAATTCACTGCTTCATTATATCCTGCCTTTTTAGCAACTATTGCCGCCTTTTTATAATCCATGCCCACCTGATCAGGATGATGAGCATCAGAGCCAAACAAAACAGGGATATCCAGGGACTTCATTTTGCCGATGATTTCAGGTGCCGGATATATTTCACCGACCGGTTTTCTCAGGCCACTGGTGTTAATTTCTACTGCCATACCTGCATCTTTAATACATTTTAGGACTGGTTCGACATAATGCAGAAGAGAGTTCTTATTTGGTTTATGTCCCCAAATTTTAACCAGATCTAAATGACCGACGATATCAAAGCAGTTTGCTTCTACCGACTGCCTGACCAAATTAAAATAATTATGATAAATTTCATCAATATCATCTGTCTTAAATTTCTCTTTATAATCAGGATGATCAAAAGCCCATCCATCAATAAAATGTACCGAACCTATCAGATAATCCCAATCATAACCAGCTTGTATTTCCCTGATTTCTTTTTCCCTGCCAGGTATATAATCTACTTCCAGGCCCAATTTGATCCTTATATTAGGAAATTTTTCCACCAGCTGTCCGACAATATCAAAATTGATTAAATGCCTAAATTCATCATGCTCGGCAAAGCCTATTTCTGATAGTTTTTCCTGCTGGGCCTTTTCTATAAATTGGCAAAGCCAATCAAAAGTATAACTATATTCGCCATGGGAAAGTGCATGAACATGATAATCATTTAGCAAAAGACTAACACCTCTACAATTCTTCTAGTAAATAATTTAATCACTTTACTACTTTTAAAGCAATAAGGTAATGCTTTAAAAAAGAATTGCATTAAAACTTAGAGTATACTACAATTTTAAGCATTAACACGTACTGCAAGGGGGTTTTTCGCTAAATGACTAGAATAATACCATTTAAAGGTCTACGTTATAATGCTGATAAAATAAAGGATCTGGCTAATGTGATTACTCCGCCCTATGATATTATCGATGATGCCGCGCAAGCCAGATATTATGCCAATCATCCCGCCAATATTATCCGTCTGGAGCTCGGACTTACCTTCCCCCAGGATACTACCACTAATAATAGATATACCAGAGCATCACAGTATCTGGAAAAATGGATGGATGACAACACTCTTCTGAATGATATTAAACCTTCATTATATTTATACCAGCAGGAATTTATGTATCGGGGACAAAAAACATTACGTAACGGCTTTGTCACAGGCGTCAAAGTAGAACCTTATGACCAGGGCAACGTATTACCCCATGAAGAAACATTATCCAAACCTAAAGCTGACCGTTTACAATTAATGCATGCCACCAAATCAAATTTTAGTTCTATTTTTGCCCTGTATTCTGATGAACAAAAATTAATAGATAATCTGCTTTTGTCTGAAACATCCAAACGCAATCCTGATATTGAGATAGTCGATGAATTAGATGAGATTCACCGCATCTGGGTTATTGACAATACTGCTGTTATTGACAAAGTAGTAGAAATAATGGACTCTAAGACGATTTATATTGCTGATGGTCACCATCGTTATGAAACAGCTTTGGAATATGCAAGTGAAATGAAAGAACAAAATAACAATGACTACGATTATGTTATGACAACACTGGTCAATTTATATGATGAAGGCTTGGTAGTTTTACCTACTTACCGGGTAGTTGGCCATATTGACAACTTTAATTTTACTCGTTTTGCCGAGCAATTATCCGAGCTTTTTACAGTGGAGAAATATTCTGGCGAAACTGACTTATCTGAATTAATAAATGATCTAGAGGTACGCGGTCAAAACCAGCATGTTTTTGCTATGTATAATGGTGAGAACTTTTTCTTTTTATCTCTGAAAGATGAAAAACAAGCGGCCAGTTTATTACCGGCGCAAAATTCTGCCGCATGGAAAAACCTGGATGTAGCTATTTTAGATAATCTTATCCTGGATCAAATATTAGCAATAGGTGAAGAAGAACGGCGCAACCAGGAGAATTTAGCCTATAGCCGCAGTGAAGAATGGGTAAAGACTAAAATAGATAACAAACAATATCAATTAGGTTTTTTACTCAATGCTACCCGGGTGGAAGAAATTGTTGCTGTTGCTGAAGCTCGTGATAAAATGCCACAGAAGTCAACTTATTTCTATCCCAAGCTGATAACCGGACTGATCATAAACAACCTAACGATCAAATAATCAGAACGTCAAAAAAGGCTAATAGCTGCGTTAATTCGGAAGTCCCGTTCAATCGGAGTACCTCGTGTACGCCTCAATCACGGTCCTTCCGATTGCCTTGCTCTTAACATCATTAATAATTCGCGGAGCGAACATTGTAGTGCCCTTGGGTGCCTTTTTTGCTCGCTCTGTCAGGCTGTCGACTTTCCCAGCACCCTGAAACCTTGCCCAAGCGGGCAAGGTTTTTGTTTAATATTTAGCGATGTTCCAGCAGCTACTAAAACTACTTTACAATTATTTAGCAATAGCAGGACAGTCCTCCGTCAACCATAAATATATTTCCCGTCAGCCAACCTGATTCATCCGAGGCAAAAAACAAAATACTGCCGGTCATATCATCCGGATAGCCAACCCTCTTCATAGGAAATAATCTGTTGAGCTTATCAATTTTTCCTGTTGACTCTAGATGGTCAATTATCGGAGCCATCATCGGGGTTACTATATGGGAAGGGCAAATACAATTGACCCGTACAGAAGGCCCTAACTCCGCTGCCAAAGCTCTGGTCAATTGAACTACTCCTCCTTTCATGGCACAATAGGCACTGGAATCTTTACTGCCCAGCACGCCTAAAATTGAGGCTATATTTATAATGCTTCCCCCACCGCTTTCTTGCATCAGGGGCAGCATAACCTGAGTGGTATTGAATACGCCACGGAGATCAATCTGATACATATAATCGAATTCTTCCAAAGTAGTTTGCATAAATGGCTTGCGCATGGCGGAGCCGGCATTGTTAATAAGTATATCCAGCCGCCCCCATTTTTCATTGACCATATCTCGAATTCTTTGTAGATCCTCGGTTTTGGTTACATCACCAGGGCAAGCTATAGCTGTCCCGCCTGCGGCTTGAATCTCAGCAACTGTTTCTTCCAAAGGCTCTGCACGACGTCCAGTTACTAAAACCTTTGCTCCTTCGGCAGCTAATGAAATAGCTGCAGCTTTTCCTATCCCGGTTCCACCGCCGGTTATTATAGCGACTTTCCCTTCAACTCTCATTCTTAATCCCCCTTTATATTCTTTCCTTTTATCTTTAATACAAATTTATAGCAAGAAAATGCATGCAGATTTTAATTAAAGATATATTTTTTCCCAGAAACTATTTTTTAAAGTTTATGTTATTAATAAAAAGGTCTTGAAAATCCTCATGATTGGCTAATTCAACATAGCTGGTTTTAATTTGCCAGGCATGGGCTTCGGTTAAGGCTGTATCTGATAATAAAGCCTTTAGTGCACCTTCGCCGGCAGCATTACCTATGTTGATGACTTTATCCCTGCTAACCGGCGGAATAAGGCCGATATTAATACAGCTATCCGCTTTTAGAACATTACCAAAGGCTCCTGCTAAATAAACCACTTCCAGGTCTTGAGCAGTTAAATCAGCCTCTTTAAGCAAAATATCTATACCTGTTCTGAGGGCGGATTTTGCTAATTGCACCTCGCGAATATCTTCCTGAGTTATTGTTATGCCGCTCCCGGTCTTATCATCACTTATAGTTAATTGTAAACTGCCATTAACTCTTTTCATCTTAATACTGTCGTTATAGTTAGCCGTTTCATTTATAATTCCATATTCATCAATATATTGTCCGGTAAGTAAAACGGCTATCAGGTCTATTAACCCTGAACCGCAAATGCCTTTTATCATTTCGCCGCCGATGGTATTTAAACCTATCCGGCCATCATCCTGCAAAACAACCTGGTCAACTGCACCAGGCCCGGCGCGCATACCACTGCTTATTTTGCCGCCTTCAAAAGCAGGCCCTGCAGCAGCAGAAGCTGCCCATAGCTTTTTACCGTTGGCCAAAACTATCTCACCATTAGTACCAATATCTATTAATAAAAACTTTCTAACCTGCGGCGAAATATTTAATAAACAAGCTACGGTATCAGCTCCGACAAATCCACCGATTTGGGGTAAGACTACAATTTCTGCATCTTTATGTGCATCAATTCCTATGGCTGAGGCCTCAAAATGCATTACATCAGTAAACAACCCTGAATACGGTACTGAGGCAAATCCGCTGACACTAAGATTTAGGAATAAATGCAGCATTACGGGATTACCCACTATTGTAAATTTGTATAAATCATTCGTGGTGAGTAAGTTACTCTGCAAAAGATCCGCAATCATGTTATTAATATTGTTCACCACTATCTTATGCAGTTCTTCCAGTCCACCCTCTTTTTCCAGACAAAAACTGATACGGGATATTACATCACTTCCATATACCCTCTGCATATTAGTAGCAGATGCTACCCGCACTACTTCCCCCTTGATTAAATCAACTAATAGAGCGAAGATACTCGTAGTGCCAATATCCAGAGCTATGCCATATGCTCCGCAACTCTGGCGTCCCACATATTTAACCAGTTGATTGCCAAATATTAATGCTTTTAGTTCCAGAGTAGGCCGTCCCACTCGGTCCAGTTTAGCTAATTCATTGATGTTTTCGGGAGAAAGTTTAACTGCATATCCTGGAAGTGCATTTGCAATACGTTTTAATAAAGGTACCGGGGTGGTTTTTTCAAGCCCATTTATAAAAAAGCTTTCGGTCTTTACTTTCGGCTTAAAGGGATAATTTCTCGGTTTTCTAATCGGCTTTTTATCATTTTCCGGAGCATAATCAAGGTAAACATCCAGCGGTCCCATAATATTGCAATAACAGGCAAGTCTGATACCAAGTTTTAATTCCTCTGGTAACAGAAACTCGCTTTCATGAGCAGTTAAAGGACTTACAGTTCCGTTAATCCTGACCTTGCATTTGCCGCAGGTACCCCGACCACCACATGAACCACCCGGATCTCTGTTACTAAGGGCAATAACTTCGCGCAGATTTTTTCCGCTTAATGACCAGCATATTGTCTTTTCTCCATCAGGACTTATAATATTAACCTGGATCTCCTGCATTTTATGCTCCTTTTATTTTCAACTAATAATCTTTAGCAAGCGATTAAATATGAAACAATTATTTTATTATAAACATGAAAATATAAAAAAATAAAGGCGGCCAATGCCGCCTTTTAACAATTTTCTTATTCCGTTTTATTCTCTGCCATTAATGCAAAAGCAAAAACCAATACACAGGCCATTGCTACTGCTAAAGCTATAAATGCCCCTGACCAATCCCCCGTCAGTATTCCTGCATTACCCTGAGCATATAAAAGATTACATACCACCAGAGCTACACCAGTTAAGATGAAAATAGCCTTCTTCACCTTTCCTGATAATTGAAAACTTTTTGCCCAACCACAAAATTTAATAAATACATATATTGCAAGCAGGATTGCTCCAATATAAATTAAATTCGTAGTTAAACTCTGCGGCGCTTCTGCTGCAGAACCGAAAACTGCTAACACCTTTTCACCCCCCTCAAAAATCTTCTTACTAGATATTTTAGTCCTTTAGTACTGCGAAAACAAGGAACTAACCCTTCACCCGTTATTTCCTTTTTTTACTTTTAAGTAGCTATTCTCTATAAATACCATATTTCCTGCTTAATAAACATTATTTTTGCAAACTCTCTTTTATGACTATCTCCGAATATCTACCGCTTTATAAGTAGTAATAAATAAGTTATAATTAGCAAGTAAGTAAATCAGATAGTCGCAGGTATATTTACCTGAGGAAAGTCGGAGCTCCGCAGGGCAGGATGCTGGATAACGTCCAGTGGGGGCGACCCTAAGGCTAGTGCCACAGAAATAAACCGCCTCTTTATGGGGTAAGGGTGGAAAGGTGAGGTAAGAGCTCACCAGCATTTAGGTGACTAAATGGCTCGGTAAACCCCATCCGGAGCAAGACCGAATAGAGGAACTTTGAAGCTGCCCGCTTCGTTCCCGGGTTAGGTCGCTGGAAATGTCAGGTAACTGGCATTCAAGATAGATGGCTATCTAATACAGAACTCCGCTTATAGATTTGCTTACTTATATTTTTATTATGCAAAGAACCGCCGAGCAAGGCGGTTCTTTTGCATCCATTTTTATATATTGGTTAAAAACTGAGAAGTAAATATCATTAATTTAAAATATTAAATTGTTAAAAGATTTTATCTTATATAAATATTCTAATATTTGCCAAAATATGTTATGATTTAAGGCAAATCTCAAAAGGTGGTGATAATCTAAATAAAAGCTGCAACTATAACCCAGTCATTTAGATTAGTGTCTCCCTCCCCTAAATTATATAAAGCTAATAGAGATTTTATATTGAGAGAGGAGTGTCTAAACTTGAAAGATGTTGTAATTGTTAGTGCCTGCCGGACTGCTATCGGTAAATTTTTAGGCGGTCTAAAAGATGTATCTGCTTTCGAACTGGCTGTAACTGCAGGAAAAGAAGCAATACTGCGAGCAGGTATTACAGCAAATACTATTGATGAAATATGTATGGGATCTGTTTATCCTCATATGCAAGGTTCTTTACCTTCCCGGCAAGTATCAATGGAATTGGGTCTATCCTATAAAAGCGGTGCAATGAATGTAAACCAGAATTGTGCCTCAGGTATGAGAGCACTGGAAATTGCCAGTCACAATATTATGCTCGGTAAAACGGAAATTGCATTGGTCGTAGGTGTAGACAGTATGACTAATGCTCCCTATATGCTTCCAAAAGCCCGAATGGGTTACAGGATGAATCAGGGCACCATTGAGGATGCTTTAATCCATGATGGTTTGGTTGACAGGTTGGTTCCTGGTCACATGGGCATCACTGCTGAAAACTGTGCGCAAAAGTATGGCATCAGCCGTCAGGAATGTGATGAATTAGCGGTGATGAGTCATAACAGAGCTACTAATGCCATTAAAGAAGATAAATTTAAACGTGAAATAGTCCCAGTTGAAATAAAGAGTAAAAAAGGTATTAAAATATTTGACACCGATGAGCATCCTATTCCTGACGCCAGTCTTGAATCTGTCAGTCAACTTCCTTCCGCCTTTATAAAAGGTGGTGTAGTTACGGCAGCAAATGCATCCGGTATTAATGACGGAGCCGCTGCTGTTATAATCATGTCTAAAGAAAAAGCACTTGAATTAGGTATCAAGCCCCTTATGAAACTAATCAACATCTGTACTGAAGGCGTTGACCCAAAGTTAATGGGCCTTGGTCCGGCTGTTGCCATTCCTAAATGCTTAAAGCAAGCTAATCTAAGTTTTGATGATATTGAATACTGGGAAATAAATGAAGCCTTTGCCGCCCAATTCTTGGCAGTAGGCAGAATGCTCAAGGAAGATTTCGGCATAAATCTGGATATGGATAAGTGTAACCATAATGGCTCCGGCATAGCCCTGGGTCATCCGGTAGGGTGCACTGCCTTACGCATTATAGTTTCACTCTACTATGAAATGGAACGCCTGGGTCTTACTATCGGCGGAGCTTCTTTATGCGTCGGCGGTGGTCCGGCTATGGCATCTTTATGGACCAGAGATATATAAGACCAAATATTGTTAGATAATAGAGAGAATATCAATTAGCTATAGACTGATTGTTTTTTAGGGGGAGGCGTATACCAATTGGATTTTAGATATACAGAAGAGCAAGAAATGATTCGCTCCATGGCACGCGATTTTTCTGATAATGAAATTGCACCTTTTGCCGGGCAATGGGATAAAGACAATAAATCACCTGAAGATACAATAAAAAAGATGTTTGATTTAGGCTTACTAACTATTGGTATTCCTGTCGAATATGGTGGTGCAGGACTTGACCATGTTGCCCAAAATTTAGTAGTAGAAGAAATAGCTCATGGGGATGCAGGTTTGGCTACATCATTAACTGGTTCTACTTTGCTTGGCCCGGATCCGGTAATCATTGCGGCTACTCATGAACAAAAAAAATGGTGGTACGGTCTGCAAAATGAAGGAGTAATGAGCGGCTTCTGCCTTACAGAACCGGGAGCAGGCTCTGATGCTGCCAGTCTTGCCACTAAATGTGTAAGAGATGGAGACAACTATATTCTAACCGGCTCCAAACAGTTCGTTACCAATGGTGGCATCGCCGGACTTTACTCCGTTTTTGCCACTATAGATCGTAAGCTGGGCCATAAAGGCATGTGTGCCTTTATGGTTGACCGTAACAGCCCGGGCATTACTATAGGACCCAAAGAAGATAAACTAGGCATACGAAGCTGTAATACTACCTCGGTATCTTTTGATGAAGTACGAGTCCCTGCTGCCAATCTATTAGGTGCTGAAGGAGACGGGTTCAGAATCGCTATGAAAACACTCGATTTATCCCGGGCCTGTGTTGCTGCCATGTCAGTGGGCATTGCTCAAGCAGCCATGGAAGCTTCTATCCAGTATGCCAAGGAAAGAGTGCAATTCGGCAAGCCTATCAGTACACTGCAGGCAATTCAGTTCATGTTAGCGGATATGGCGCAATATATAAGAGCTGCAAGGCTTTTATACCTTGAAGCCTCCAGTAATCAGGACAGCGGGCTTCCCTTTACAGCAATAGCTTCATTGTCCAAATGCTTTGCCGGTGACATGGTAATGAAAGTTGCCACCGATGCTGTTCAGATTTTTGGTGGTTACGGTTATATTAAAGACTATCCGGTAGAAAAATATTTCCGTGATGCTAAAATAATGCAGATATTTGAGGGAACCGCCCAGGTACAAAGATTAGTCATCGCCAAAGATTTACTTACCAGCTAAACCATAAATAGAAATGGAGGCCGCAAGGCCTCCTATTTTTTTGTTTAATTATAGCAGCAAACGGGGAATCACACATAGGTTGATACAATAGAAACAAATTAAGGTTGATCTCAAACATAATAGCAATACCCCGCCGGGGCACAGGCAAAAGGGGCCTGATCCCAAAGGAACAACCTATTGACTTTAAACTTTCCTTGGCATATAATTTCTATTGTTAATTGCATATTTAAAAGCATGGCATCGGAGTAGTAAACAGGCATTTAAAGAGAGTTACGTTTGGTGAAAAGTAACAAAAGCCGGTTGAACTCGCCGAGAAGCTTCCCGAGTGATAAGTAGTTTGGGACGGTAATTCCGTTAAACATGGAAGCGGACATTAATTATGGGGCTATGGCGCAGTTGGGAGCGCGCTTGAATGGCATTCAAGAGGTCGTGGGTTCGAATCCCACTAGCTCCACCATTTATTTGTCAATCAGGGTGGTACCGCGGGAATTTTCACTCTCGTCCCTATTTAGGGATCAGGGTGTTTTTTTATTTTTATTTTAGGAGGCTGTCATGGAAATAAAATACGAACCTAATCGAATTGAAAAGAAATGGCAGGAATACTGGGCACAAAACAAGTTTTATAAAGCTTCGGAAGATCCCGGTAAGCCTAAATATTATGCTTTAGAGATGTTTCCCTACCCATCAGGGAATTTGCACATGGGGCATGTCCGTAATTACGCTATTGGAGATGTTATTGCCCGTTTCAAAGCTATGGATGGTTTTAATGTTTTGCATCCTATGGGTTGGGACTCCTTTGGATTACCGGCAGAAAATGCTGCCATAAAGCACGGTATTCACCCTGCAAAGTGGACTTTCTCAAATATAGAAGCTATGAAACAGCAGCTCAAGACTCTTGGAATAAGTTATGATTGGGATCGCGAAATAGCTACCTGTCATCCTGACTATTATCAATTCACCCAATGGATGTTTCTCAAGCTTTATGAAAATGGTTTAGCTTATAAAAAGTCAGCAGCAGTAAATTGGTGCCCATCATGCCAGACAGTTCTGGCCAATGAACAAGTGGTCGAAGGTGCCTGTGAACGTTGTGAAACCAAAGTTGATAAGAAACAACTGGAGCAGTGGTTCTTTAAAATAACTGATTATGCCCAGAGACTCCTTGATGACCTGGAAGAGCTCCCTGGTTGGCCGGAAAAAGTAAAAACCATGCAGAGAAATTGGATTGGCCGCAGTGAAGGTTGTGAATTTTCCATGCCTATTGCCGGCAGTGACGAAAAACTAACCGTTTTCACTACTCGTCCCGATACTGTGTTTGGCGTTACATACATGGTTTTGGCACCTGAACATCCTCTGGTATCAGTTATCTCCAAAGGTCTGCCCCAGGAAAGAGCAGTAACTGCTTTTGTTAACCAGGTCAAATTTGTCAGTGATGTTGATCGTTCCAGTGCAGAATTAGAAAAAGTCGGAGTCTTTACCGGTGCCTATGCTGTAAATCCTATGAATAATGAGCAAATACCAATCTGGATAGCCAATTATGTACTAATGGATTATGGAACTGGTGCTATTATGGCAGTCCCGGCCCATGATCAGCGTGACTTTGACTTTGCAAAAAAATACAATCTTCCTATCCGTATAGTTATTAAAGAACCTGATTGTGCTGACGAAAACCAAACTCTGCACGAGTCTTATTCCGGTGATGGTCAAATGGTTAACAGCGGCGCTTTTGACGGTCTGTCAGTAACTGAAGGCAAACAGAAAATAATCGATTTTATGGAAGCCAACTCAATTGGCAGCGGTACCGTTAATTATCGCTTACGCGACTGGTTGATTTCGCGGCAGAGATACTGGGGTGCACCAATTCCAATCATATACTGTCCTCAGTGCGGTCCAACTCCTGTACCATATAAAGATTTACCCGTACTGCTGCCCGAAGATGTAAATTTTAAGATAACCGGTGAGTCTCCACTCAATTATGTGGAAAGCTTTTATAAAGCTGCCTGTCCTGTTTGTGGCGGTGAAGCTCGCCGAGAAACTGACACAATGGATACTTTTGTATGTTCTTCCTGGTATTTTGACCGCTTTTGCAGTCCTGATTCGAAAGAAATACCTTTTGACAGTGATAAGGCTAATTACTGGATGCCGGTTGACCAATATATCGGCGGAGTTGAGCATGCAATTTTGCATCTTATGTACGCCCGTTTCTTCACAAAATTTTTACATGATATAAAAATGATTGATCATCAGGAGCCTTTTTCTAATCTATTGACTCAGGGTATGGTCTTAAAAGATGGCTCCAAAATGTCAAAATCCAAAGGCAATGTAGTAAGCCCGGAGGAAATAATCAAAAACTATGGTGCTGATACAGCCAGGCTCTTTATTCTGTTTGCTTCACCTCCGGAAAGAGATTTGGAATGGAGTGACCAGGGTGTAGAAGGTTGTTTCCGTTTTCTTAACCGGATTTGGAGATTGGTTAATGATTATGCGCCTGAGCTTCGCGGGGAGGTAGAAAGTCTGGACGCACCTTCCCTTAACCAGATTGATAAAAGCTTATACTATAAAACTCATGCCACCATAAAAAAAGTTAGCGAAGACATAAAAGAGCGTTTTAATTTTAACACAGCGATTAGTGCTATTATGGAGCTTACCAACCAGTTAAACAGCTACCGTGAGGTTAAAGACAAGAATAAAGCTCTGGTCAAATTGGCGGTTGAAAGTTTACTCATCCTGTTAAGTCCGTTTTCACCACATATTTGTGAAGAATTATGGCAGGAAATCGGCAGCCAGACCAGTATTTATCTTGAGCCCTGGCCGCATTATAAGCCGGAAGCTTTAATACTTGATGAAGTGGAAATTGTTATCCAAATAAGCGGCAAGGTAAAAGACCGTTTAAAAGTTCCTCTTAACACTTCTGAAGAAGAAATGCAACAATTAGCGCTTGATAACCCCAAAATTAAACAATTGACAAATGGCAAAAATATTGCGAAAATTGTTGTTGTTCCTAATAAATTAATAAATATTGTCGTTAAGTAGTTTAGATACCAATTATGTGTTGGTATACACCCCCCGGGGTTGGGCAACTTTGCCGACCTAACAGTCGATCAATTTGGCCCTCCCCACCCCCCCAACACATTGTAAAATATATAAATAAAACCGATTAGTGCAAACTAATCGGTTTTTGTTTTTAATATTATGTTTTTCTCATAAGAGACCTTATTATACCGTCTCGAACGCTACCCGTCGCGCATCACCCCAGAGATTTTCCAATGCATAATATTCTCTCTCTTCATTTCTAAAAACGTGCAAAATAATGGACCCATAGTCCAAAACGGCCCAAACTCCCTGTTGGTGTCCTTCCCGTCGAATTGGACTGATATCATATTCTTCCAGGGTTGCTTCCGTATAATCTACTATGCTTTTTACTTGAATCGTACTTTTGCCAGATGCAATGATAAAATAATCTGCTATTATTGTTAGCTCACTAACATCTAATATAACTACATCCTGTGCTTTTTCATCCTGGCAAGCTTCAGCTATAATTTGTGCCAATTTATCTTCTTTGAGCAAAAAATACCCTCCTTGTGTAATAAATACGAAATATTTTTTTAAAACACTTACATTATAATAAGTATTTCTAATCTAATGGCTTCATATCCTCCTTCTGTTCATTTATAAATACTTTTAAAATTGTGGTTTTACCTGGAGCAAAAAATAATTTCTGGCTAAAATTGTCCGCGGATGAATTATACTGTTTTTATTCAAACAATGTTTGAGGGTGGAATCTAATCCTAAAAGCATTGCCCTATCCAAATTCTTGGCCGCCAGACTTCTTATCTTATCTACTCCAGGAAAATCTCGATCTGGTTCTATCATGTCAGCCAAAAAGATAATCTTCTCCAGATTGTTCATAGCAGCTTTCCCCAGAGTATGATTGCTGATAGCTTCTATTATATCTTCATCATCAATTCCCAGTTCTCTTTTAATCAGCAAAGCCCCCACCGGAGCATGCAGCAAATACGGTACCTGTCTGTATACATCATCGAGTAAAGCATTTTCAGCGGCAATTATTAAGAGCTGTGCCTCTGATTTTTCTTTAGCATAATCGTGTAAAAGACCTGCCAGATAAGCCTTTTCCTGGTCTTCTTCATATTTCCCGGCCATCTTTTGCGCTACTTCAGCAACCTGCCAAACATGCCTTAATAATAAAGGTGATAATTGTTTCTCAACTGCTTTGTAAGCCTCTTTGCCGTTAAACATCTTCTTCCCCCAGTTTGTATATGCCATGCCGCCTGATATACTGTTCAACTTGAGGTGGCACCATATATTTTATAGTTTTACCCTGCTTTACTCTGGTTCTGATATCAGTAGAAGAAAAGTCAAAACCCGGTATTTCCAGATTAGAAACGTTATCCCAAAAATCTGACGGCAATCTGGCATACTGGGGATCGTCCTTCTTGAGTTGATAACCGGGACGGGTCACAACAATAAAATTACATAACCGGCTTAACTGATTTACTTCTTTCCAGGTATGTAAAGTAAATAGTGCATCAGAGCCCATGATAAAATATATTTTCTTTTGCGGACAATGATCCAGAAAATACCTGATAGTATCGATCGTGTAGGAGTATCCGGGACGGTTTAGCTCCAGGGTAGATACTTCTAAAAGTTTATTATCACTAATTGCCAGCTTAAGCATCTCGAGGCGGTGTTCTTCGTCCAATATTAATTCCTCTTGTTTATGCGGTGGTCTGGCGGCTAACATCAAGAGCACTTTAGCTAATTTAAATTCAGCCCGGGCAAATTCGGCCGCCGTCAAATGGCCATAGTGAATCGGGTCAAATGTTCCTCCCATGATTCCTATTGCTTGTTTCAAAAATTAAACCACCTTTATTTCCTGGCTAGCGTGAATGCTTAAAACTCAAGTAAATTGTACTACAAAGGTAAATAAATGCCAAATGAACCTGACATTTAATCTGCAGACAGCAACTTTTTAACCTTTTAACCTAAGGGCAAAACCTCTATAATAAATAAGACAGTTTCAGGAAGAGAGAGTTTATTGGAAAATGGATAAAACCATCAAAATGATATTTCATAATCATGGTCTCAGAAGTTATATAGAGGTTGATTTATGCAGTGAGTGTCCGCGTCAGGATGATAAAGGCTGCTGCGGTTATTATTCACCTGTCTTTTATGCTTGTGATTTTGCTTATTTATTAAAGAATAAGCCCGAATTGCTGGATTATATTTTAAATCTGCCTTCATTAACTGTTTTGGATAATTCAGTTACAGTTAACAATTGTCCTGAAGAAAATTCCTATCGCTGTCAATTTCATAATAAGGAAAGTGGCTGCATACTGGAGCAGTCATTACGTGAATCAATCTGCCGTCATTTCGTTTGTCCCGGTATAAACTGGGAAAATGAAGCAAAATTAAAGCTCTGGAAAGATTTTTTTGCCCAACTAACTGATTATGAAAATAACTTAAACAACATAATCGCGCAAAAGTTAGAGCAGAAAGGATTAACACTTAGAAACAAAGATAAGCATAAAATGTTTTTACAACAGTTACTGATTCTATTTGAAGAAGCAACAGCAACCAAGCCTGCTTTTTTTACGGAAGTACCAGAATCGGAAGTATTTGAAATTAAAAGATCATTGAAATTTAAGGCAGATTGGCCTTTATAATTTATATTACTTGAGGGGGATTAGTTAAATGAATTGGAATAGAAACCAGCATATTTATAATAATGTTCTGGAATCAATCGGATTAACTCCAATGATCAGATTAAACAAAATCGGTGCCGGGAGTCAGGCAGAAATCTGTGTCAAACTGGAATATACTAACCCGAGCGGGAGTTTAAAAGATCGGGTAGTATACTCTATTGTTGAAAAGGCGGAAAAAAGAGGCGACCTGCTGCCAGGTATGACCTTATTGGAAGGCACTACCGGCAATACTGGTATAGCTACTGCCATGGTAGGTGCTGCCAAAGGCTATCCCGTCATTATTGTTATGCCGGAAGGAATGAGTGAAGAACGTAAAAAGACCATTTTAGCTTATGGTGCCAAGCTGGTGCTTACTCCTGGTGCTGAAACTGATGTAGATTTAGTTCTGGAAGAAGTGGAAAAGTTAAAAGCTGAGTACGGGGAGAAGATCTTTGAGATAGGACAGTTCTATCGCCAGGAAAATTTGGATGCCCACATAGAAAATACTGCCCCGGAAATCTGGGAACAAACTGCAGGTGAAATTGACGCTTTCATTATGTGCCAGGGAACCGGTGGAACTGTGACAGGTAACGCCAAATATCTCAAAGAAAAAAATCCTGCTATCAAGGTATTTATTTCAGAACCGTCTGAATCACCTATTCTGGCTTACGGGAAAATCGGGCAGCATAAAATTCAGGGAATTGCCGATGGTTTAATTCCAGCTATTTTAGATTTAAATTATATTGATGGAATGATTTTGGTAACATCAAACGATTCGATTAAAATGGCTCAGGAATTATCGAAACAGGAAGGTATATTCTGCGGTATATCATCCGGATGTAATGTTGCCGCAGCCTTAAAACTGGCGGCAAAATATCCCCATCTAAAACGGATTGTTACTATTGTTAATGATAACGGCCTTCGTTACCTTACGACAGAATTGTGCAGTGATCCGGTAAATAGAATTCCTTTGGAAAGGGATTATATACTAAGCAGTGAGAATCAGGAAAAATTGGCCGGCTATAATTTTGAAATAATAGAATAAAATGTGACAGGATAATGTCCTACAGGGCATACCCCTCTGGAGCCAAGACAAGCAGGCAGCGATTTTTACTGTCACGAAGAAACACGGGGAGCCCGAGAGTCCCCGTGTTTCTTGTTCACAATATTTGCACATGAAAGCAACAAATCAAGCCTGACCCTGAAGGCAACATTTCTTAGCGTATTTGTCCGTCACCATAGATTATATATTTGGTGGTGGTAAGTTCCCGTAACCCCATGGGACCGCGGGCATGCAGTTTTTGGGTGCTGATACCCATTTCGGCGCCAAAGCCGAATTCGCTGCCATCGGTAAAACGAGTAGAAGCATTGGCATAAACTGCGGCAGCATCAACCGCATTCATGAAGCGGCGGACATCTGTATAATTTTCACTGATAATAGCTTCACTATGACCGGTGCCGTGTGTATTTATATGGTTTATAGCTTCATCTAAATCTTTAACTACTTTTACTGCTATTATTAGATCCAGGTACTCTTCATCCCAATCAGCTTCGGTTGCTGCTTTTATCCCGGGAACTAACATCTGACTGGCAGCACAGCCTCTTATTTCTACTCCTGCTTGCTGCAGTTCTTTAATTATCAGCGGCAAAAATTCTGTCGCTGCCGCCTGATGGACCAGCAGGGTTTCGGCGGCGTTACATACCGAAGGACGCTGCACCTTGGCATTTATTACAATAGCCTGAGCTTTATTCAAATCTGCATATTGATCAACATAAACATGACAATTCCCCATACCAGTCATGATATAAGG
>CAZLVY010000004.1:51637-80322 GCA_964563125.1 uncultured Syntrophomonas sp. | reverse complement strand
CCTGATAGGCAGGGAAAACTTCGACAATTGCCTTTTCCCCTCCCAGGGACATTCCCATAGGATTTCCTATGTCTGATCGCACAATCCCTATAGGTCTTATGAATAGTTCATCCATTCTACTATCCTAACCTCCTTTTTAATAGTTTATTATTCTAGCATACGAATGCTTTCTTTTCATCGTTTATAGTAATTACTTTTATATCCATATTATATTAAGACAGTTAAAATTGATGGACGCGATTTGCAAAAAAACCTCCCATCCACTAGCCTTGTTTATATTATCCCCTCACCATACTTTTATCCTGCCTACTGGACGCAAAGCTTTTTGCAACAGCTTTGCCCGGTCTGCCATAGCAGACAACATAAAAAAATCAGCTGCTAAAAGAAGCAACTGATTTCAAAAATTAAAAACAAGCAAACAAAAGTGTTTATTTGTTCACAAAAAAACCAGCAACAACTTTCTTTCCACAATGGGAGGCATACCCGTTTCCTGATATACCCTATCGGCTCAATTACCATAGATTACTAATCTGAAGGTAAGAGAACTCGAAAATTGCTGAGATATATTTATTTGTAAATTATATTGGACAATATTCTATTATTTTTTACAATTTCCTTCTTATCCATGGGAAAATTTACTTTTAATTAGTGTTTCTTATAAAGCTTTTTTAATTAGCATTCCTTCCCAGTTAGGGAAAGGGGCATTCTGACGGATTTTTTTCTATAGCTTTCTTGGTATTTACTACCGGAATAGGACAGGATAGTCCTCGTACATCAGAAAACGGTGTGAGAAATAAAAATTGATAATCAGTGATATGCAAAAATATGTTTTCCTTTTATATGTGAACTCCCTTTAAGCAAAGTTAAATTTAAATAATCCTTTCTTTTTAGGATGACATATTTATTGACAACCATCAACACCATTCACATCCTGTATACATGTAACACAGATGTTACAGTTGTAATCTAAATGTAATATTATTCACATGTTTTTAGCACACCCCCTTTTGGCACAGCAATAATCATTTAACGGCACTCGAAGCATTTGTGAATTATATGGCACAGTATTTGCTATTAAAATTACTAAAGCAATTGTGTACTTCAAACAGCAGCACGAGGAGGTGTGAAATTCTGCTTAGTTAATAGGTTTTTCGTATTTATGATAACTGGAGGTGAAATGAGTGGCTCATAAACTTTCTAGAAGAAGTTTTCTAAAATGGACAGGCCTTTCAGTCGGCGGCGGTATAGTTCTAGGCGCTGGCTCCAACCAACTGCGGCTTTCCAATCTGGTTCTGGCAGGCGAAACTCCGGACGTAGAGGAAGGCGAAGAATGGAGGCATACTGCCTGTGCTATGTGTTTAATGTGCCCCATGCAGGTTAAGGTGAAAAATGAAAAGATTATAGATGTACAAGGCGAAGACATCTATCCCTGGAAAGGAAAAGTATGTGCCAAAGCTTTTGGCGGTATTTGGGGCAGAATTTATGCTCCTGACCGTATTCTTCACCCTTTGAAAAGAGTGGGAGAAAGAGGCGAAGGTAAATTCGTTCGTTGTACCTGGGAAGAAGTAATAGATGCAACAGCAGCAAAAATAAAAGAATACACAGATGCCGGACATCCGGAATGGTACGAAACCTGGTGGGGATGCCCCGTTCAAACTGATAACATGTATTTTTTGCATTACTGGGCCAGAATAACCGGTACTGGCATTTCATATATGCATGGTCAGATATGCTTTGGCGACAATACCGCAGAAAAATCCATAACTTTTGGTTCCAATCGGGCAGGAGATCTGGTGGGAGGAACAGCCGATTATATTAATTGCAAATATGCGGTAATAGCCGCCCAGAATTTCCCAGGTGCTGTTTTTACTCCGGGAACAACCTGTGGTTCTTCAGCTTTTTTCCCGGTATTTTTAAAAGCCAGAGAAAATGGATTTAAATACACTCTGCTAGATCCAAAACTTACCGACAGCGGTGCCATGGCTGATGACTGGCTACCAATAAAACCTGGTACAGATGCAGTCTTTTCTATGGCGGTTGCTAATGTTTTACTTAAAGAAAACTTATATGACGAAGATTTTTTACTTACTTATACCAATGCAGCTCAGTTAGTTAACAGTCAAACCCGGGAAGCCCTAAAAGATTCGGAAGGCCATTACATGGTATGGGATGCTGTTGCTAATTCTGCTGTAACTATGCAAGAAGCCGGCAACAAGCAAGGTGTTCTGGGACTTGGTAAAACCTTTGATGTTGATGGAGTCAAATACCAAACTGCTCTGGGAGCATGGGCTGAAGAGATTACAGAATTCATCCCTGAAAAGGCTATTGAGCTCTGCGAAATGCCCTTTACTGCCGATAAAATTATTGAAATCGCCCACAATTTAGGCAAAAATCGACCTGCTGTAATATTCTCTGCAGGTTTTACAACCGGACGTTATGCCAACTGGTTCCAGGTACTAAGAAGTTACAGCTTAGTCAATCTGTTACTGGGAAATATTGAAAGGCCGGGAGGCTGGTATTTTCCTAAGAACAAATTTAGTATTGGTACAGGTTGGCCGGTTGCACCGGAGGTACCGGAATATCCTAATCCAGAACTCAAAGTAGTTCCCGGTCCATGGGGCAACTTAATGTCGATTAAAGCTCTTGATAAAGTGCCCTGTTATACAACACCACCTAAATATCATCCTAATACAGTAGCATTGCCTTGGGAACATTTTGACGCTATAAAAGACGGCAAAATTAAGGCGCTCTTTTCAACAGCGGAAAACTCTGCTATTACTCAGGTAGATACTACCTTGGTATACGAACGTCTTCATTCGCTGGAATTAATTGTGGTAGGCGAACAGCTTCCCAAGGAATTTGTAGAATTAGCTGACTATGTAATACCCGAAGCATCCTATGTGGAAAGAAATCATCTATATACATTTACCGCCCTTGGACAGGACGGCAAGGAACATGCTACTGCTATGATGCGTTCAGCAGCTATTCAGCCTCAGGGCGAATCCCAGCCTGTATCCTGGTTCTATACTGAAGTTGGTAAAAAACTGGGACTGGGCGAATATTTCGAGAGTATTGATCAACAGTATGGTTATTGGGATCCCATGCTTAAAAAAGCCGGATTATCAGTTACATCCAAAGATTTAGTGGATAATGGCCCTTATACGGAAGACCATCCTATGACTTATGATGTCCTTAGTATGCCCATTCCGACTCCGAGCACTCGTTTTGAATTTTACTCCAATGAACTCGCCGAGAATTGTTATTATAATAATGATTCTCCCTGGAAAGGTATGGTTCATGTTCATCCCCTACCGCTACACATTCCTATTGTTGCACCACAAAACACAGATGAATTCTATCTGGTCAGCGGCAAAGCTACCTGGCATCAGAAAAATGCCACCCAGGATAATCGTTACCTGATGGAATCTGGCATTGAAGGCGGCTGTCCTTATATGCCTGTATATCTCAATGCTCAAAGAGCTGAAGAGTTAGGCATAAAAGAAAACGATGTCATCGAAATAGAGTGTATTGGACCGGTAAAAGCTGATGAAGTATGTATACACGATGATTCTAATATCGGATTTAAAGATACTGTAAGAGTACACCTGAGCGAAGGATTGCACCCTGCTGTTGCCTTCACTCATTTTGCTGCCGGACATAAATCAAATCTGATGCTTTCAAAAGTTAGAGAAGGAATAGTGCATAGCGAGTTTGTTCCTCTGACAGTTGAGCCTTATGGTGGAGGGTGCGGTAAAAATTACAGTATTGTCAAGATCAAACGGGTGGGGGTGTAAAGTATTATGGCAAGATATGGAATGGTAATCGATCTTAAAAAGTGTGTGCGCTGCCGCACCTGTTATGTTACATGCAAAATATTTCATAATATACCCAATGAATTTGATAGCGGACACGCCTACTCCCGAATTAAACTGGTTGAGCCAGAAGTTGGCAAATATCCTTCCGTACACAGGTTTTTTATGCCGGTGCATTGTATGCACTGTGATGAAGCACCTTGTGTAAATGTGTGCCCTACTGGTGCCAGCTATTTAGGAGACAATGGGATTGTACATTTTGATACCGATAAGTGTATCGGCTGTAAATACTGTATTTTAGCTTGTCCGTATCAGGCACGATATTTTAATTACGAAACAGGTATGGCTGATAAATGCGATTTTTGTGCGGATAGACTTGAAGCTGGTCTGCAGCCTTATTGTGTGGAGAAATGTATCGGTAATGCTATAGTTATCGGGGATCTTGATGATCCTAACAGTGAAGTATCCCAGATTATTAAAACTGAAGGTGCACTACCATTATCTCCACATCTGGGTACCAAGCCTAAAGTGTACTACTGTAATATTAAATAATAATTATTTTCCCGCCATTAACTTGACTTGTAGGAGGTGTAAATATGCTGCATGTGCAGACAATGTGGGGTTGGCCAATCGCCTGGTATCTATTTTTGGCCGGTGTGTCAGTAGGTACCTATATCGTCGCTGCTTACTGGCAGTATGCCAAGAAACAAAATTATCTTGTAAAGATCGGTATATATTTAACCGCTCCCTGCCTGGGGCTGAGTATTTTCCTGTTATGGATAGATCTTGGACAGCGTTTCCGTTTTCCTTATGCTTTTCTAAGGCCTCAGGATTCCTGGATATCCATCGGTGCCTGGCTGTTAACTCTGTTCTTCATTCTGGCAGCTTATCAATGGCTGAGGCAGTTTTTCAATAAGAACAAAGAACAGACTCCAATATATTCTAAATGGTTATGGGGTCTGGGAGTTATACTGGGGTTACTGACAGCAATCTATACTGGAATTCTTTTAGGTGTAGCTCAGGCTATTCCCTTCTGGAATACGCCAATTCTGCCTATTTTATTCCTAATATCTGCCTTATCAACCGGTATAGGAGCAGTTTTGCTGGCAACAGTAGTATCAAGGCAATTTCAAAAAGCAGCTCAATCAGAAGGTGAAGGTTTCCATTTTCTTGCTAAAGTGGACGTAGCATTAATACTATTTGAACTTCTTTGTTTGGCATTCTATCTCTATATTATGGCTAAATCCGGAGTTGTTGCTGCTGCATCAATTGGTATGATTGTAAGCGGTTCTCTGGCTGCTATGTTCTGGTTGGGGGTAGTTGTAATCGGTCTGCTGGTTCCATTAATTATTGAATTTAAGTCATTAAAAATGGAGCCTACGGAAACTAATGTGTCTCAGACTGTCCTAATGGGAATCTGTCTTTTATTCGGAGGTCTTGCTTTGCGTTATATAGTTCTTTCAGCAGGTATCTTTGAAGCTGTCTCTCCTTTTGTTTGATCCAAAATTAGTTGAAGGGCCTCTTTTATAGGCCCTTCAACTAATCAACTTTAATTATAAATGAAAGGTATGGTGATTATTTTGACTACTATAAATCCTTATCTCAGAAGTAATGTTTATCAACATTTATCAGCCTTCTATCAATACCAGGAGGAAGATTTTTTTAATAGCTTTAAAGCTAAAAAGCAGCAAGTAGCTGAACTCTTCAAAGAATTAGCAGCAGCTATGTCGCTGCCTCTGGATTTGGATATCGAACGTTTTGTTAATTCTCTGGACAATATTAATCTACTAGATCTTCAAGCCGAATATGTAAGGTTGTTTGATTATCGCCCTGCATGTCCATCTTTCGAATCATTCTTTTTAAAGTCTTCCGGTCATATAGCCTATGAAGATGATAATAATCCAGCAAGAATGCAAATTGCTATCGAAGAATTTTACCGCGAGTATGGAATCGAACCGGCACATTTCGGAGAACAACCACCTGATCATATTACTACTGAATTAGAATTTATGTATTATCTCACTTTCTGCGAAGGTGAAAAACAAAAAACAGAACAAGCCGGCAAGAATTTTCTGGCTGCCCAAAGCGATTTTATGCAGGAACATCTTATTCTATGGGTACCAAAATTCTGTGAGATAATGGAGAAAAATGCTCAATTAGAATTTTACCGGCTATTATCAACTATCACCAGAAATTTTGTTTCCAGAGATGCCAGTTATCTCTACTCAAGTATGGAGGGATGTACTTGTTAAACCGGAATATTGGTGTTATTATCTGCTCCAGCAGTGAAGAATTATGCAGTAATCTGGAGAGACTTGATATCAAAGAATTCTGCTGTCAGCATCCTGATATTTCTTTTGTTGATTGGGTGGATAAACAATACCTGCGCAATTATATACTTAGGAATATTACCTCACAGATAGATGGATTGCTGGTGCTTGGAAATATTGATCAGAAGCATATAGATATATGGACGGATGCTCTGGGAAATACTGATATCCCTATCTTTGCCTGTGAATTTGTAAGTATAAAAGCATTACCGGCTGTGAGCAGCGGTGAGTATGTTAAATTGCTAATAAATGCTTTTACAGCCAAAATACTGGCAGGCTGGGAGGTAGCCAGGGAAGCGGCACCTGTAAGCATCGTTAAAATGTTCGAAGCTATTGACAACCCTGTAATGAACCGACGTCAATTTTTAAAGATGCCTTTGAAACTAGGTAAATATGAAGAAGTTCCGGTAATAAACAGCAAAAGGTGTATCGTCTCCAGCAGCAGTTGTCAGCTCTGTGTCGATGCCTGCCCTACCGGGGCACTTTTCAAACAGGATGGCTCCATAAATATAAAAAATGATAAATGTGTTAAATGCGGTTGGTGTACTGTCTCCTGCCCGTTTGGATGTATTCAGATACCTTCATTTACCGGCCCTGCCGGAATGGCACTATTAGAAGAAATGTCACCTGGAACTGCATTGCCTAATGGTCTTTCTTTAATAATCAGCTGTGCTGCAGGTTGTGAAGAAATAAATAAACTGCGAATGGATTTGTCCAAAACCGATACATTTATTAATATTCGGGTACCCAGTTTGGCTTCAGTATCATATTTACATTTAATTCGAGCAGTTGAACTGGGATTTAGCAGAATAATATTACTATGCCCAGATATAAATTGCCCTCGACAGGAATCATTAAAAAAATGGGAAGCAATGTTCACTTTTGTAAAAGAATTATTAGAAATTCATGATATGGTTTCACCTCTATTATTAATTCATAATAAAAGTGATATTTTCCGCTTGTTAAATGCCCAGAAAGTTAGCCATTCCATATATAAAAGCGAATGCCAAAGAAAATTCAATTATTCTGAGCAAATAAATTATAGATTGGAATTTGCCCGGCGCCTGAATAATTTTATTAAAAATAGTACCGGAGAAAATACTAAATACTATGACTGTCCCTTACCTTTTTTCCGTATTTCTATAAATTCAGAACGCTGTTCCATGTGCGGGTCTTGCTGGGAAAAATGTCCTTCCCGGGCGATTACCTTGGAGAAAACTTCAGAAGGAAACATAATTAATTTCAACTATATACAATGTATAAGCTGTCGTACCTGTATGCTTAATTGCGCAGAGGAGGCTATTTCTATCGAAAAGGTCTTGGATTTGGCATGCCTGGATGAAGCTAATATAGTGCTAAAGAGTGATGAATTATTAAAATGTAAAGGTTGTAATAAAACTATTGGAACCAGATCTCTTATAGAAAGAGTAAATCAAAGTCTGGCCGGTAAAGGCTGGCTAAGTAATGCTGAAAAAATATATTATTGCAGTAACTGTCAGGTGATGGATATAGAGAGTCAACTGCAAAACTATTTGTTTCCCATTCAAAAGTAGAGTTGCAGGATAATAAAACATAATTTAAGTAGCATTACATACATAACAGATACTTATGACCTAGCGCAATTTATGCTATAATATTACATAATATAGCATTTGCATACAAACTTCACAGCATATTATTCTAACTTGGATGCACTTGTGCAAAGGATATAGCGAAAACAATTTACCTATACCTGCTGACATTTCTAACTTTTATCGTTCAGTATTAACTGGAACTATCGAAAGAAAGTAGGTGAATTATTGTTGAATCAAGTTGTCTTATCCAAGCGTGACTTGTTGTCGGAATGGGAGCAATTTATAAAGACTGGTTCCATAAATCCAGTTGGTCTTAATCCCATAATAAATGATTCATGGCGAAGGTCCTATAACGCTGGCGTAGATCCTTATCAGGATATGCCCTATGTAACATACAAAAATAAACCGGACATGTGCTCGGAAAAATTATCAACCCTTATCTCTATAAGTTATCCAATTGTAGATCAAACCTATAATATTATTAAAGGTTCCGGTTTTCATCTGTTTTTAGTTGATGAACATGCTTGTTTAGTAGAGTGTATTCCAGTAACGAGGACAATTATCGATAATTGGAGTGAGGATGTTTTAGGGACCAATGCTATAGGTACAGCTATTATTACCCGCCAGACTGTTCAGATAAATGGTGTTGAACATTACTGCCATGCGCTCCATGGCTTAACAACTTCTGCAGTACCAATTATTGATTGTGAAGGCAATCTGTACGGCGCTTTAGGTCTGATAGGACCTGTATATGAAGATCACAGTCATGTTTTATCGACATTGCTAAAAGCAGTTGACAAAATGAAGGATTGCCTTACTATTGACGAATTAAGCCACAAGTACATGTCTGTCTCAAAATCCCTGAACAGAATTATTGATAGTGTACCTGATGGAGTAGTAGTTCTGAACTCTATCGGAATTATTGAATCAGTTAACACAGAAGGCGAAAGGATCTTAGGCAAAAAGACTCTGGATTTGAGAGGGCTTCATTTTTATAATTTAGTCGATCATCCTTCTGAAAATAGTTATGAAGATTATCCTTTTAACAATATGGATTGTTTTCTTGATAATTTAAATAATAAATATCACTGCGAAACCACGATACAAATGATTAAAGATGAGAAAGATCATATAGCAAATGTATTAATTTTTATTCGAAATAATATCTGCGCTAATATTAACGAATACAAACATCACTCTTCCAAACCTGGATTTAATAATATTATGGGCAAAAGCAAAAAATTATTGGCAAGTATTAATGTTGCACGTATTGCTGCTGATAATATGAGCAATATTCTGCTCCAGGGTGAAAGCGGTACCGGCAAAGACATCTTTGCTCAAGCAATTCATAATGAAAGTCCTCGGCGCAATGGACCTTTTGTAGCTATTAACTGTGGAGCTATCCCCCACGAACTAGTAAGCAGTGAACTATTCGGTTATGTGGATGGTGCATTTTCAGGAGCAAGACGCGGAGGCGCGCCCGGCAAATTCGAAGCTGCTAAAGGAGGTACGCTGTTCCTGGATGAAATAAGCGATATGCCGCTGGAATCTCAGGTAGCATTGCTAAGAGTACTGCAGGACAGAAAAGTAACTCGAATAGGTGATTTTAAAGAAATTCCGGTAGATATAAGAATTATCTGTGCCACTAATAGAAACCTCTATCAAGAAGTAGCTGCCGGAAAATTTCGTGAAGATCTATATTATCGCATTAATGTAATATCAGTTAATATTCCGCCTTTACGTGAAAGACCCGAGGATATCACCTTACTGACCAAATACTATTTAGCGGGCATGGGATTGTCATCAGGATTTATCGCTAAAATAATTAATTCTCCTCTGATGGAAGATTTAGTCCACTATCAATGGCCTGGTAATGTCAGGGAATTACAAAATATTATCGAGAGATTGGTTTGTATTACTGACAAAAAAGATACCATAAGACTAAGTGATTTAAATTTAAACATTATTGTGAATACTTGCGGAAATTGCATAATTGATTGCAACGAGAAACCTTATAAACATAGAAAGCAGCAGATTATTATGCTTGATGAAGCTAATCAAATTAAGACTCTTATGGAAAAACATCATGGTAATGTTAGCCAGGTAGCTAGAGAGATGGGCTATTCCCGTGTTACAATGTACCGAAAACTAAAACTCTACGATATTTAATGCCCGTTCCAAGTCCTAATTTTTACCCTCTATGAATAAGCCAAAAAAATCTAAGCTGTAATTTGCAAGAGATGATTTATTTAACAAATTCTTTATTTCTTAATTATTATATCGGATTTATTAGCATAGAGCTGTTTCAGTTTTTAACTTCCTGCGGGCGACATTGAGCCATGCTTCTGAAATATCCAGGCAAATTCATTCCCCTCCCCCGTCTTCCAGCCTTCTAACTAAATGTCTGCTTACTACTCCTAAACTGCTCAGGTCAAGCATATTTTCATTACCAATCACAAATCAAGAGAAATCGTTCAACCTATTTTTTTTGTTGACATATGCTTAAAATAGCTGGTATTTTATAATGAGCATATGCCCTATTTATTAGCGTAAAAATGAGAGGAGAATAAGAGATGAAAGCAACTGATGTATTAATTATCGGTGGATCGGCTGCAGGTTTAAGTGCTGCAAACTCAATTAAAACCTGGTACCCGAATAAACAAGTGTCAGTAGTACGTGATGTATCTTATACAGTTGTACCCTGTGGTATTCCTTATATTTACGGAATGTTAAAATCGGTTGAAAAGGATAAAATTCCAGATGAAGGTTTTATAAAAAAGGGAGTTGAATTTATTATTTCGCACGTTAGCGAAATCGATAGACAGCAACATTTGGTTAGATTTACAGATGGGGAAACCATCGGTTACGAAAAACTAATTTTAGCAACGGGCGCCAGGGCAATAGTTCCCTCGATTCCTGGCGGGCAATTGGAAAATATATTTGCTATTAACAAGGATCCGCTTTATTTACAAAAGATAGAAGATGAACTACAGCAAAGTAAAGATGTTGTAATTATCGGAGGCGGCTTTATAGGGGTTGAAATGGCCGAGCAAATTCGTCTCAAGGGTGACTATAATGTGACTCTGATTGAAGCACTTCCACATTGTTTAGCAATAGCCTGTGAAGAGGAATATGGATACCAGATAGAGCTTGAACTGGATCGCCTGGGTGTAAAAGTTATGACTAATACTCGGGTTGAATCATTTGTTGGCGATATGAAAGTAAATGGTGTTGTTCTCTCTAACGGTTCTACTTTAAATGCGGATATGGTTATTTTAGGGATTGGAACAGTTCCTAATATAGAAATAGCCAGCAAGTCAGGTCTAAATGTCGATACTAAAGAAGGAATAATTGTAGATAAATATTTAAGAACAAGTGACGCTGACATTTTTGCTTGTGGTGACTGCGCAAGTAAATTTTCAACCATTAACGGCCAACCGATAGTAATTAGACTTGCTTCAGTAGCTGCATCAGAAGGAATGATCGCGGCCAGCAATCTATATCAATTAAATAGAAAAACTCAGGGAGCACTGGGTGCGTTTGCTACCAGGGTTGGTAATACTTCTGTTGGTGCAGCTGGGTTTACTGAAAGTATGTGTTCAGAAAATAATATTAATTATTATATAGGAAAAACGGTTGCACCTGATCGACATCCAGCTTCATTGCCAGGCTGTACAATGCGAACAGAAGTGAAGCTATTATTTGATCGAAAAGACGATCGAATCATAGGCGGGCATGTTCTTGGCGGGCTGCAGGCAGCAGATATGGTTAATATACTGGCACTTGCTATTCAACAGCGACTTACTGCGGCAGAGCTTGCAGTTATGCAGTATGCAACTCATCCATTGTTAACCGGCTCACCTTTAGTTTATCAAGTTATGTGGGCTGCAGAGAATGCTATTATAAACAAATAGTTTTATAATAGTAATTTCAGATAATTTATTTTATTAAAAAGGAATATCCAACTAAATGTCGAAAGACTAATAAAAATATTTTTATATTAAACTCCGAGCCAACTGCCCTAAGGGAATTATTCCACGGGCTTTAGGCCGATAGGGTATAGTTGGAAACGACTATACCTCCCATTGTGGAAACGAGAATGTCGTTGCCCTTTGGGCAGCGTTAATTAGAGTTCGCAAAGATTGCGGCCCGGTTCTTTTTCACCGGGTCGTTTTTTATTTTTCCGAAAGGAGGGCAGCAAGTTTAACTGTACTGTAGAGGAATGTGAGGAAGTTAAATTTTGAGGAGGTATATTTCATGAAAAAATTCTTGAGTTTATTTTTATCAGCTGTATTCCTTTGTGGACTACTCCTGACAGCAGGGTGCGGTCAGCAGGGTTCTCCCCAACCAGCAAGCTCTCCCCAGCCTGAAGTGGAAAAAATTTCTTTTTCCGGTCAGACCTTGAATCTTTATGTGGCGGCCGGAATGAAGAAGCCAATGGACGTTATCATTAAATCTTTTCAGGAAGAAACCGAAGCAACTGTTGCAGTAAATTATGGGCCTTCCGGTGGTCTCTTTGCTCAAATTGAGCAGAACCAACCTTGTGATCTTTATTACTCAGCTGACTGGCTTTATATTGAAAAACTTGAAGAAGCACAAAAGAATGAAAATAGCAGTAAATTTTTAAAAGATAATATTGTTCTTGTCGTTTCTGAAACAGGAAATAGCAAGGTAACAAAAATGGAAGACCTGGGCAATCCGGAAGTAACTGTGGTAATCGCTGACCCTCAAGCTCCGGCTGGAACTTACGCCAAAAACTCGATTGAAAAACTAGGATTGTGGGAGAAAGTTTCGCCTAATATTAAAGCAATGCCGAGTACAGTAAATCAAGTAGCCATTATGATAAAAGAGGATCAACTGGATGCAGGCCTTATCTATTCAAGTGTTGCCAATGGTAATGAGCTGAAAATAGCAGAAGTAATCGACGAAGAATTTTCCGGCGAAATAGTTTTCGGAACAGCAATTATTAAAGGTGGTCAGACAGATCTGGCAGCAGCATTTGCCGATCATGCTGTAAAAAATATTGCAGAATTTGAAAAGTACGGGTGGAAGGCTTATGAGTAAAGAAGTGGTTAAAATTTTCTTCCTGCCCCTGTTTGTGATATTAATTATATTTCCCGTTTTAGCACTGGTTATTAACCTTAGTATGGAAGGAATTATGGCCACCATGGCGGATCCTTTCTTCTGGAATAGTGTTAAAAATACTCTTATAGCAGCACTTTTAGCTGCCAGTCTGGCTTTGACCGTAGCGGTTGGATTCGCTTACTATCATTTGTTTTACCGTGATTCAATAGTTTACAAGATTGCCAATTTATTCAATGATTTGCCTATCGCCCTTCCGCATACTGTGGCAGGACTAGCTCTGTTGCTGGCATTCGGAAGAAAAACCTGTGGTTTTTTAGGAGAAACCGGAGCAGCATTTACCCTTTTTGCAGTTATACTGGCCATGTTTTTTGTCTCCTATTCCCTGGCTGCTCGTACACTGGTATCCGGTGTCAACCAAATGGAACCTGAGGTAATAGATGTAGCCAGAACCCTGGGCGATCACCCGGGGAAAGTTTATTTTCGAGTGGTGCTTCCACTGATGGGAGAAGCACTTTTCTCCGGATTTGTTCTGGGTTTTTCCCGCTCACTGAGCGAGTTTGCTGCAGTTATAATGTTTGGCGGGAATATGCCAGGAAGAACTCAGGTTCTAGCCTCTTACGTCTATACCAAAGTAGAGGTAGGAGATCTGGATATGGCTGTAACGGCAGCTGTATTCTGCGTGGCCTTATCACTTTTAATTGTCTCAATACTAAGCTTTAGGAGGCGTAGCTATGCTGCAAGCTAAAGGTATCACTAAGAAATACGGTCGTCAGATTGTCCTGCAAAATGCCAGTCTGGAAATTAATAACGAAATTAAGGCACTTATTGGTATTAATGGCAGCGGCAAATCAACTTTTCTGAAAATCATAGCCGGAATAGTTTCCGCCGATCAGGGAGAGGTTCTGCTGAACAATTTTGATATCATCAAACTACCACCTGAAAATAGAGATGTAGGTTATGTCCCGCAGCACCCGGCACTTTTTCAGCATCTGACCGTTAAAGAAAACATTCTTTACGGGATGCGTAATGGTAAAGGCACAATTGAAGCATATAATCAGATAGTAGAAATGCTTGATTTGAAAGAGGTTTTAACCAAAAGTCCCCGGACACTCAGCGGTGGTTTTCAAAGCCGTGCTTCTCTGGCCCGGGCGCTGGTCCCCCAACCTAAAATATTGCTCATGGACGAACCACTAAGCAGTATGGATGTTGTTCTCAAGGAACGAATTCTCCCTGATTTTCGCAAGGTACTTAAAAAACTTGAAATTCCGGTTCTTTATGTTACACATGATCCCTGGGAAGCAGAACTGTTGGCTGATAACTTTGCCATTATGGACAATGGACAGATTAGCCAGGTTGAAACTTCAACCGAAGCTTTCGAATTAATCCGGACCAGTATTCTCCAGGCATATGCATAAATTCCGGAAGAAATCATTAGTAAGATGCCAATCGGCATCTTACTCTTTTATGTAGCTGACTACCAATGACCGATATTTTCAATGCTCAATTTCGAACGATATGTGTTCATCCCTGCAAACCAAGAAAAACACTGCCCCACACAGAGGCAGTGTTTTGGTTTTAGCTTATATTAACACTTATTTTCCTAATTCCTCCGCCAGAGCTCGGCTTTTTTCTGAAAGTATCATAGCGATTCCGGCAGCATCTTTATTTTTACCAAGGATTAATGTTGAAGCTAACTCAGCAAAGATATTCTTAATTTCCAAAAGCAGTTTGGTTATCAATTATATCTCCCTCCAGTCTATACTATACAAAATAATTATTATTACTTATTTATTCTAATATACATCAGAAATATATACAATATAACTTTTATTTCTATTATTAAAATTTTAATTTGCAAATACTTAAGGTTAAGAATATCTATACCAGATAACTCCTGTAACTTAAGCTGTTATTTTTGTTGCTCTAATTTGGCGGTTAATTTAGCAACGATGCCTTTTATCTCCTCCGAATTATAGGATTCGATTTTCCCCTGATCAACTAACTGGTTCAATTTTATATCCCAGGGCAGTCCGCCAAGGAAGTCGATGGCATTATCTTTGGCTACTTTTTCTCCCTGGCTTTCCCCGAATATAGGAAGCTTTTCATCACAGTGACTGCAAATGGCGTAACTCATGTTTTCTACCAGGCCCAGGATGGGTATATTCATTTTTTTAGTCATGTTTATAGTTTTTTTAACTACCATTACTGCCAGTTCCTGCGGCGAAGATACAATAACTATACCTTTTACAGGTAGTGTCTGCATTACGGTTAGTGGTACATCACCAGTTCCCGGGGGCAAATCTACCACTAAATAATCCAGGTCCCGCCAGTCTACTTCTTCCCAGAATTGCTTAACTGCACCAGCTAAAATTGGTCCTCTCCAGATAACCGGGTCATCTTCATGGGGAAGAAAGAAATTAATAGATATTAATTTTATGCCCAGTTCTGTAGTGGGTGGAATGATTCCATAATCAGAACCTTTTAATGATACATCTTTTAAGCCGAAGGCTCTAGGTTGACTGGGTCCAGTAATATCAGCATCTAGAACACCAACTTTATTACCTTCCCGGGCCAGAGCACTGGCAATTAGCCCTGTAACAGATGATTTTCCTACCCCGCCTTTGCCGCTCATTACCACGATAACGTTTTTTATGTTATTTAATGAACCAACCAGCGTTTTTTTAATTTCAACAGCATCACATTTGGATGGGTCAACATCGCATTGACCATTTGATGGACATGAATTACATGAATCAGACATAATTTATCCCCTTTCGTCGCTAAGAGCTAATATAATTTATTTGGATTTAATTATTCCCTACTTATTTTACATAATTACCAACTTTAATAACAAATATTTTACTTTTATTTTATTTGGTTTAACAATGCCTTTAAACTATTCTCAAAACTGGTATTATCGACTCTGGTTCTCTTTTTGGGATTAATATGCTTATTCCCTGCCTGTCTGGCCTTGGCATTTAAATATCGCTGCATTAAAAGGCCATCTATATTTTCCACAGTATACTGTTTACCACTAGGGCTCATTGCTACTGCTCCTTTGCCCAACACAATAGATGCCAGGCCATAATCCTGAGTAACAATCAGGTCCCCTGCCGCAGTCATATTTGCAATAGTAATATCTGCTGCCTGTGACTCTTTGTCAACCACAATTACTTCTGCATACTGACTATTTATTTGGTGACTATAATTAGAAACCATTATAACCTTAATGTTTTTAAGCCTTGCCTGCTGTTCAATTATTTCTTTTACGGGACAGGCATCCGCATCAACAATTATTTTCAATGACACTCCAATCTTTACCGTTAGACCTTATAGCAGATAATTATCGTCTATTTCCCTCTTATTTTAACATAAAAACAGTATATAATGGATATTGGTGCAACAAGGTAATTATTGATTATGTTGTTTTTCTTGGCTTTAGTGTAAGCTATTACTATGACTTTCGTATCATATATAAGAGATTGGGGAGCTGAAAATTTTGAATAGTGATGAGTTGTTGGCCTCTCAGGTCTTGGCAGGCGACCTCTACGCTTTTGAGGAGTTAGTGAACAAATACAAAAAATCTGTATTTGCTATTGTATATCGAATAATCGGGCAATATCAGGAAGCAGAAGACATTTCACAGGAAGTCTTTCTAACTGTATATGAAAAACTTTATCAATTCGATGTTAATAAAAAGTTTGGCCCCTGGATACATAAAATAGCTGTAAACACTACTATCAGTACCTTAAGAAAGAATAAAAAGGTTGTAAATTTAAGTTTTGATGAAACCTATGTGCAGGCACTTGATAGTACACCAAGTGCCAATATTGGGGACCCGCATTTGTATTATGAAAGAAGAGCCTTAAGCAGCTTTATTAATGAAGTAATTATGGAATTACCAGAAAGCTACCGCATCATTATTACCCTGCGTTATCAGATGGATTATAACAACGGAGAAATTGCTGAGGTGCTAGGTATAAGTAAAGAAAATGTCGAGGTTAAAGTCCATCGAGCCCGGAAAGCTATGCGCAATCTATATATGCAAAAAACTGCAACTGAAAGAAAGGGGGAAGTAATATGAATTGCCAGCAAATTGACAAATATGTTTATGAATATTGCGACGGCAATTTATCCCCTGAAATTGCTCTGCAGATTGAAGAGCACCTGACAAAGTGCGAAACGTGCAATAATATGGTGCAGTTAACTTATATGGAAAATGCGGTTTTAAAAGATGCCCTGACAGTAGATGCCATAGATGACAATTTTACCAGTCGGGTGATGGGCGCTGTATCTGCCAGGCAGACCATTCAAAGCCAAGCTGATATTCACAGCTTAAAAACTTCACGCACCAGAAAAGTATCTTTATTTATAGCTGCAGCCGCTGCTATTGTACTTTTAATCACTGGTGTATTACCTGATTTCTATAATACTTTTAATATTGGTAATAAATCTGCACAATTTGAATTAGCAACCAAAGATATTGCTGATAACCAGTTGGAATCCGACCAGGCTTTGGTTACTGATCCAGATATTTTTGGAACCGGCAGCACACCAACAAATCCAACTACTTTAAATGACGGTGGCAGCGGAGACCCAGGCGTTACCGTCAGTAACAATGATTCAGGTAACACAGTAAGTGGCAGTACCAGTATTAATGAATCAACCAACAATAATGAAGTCATACAAATTGCGATGAGAAGTGTTACTGATGCTCCAGTTACTGATGCTCCAGTTACTGATGCTCCAATTTCTGAAGATATCAGCACAAAATCGCTGCAATCAGATATGACGCTAGGTACCAGAGATGACACATCTGCTGCCCTAAAAGTCTTATCACCTAACCGCTATCGTTCCTATGCAGTCTCACTGGCAAATAATGCAGACGAGGTCTTGGTTATGCCGGTTGACTTGCCCGAAAATTATATATTAAACGTAAGTTCTGACACTGGATCTGTTATTAACTTCACTTACACCGAAGTAAATACTAACCAGACAGTTGAAATATCAGTAGAACCTTATTCAGCTCCTATGAGTTATATGTCTGTAGCTGCTGATAAAGAGCAGCAGGATAATAAGACTTCCGTCGCTGAGTCATCAACTCAACTGTTAGAAGTAATTGCAGAATATGAAAATATAGCGTATCTGGTTAAGATAAAGAGTTCGTTAAGTAATGAAGAATTACTCAATCTGGCCGAGTCAATAAAGTTAGGCCAACTATAGAATATCGCTAATCAACCCTACATTGCACCAACAATAATATCGCAAAAAGGACGCAACAATGTGCGTCCTTTTGTTATCGTAGGTCCGTTCATCATTGAGCGGACTTTATCTATTTATTTGTCTATAGAAGTGATTGGTCTTTCTTCATAATGCGAAAACTGCATGGAAAACGCGGCTCTACCCTGGGTAAGCGACCTTAAAGTAGTTGAATAGCCGAACAATTCAACCAGAGGTACACTCCCTCTAATTATCTGCGTATTGTTTTCCATTTCCATAGATTCCAAACGGCCACGCATATTACTAATATTGTTTATTATATTACCGGTAAATTCCTCAGGAGTAGTTATCTCCAACTTCATCACCGGTTCGAGCAGCTTAGGAGCAGCCTTCTTCAAGCAATCTTTGGTAGAGATCATGGCAGCTACTCTAAACGCCATTTCTGATGAATCCACTTCATGGAAAGATCCATCCAGCAATGTTGCCTTAACATTAACTACAGGGAATCCTTTCAGGACTCCTTCTGTTAAAGTTTGCTTAATTCCTGCCTCAACAGCTGGAATGTACTCTCTGGGTATAGCTCCGCCGACGATTTTATTAACAAACTCAAATCCCTCTTCACTTGGCTCTAAGCGCAAGACCAAATGAGCAAACTGTCCTTTGCCGCCAGTTTGTTTTACATAGCGGGTAACTTGTTCTGCTTTTTGGGTAATAGTCTCTTTGTAAGCAACCTGGGGCTGACCAATATTAAAATCAACCATATATTCTTTGGACAGTCTTTCAGCGACTATTTCCAAATGAAGCTCACCCATACCGGCAATTAAAGTTTGACCGGTTTCCGAGTTATAAGTTACTTTAAAAGTCGGATCTTCAGCAGCCAAACGGGCCAGTGATTCACCAAGTTTACTCTGATCATTTTGAGTTTTTGGTTCAATGGATATTTGTATAACCGGTTCAGGGAAAATGATTGATTCCAGTAATAAGTTGTTTCCTTCTGAACAAATGGTGTCACCGGTGCTGACATCTTTCAAACCGATAAAGGCTACGATATCGCCTGCATACACATCAGTTATTTCCTCACGATGGTTAGCATGCATTTTAACCAGGCGGCCTATTCTCTCTTTTTTATCTTTGGTGCTGTTTATTACATAACTGCCCGCTTTAATAGTTCCGGAATAAACGCGAGCGAAGGCTAATTTGCCAACATGACGGTCACTGACAATTTTGAAAACCAAAGCTGAAAAGGGGCCATTAGAATCGGGAATTATTTCAACTGTATCATCTGTACCCAGAATTGTAGCAACTGCTGGCTCTACATCCATAGGTGACGGCAGATAATTAACAATACAATCTAAAAGCAGTTGCACACCAATATTACGATAGGAACTACCACATAATACCGGCACAATTTTTCCGCTTAAAGTATTTACTCTAATAGCTTCAATTAACAATTCATTGGCAATAGGTTCATTATTAAAATACATATCCAGCAATTTTTCGTCTGTTTCAGCCAGACTCTCAGTCATTGATTGACGCCATTTTTCTGCCTCGGCTAAATGCTCGGCAGGAATTTCAACTTCCGCTACTTCGTTGCCTAATTTACCGCTGAAAGTATAATATTTCATTTTTATTAAATCAATAATACCAGTAAAATCGTCATCATTAATTACCGGCAGGGTGATAACCAGAGGATTTGCTCCCAGTCTGGTTCTTATCTGCTCATTTACTCGGAAAAAGTCTGCACCAACTGCATCCATTTTATTTATATAAGCAATGCGGGGAACTCTATATTTATCAGCTTGTCTCCAGACTGTTTCTGATTGCGGTTCTACTCCGCCTTTACTGCAGAATATAACTACTACACCATCTAAAATTCTGAGACTGCGTTCGACTTCGGCCGTAAAATCTACATGACCAGGAGTATCAATTATATTAATGCTGGTTCCTTTCCATATGCAGGTAGTGGCAGCAGAAGCTACTGTAATGCCGCGTTCCTTTTCATAAGAAAGAAAATCCATAACACTGGCACCATCATGCGTCTCGCCTATTTTATGCGTCAAACCGGTATAATACAATATTCTTTCGGTAGTAGTAGTTTTACCGGCGTCTATATGAGCAATTATTCCTATATTTCTTAAATTTTCTAACAGCACTTGATGTTCCCACTCCTTCTTTTTATAAAAGCCATTTAATTTATTAAAAAAAATAGCGGCACCTCTAAAAGTAATGCCGATATTTTCTTGTTTTCTTTAATTCTTATCTCGGTCATCCAGTTTATTAGTATAGAGATTTTACGGGCATTTGTCAAATACAGAAGTAAAATATTTACCTTCTGCTATAATCACTTTAAATTTTGTTAAACAATATTAGATTACCTGACTTAGCCAGCGGGCACTCTACCATAAAAAAGGCAACTAAACATGGGCTTAGCTGCCTGAACAATAACTATGTTACTAAATTTAATGTCTATTTACCTTGAAAAACCGGTTTGCGTTTGTTAAAGAAGGAATCAATAGCTTCGTTCTGATCTTCGGTGCCGCAGCAGAAGATTGACTGGGCTTGTTCAAAGGCCAGACCTGCTGCCAGGCTGCTTTCATTAGCCAGGTTGATACCCCTTTTTGCAAAACGTATCGCCATCGGAGGCATTCCTGCCATTCTCTTAGCCAGCTTGATAGCTCTTTCTTCCAATTTCTCCCGGGGTACTACGATTTCAACCAATCCTACCTGCAGAGCTTCCTGGGCATTTAATTCTTCACAACCCAATATAAGTCTTTTAGCCTGCCCTAATCCGACCAGTTGAGTAAGTCTAACCGTACCGCCCATGTCAGGTGACAGGCCAAATCTCACTTCGGGAATGGCTATTTTTAAATCATCTGCTGCTACGCGGATGTCGCAGCCTAAAATGAGTTCAACAGCGGAACCGTAACAAATACCATGCACAGCGGCTACAACAGGTATGTGCCACTCCTGCCATCTACCGTACAGTCTCTGCAGCCAGTTAAGATTTTCCGCAACAAATTGCGAATCTATACTTTTAAGCAAATTCAGATCAATACCGGCAGAAAAATGTTCGCCATTGGCTTTTATGACTACTGCGCGGATGGATTTGTCTTGTTCAATTTTATTTTGCATCTCATCAAGCTCTGTAAATAATTCTTTATTGACAATATTCATAGATTCGGGATGATTTAGAGTCAGAACTGCTACACTGTCAACCATTTCAAATAAAAACCAATCACCGTTTGCCATAAAATTACCCCCTTAAAATAGCTGTTTTCCTTTATTAAGAATACTTTGAGGCATTTTCTTTGTCAATAGACATTATGCGGCAGGATATTTGTTTTCGTAAGATTGCCGTCTTATTTAACTAAGGGTGATATAACTTTAAATTGCGGTGTACCGGCTTGTTTCAGCAAATCAAAAACTACCGTTTCTGTATTGGTAATAATCGCACCGGTATCGTGCATCAGTTGAATACCATTATTATAATTTTCCTCAAATCTCGAACAAACTGCATCTTTCACTAAATGAACATTGTAACCTGCCTGCAGCAAATCGCGTACAGTCTGAAATACGCATATATGGGTTTCACTGCCGGTAATTAAAACTGTTTTTCGGTTAATTAAATTTAAAATATTAAATAGATCATCAGTGCATGCACTAAAAGTTACTTTTTCCAAATATTTATGTTCAGGTAAATTTCCCGCTATCTCTGGTACAGTTTTACCTAGCCCTTTGGGGTATTGCTCAGTAACTACTACCGGTATATCTAGCTGCTTGCTGGTCTCCAGCAAAAGATTTATGTTTTTATAGACCTTCTCTTTATCTTTCATGGCACCCATTAATTTTTCCTGTACATCAATTATTATCAGTACAGTATTATGCGGTTCTAATTTATATCTGGTCAAAGCTGTGATTCCTCCTTCATAAAAACGTATACCTTATTATCTGTACTGCAAACCTTTGAATGTCTGATCTTATTCCTCTATAAACTTCGCCTTTACCACCGGGCTAAAGACCATCTGTGCCACTTTTTGCCCCGGCAGTATTTTAACCGGTTTATCAGTAACATTAAGTAACAATACGGTTAACTCACCGATATGCTCCCCGTCTATGGTACCAGGAGCATTGGCTACCACAATTCCTTTACGGGCCATACCTACCCTGCTTCTAATCTGTGCTTCATATCCCTCAGGAATTTTAACTGCAAATCCGGTAGGCAGATTTTTAACTTCGTGCGGATATAAAACTATTTCATCCTGCAAGGACACACTTATATCACAACCAGCAGCTCCCTTAGTATCATAATCAGGAATTTTAGCCCAATTTACTATTTTACTGAATAAGACTTCAATTTTTTCCATATCAATTACCTCCTTCTATAGTATTATTCTTCTTCTTCCATTTTAGAGTAATGCTGATATATTTTATACCTCTTTACCTAAAATTAATACTTTTTAAAATAGGCAGATAATATAATCCGGTATTCGCCAGATAATCAGCTGCTAAAATTTTTCAAAAAACCTCCGAACTGATGTGTTATAAACACCTGTTTGGAGGTTCATACGAAATCTCATACGCTCCTCTTGCAGGAAGCCAGTAAATAAATGTTAAATCGTACTTTATTTAATTGTGAAAATAGAAAGGGTTCCCACTTAAGAGAACCCTTTATTTATACTATTATAATTTTATCAATTAGGGATTTTGAATATAAACATCAACCAGGCTGTATACTTCTTCATTGAGAATTTTTTCAAATTCTACCTGATTGGCAACCGGTCTCTTAATCATTTGCTGGATCTTTTCAATTTGAATGTCAGTGTTTATTGGCTTTGTGTAAAGTTCAACCGCGTAGGCGGAGAAATCTCTTACGAACAAGTCAAACATCTGGTTCATGATCTCATCGCTGACGCCTTCGATTTTGGCGCTTTCAATGATAAGATGACCATATGCCACCAGTGTAAAGAGTTCACCGACAGCCAGCAGATAATCAAACTCCTGCATCTGTTTGCCAAGATCCTTACCTGATACCATGAGAAAGTCTTTATAAGCCTGAATCTGCTCAATAAACACCTGGACATTGGGTAGGTGGGCAATACTGTTATAAGCAATATTGAAGTCATGGAACTTGGTTTTAGCGTAACCATGAGTAGTTCCCTGATGGAAGAGATAGTCGTCATTTCTGTCGTCGGTAATTCTTCCGATCTCCTCGAACTCAGCCGGCATAAACATATAGCTTGGAATAAGTTTGGCTATTAAGGCCATATTTACATGACGTGTACCTTCAAGTTTTGGGAAACCGATAAGCTCACTGACCGCCTGCTCAAAATACATGTCCTTTTCGAAGCCTTTGGCAGCAATAATATCAAAAAGGTGTTCGTGAACTTTCTCACCCTGGATGGCAACTTTCATTTTCATAACCGGATTGAAGAGCAGATATCTCTTATCATTTTCGTTGGCAACTCTCATGTAGTCAGTTGCTCTGAGACCAAAGAGCTTCATGCCCATGATTCTCAGCCAGGCATCGGAAAAAAGTCTCTTTACGTGCGCAAAATCGGTTACTTTGCCGCCGTAAAGTTCTCTGTGATAAGCGTGGTTAATCGCCTCATAGAAGGAGTGGGTGACTATACCGGTAGCACCTGAGCCAATGTTAAACTTACAGATATTAATGGTATTGAGCATATCATCCCAGGCTTTTGGACCTTTTGACAAGATGTCAGCTTCAGTAATCGGGTAATCATGCAGCACGAATTCAGCCACAAATTGCTGGTTTGAATCAATAATATTTTTCACGCATTCATAATGGGGATCAGCTGAATCAACTACGAAAAATACGTAGTCACCGGTATCGGCAAACTTGCCAAAAACTGTAACTGTGCTGGCAACATTGCCATTACCGATATAATACTTGCTGCCATTGGCAAGATAGGTTCCGTCTCCTTGAGGATAGAGTTTCATTTCTGATGAATAGATGTCAGCACCATGCTCTTTTTCGGAAAGTCCAAAAGCACAGAGCGCATTGTCTTTCATTTTTGCGGCAGCTTTATGTTTGGCTTCCTCATTATCTCCCAGCAATACAGGATCGAGACCAAGAGTTGATACATGGTATGTGTACCAGTAGGCACCGCCGTAAAATCCGCATATTTCCGAAAATTCATACATTCTATAGGTACTGTAATACTGGTTGGGGTCTGAACCATAACCTTTGGGCAGGAAAAGTGTTTCAAAAATTCCCTCATCGGTGGCGAATTTCTGAAAATCTTCACAGAACTCTCTATCGTGATATGATTCCTTTTGTTTGGCCAGACCTTTTGCTTCAAACCATTCAATGGTTTTGAGCATAATTTCCTTCGACCGTTCATCGGGATAGTTCCGGTCTTTGTACTTCTTGGGATTAAGCAGTAAGCTCATAACAGACCTCCTTAAAGAATAATAACTCTTAAACTATAAGCTGTAGTAAATTGTACACCTTACTGAATATTGTTTAATGATATTATAGCAGAAATTATAGTTTGCTTCGTAATTTCTTTTTCGAAATATAAATTAATCATTATCAAATATGTCCGCCAGGAACTTTTCTCTATTCTGTAAGAAATACTTGGTGATTTGATAATGATCTGTCATTTCATAATCTACTTCATCAATTCTACTGTCATCAAAATTCAATATTACTGAATCAGGATAACCCATTAATATTGGTGAATGAGTGGCAATTATGAATTGTGCATCTCCCCTGTTGGTCAGATCATGTAATATTCTTAGAAGCGCTAATTGTCTGGACGGAGACAAAGCTGCTTCAGGTTCATCCAATAGATAAATGGCTTTGCCGCTGAAGCGATTCGCGAACAATGCCAGGAATGACTCTCCATGTGATTGTTGGTGCAGTGAACGGCCACCGTAATCTCGATAACCCGTATCATCCACATTATCAATATGGGAAGCAAAATGGTAAAAAGACTCTGCGCGTAAAAAAAAGCCCTTTGTTAGCTTCGGCATCCATGAAAGCCTGATATAATCCGCCAGAGCAGACTCTGCCGCTTGCACTTCAAAAACATTATTTCTGCCGCCGCCAGCATTATTAAAATTACATTGCTGAGCAATTGCTTCTAGTAAAGTTGATTTTCCTGAGCCATTTTCTCCCACGAAAAAAGTTACCCTGCTTTTAAATTCAATTTCATACAAACTCTTAATGGCAGGAATAGAAAAAGGATAACCATTAAAGGATTTTATATTTTCCCTTAGAAGTGAAACCGCTTTTAACATATTAATCACCTGTTAAAAGTATATCTAATTCTGGAACAAAGTGGGGCTAAATCTTATGTGTCAGAAAATAAATAAGGGAGGTATAAACCTCCCAAGAATTTTCTTATGGTGCGGTAGAGAGGACTTGAACCTCCACGAAGTTTCCCCCACTAGAACCTGAATCTAGCGCGTCTGCCGATTCCGCCACTACCGCAAAGTTTGCTTTCAGCACAACAAATTATAGTATAGAAAGCGCCTGTTTGTCAACTATAGCATTTCTTTATTAGCCTGCTTTTTCAAAAAGAGCCTGGTAAGTATTACAGCCAGCAAGCATGCTGCCCCTACTATCCATATCGCCTGAATGTAGCCTGACTGTATAGCCGTGTTTATCTGCTCAGTTGTTGCTCCGGCTTTTACAGCTAATTCTTTGGCATTATCAGCAAATCTTGCAGCTATTCCCGGTCCCACTAGAGCTGCCGCGCCATAACCGACAAACAGCAGTCCATAATTGGTACCCATATTTTTAGTTCCATAATAATCAGCAATAATGGTGGGAAATATGCCAAATAGGCCGGCATAGCACAAAACCACCAGTGAAGCGGCTAACAGGAATTCAATATAATTATCCGTCAAGGGCAGGAGGAAAAGGCCGGCAGCGCAAATTAAGAACAGGCTGGTCAGTGCATTTTTGCGCCCTGCCTTATCTGACAGGATTCCAAAAGCCGGACTACCTAAAGCATTGAAAATTGATAGAATGCTTATAACAGATACTAATAAGGCTCCGCTTATGCCGGTAAAACTTTCCGCCAGTTGCTGGGCATTGCTTAAGATGGTAAGTCCTGAAATGCCGCCCAGGAAAAAGAGTATCCACAAAACATAAAAGCGCTTGTCTTTTAGCATCTGGCCGGGGGTATAGCAATGTTCCGCCATAACTGCTGAATTATCTTCGTTTGGCTTTTCATCTACGACGGGATTATTTAAAAATTGCGCTGATAATGTAACTGCTATCAAATAAATACTGCCTATAACAACTAAGGTGGTATAAATAGTTCCGGTATAGTTTATTAAGGCTGCCATTAGCGGCCCAAAGACCAGGGCCCCTCCTCCGAATATTCCAGTTACCAGTCCTACTATCAAGCCTCTTTTTTCCTGGGGGAACCATTTTACTACACAGGCTAATGGGGCTACAAAGCTAAACCCTATACCTATTCCAAAAATTATACTGTAGCCTAAATATAGTCCCCACATAGCAGGTATCAAACCTGATAAAATCACCCCGCTGCCCATAAGTATGCCGCCTGCAGTAGCTACCCATCTGGGTCCTATATTGTCTTGCAGGCGCCCGGCAAATATTGTTGTAATGGCATAGGTCATTATTAATACAGAAAACGCTGTGGCTATCTGGGTCAGCGTCCATTCTGGATTTTCTACTTTGAACTGTGAAGCCAGTATACTCCAGGCATAAATCGAACCTAAACATATATTTATAATTAAGGCAGCACTAAGTACTACATAGCGATTATTACGTAAATTCATTTATTAGTATCCTCCGATATGTTTATCTGCAGCCAATCTTCCCTGCCAGGTCTGGCGTTGGTTTAATCTGCTGTCAATGCTGTTTAGTACTTCCCATTTATTAAGGCTCCATGTAGGTCCAATCAATGTGCTTCTGGGACTGTCACCGGTTAAACGATGAATGACGACATGACGGGGCGTTTTTTCCAGTATATCGACTACCAGATCTACATACTCTGCCTGGGTTAAATATGGGAAGGTTTTTTTGGCATATATTTGCGCCAAAGGGGTATCTTTCATTAAATGCAGTAAATGAATCTTTAGCCCCTGTATCGGCAGTTTTGATAATTCTTCACCGGTTTGCCGCATGTCATCATGGCTCTCACCCGGCAATCCCAGAATAATATGGGCTACAGTCTGAATGTTTTGGTTTTGTAAGGCATCAAGGGTTTGATTAAATACAGTAAAATCATAATGCAGATTCATTAAGTCCGCAGTTTTTTTATGTATTGTCTGCAATCCCAGTTCCACCCACAAATAAGTCTTTTGGTTTAATTCCGCCAGTAAATTTAACACATCCTCAGGGATACAATCCGGCCTGGTGGCGACGGCTAAACCTATTACATCAGGTTGATTAATGGCAAATTCATATAGCTCGCGCAGCTGCTCCACCCTGGCATAGGTGTTGGAAAAGGCTTGAAAATAAGCAATATATTTTCCCTGAGGCCACTTTTTGTGCATTATTGCTTTTACTTGCGCAAACTGACTGGGCAGATCTAATGCTCTGTCACCGGCAAAATCTCCCGAACCTCGAGGACTGCAAAACAAACAGCCCAGGTCAGATAATTTTCCGTCCCGGTTGGGGCAGGTAAAACCGGCATCAAGAGATATTTTAAAAACTTTATGGCCGAAATGATTTCTCATTTCCCAATTTAATGTGTGGTATCTTTTAGTTCCCCAAGTCAAACCATTTTCTTCATTTAACAATTTATGACCTCTATCCCTCTTTACTTCGAGTATAATAGCATATATCGAGACGACGATAAACTATTTAAAAATTAACCTTTTGAACATCTTGATTTTTAGGTTAAAATTAATTTTGGAAACAGTATTTTATGGGGGCGCTTTTTAGTGTTTAACTTTATTAAAAAAGAATATGCAATAGTGGTAATTGTGATCGTAATTGCGGCCGTTATTGGCCTGGCAGTGCGTTTTAGTCAACCGGGAATTGAAATAGTTTATCCGGAGCAAAATACTGAATTAGCAGTTCAGGACTTTTTAATTAAAACCGAACAGGGAGAAATTAGTATCGGTGTTTCATCCTGGGAGCAGATAACAGCATTATTCCCTGAGGGAGAAATGCTGGGCTTAAGTACTATTTACCGTCCTGCTGCCAATGATTGCCTTTTTCAATTCACCGAAGATGAAAACATTCTAAACAAAATGCATATTATTACTGAATATTTTATTACTAACCGCGGCGTCAAAGTTGGAGATCCGTTTTCAGATGTGGAAAAACGGTATGGTTTAAATTACGCGACGGTTACAAGTAATGATAAGCCTGATTATTTCGAAGCTATTTACGGTGGAGAAAACAATATCGTATTTCATATTCAAAATAATAATGTAATAAAAATTATTATACAGCACAACATTTCTATATAATAATAAGAGATTGTGCAGACTTATATTGACGGTTGTTTAACACAGGTGATAATATATACTAAAATATTAAGCTTTATATCTCTTATCCAGAGAGGCAGAGGGACTGGCCCGATGAAGCCCGGCAACCAGCTATTTATAGCATGGTGCTAATTCCTGCAGATGTGTAGTCTGGCAGATAAGAGCAAGATTTGTTTTCTTGCCTCTTTGTGTTAGACAAAGAGGTTTATTTTTTGCTGGGAGGA